>NZ_CBFIEO010000005.1:92817-145191 GCF_965661665.1 Cognatiyoonia sp. | reverse complement strand
GGCATGTTAGAGCCCACCATAGGCACCTTATCCGTGGCTAGCATGCCCACTCCGCGACGGCGGGTCTGGGCTGCGGCGGACTTGTCCATGTCAAAGCGTACTTCCCAATCAGGATAGGCGAGCGACCAGACATAGTGGTTGGTCATATCCGCAGCGAGCACGAGCTGTTCGCCGCCGCTCTCGAGCATGTAGACCATGTGACCGAAGGCTGCCATGGACGTGACACCAGCACCGTCGCCGATGAACGTCATCTTCTCCACCAGTGGTTTGACCTTTTGATCGAAGCGGTCATTATCTGCCTGCGCCCAGTGATCATATTCGATCTGACCTGTCACATAGGCCGCGTTCTGGAACGTCGCCGCACCGGTGTCATCGGTCAAACCACCAATGTGGTCGCCATGCATGCGAGTAAGGACGACATGAGTGACATCATCAGCAGTCTAGCTCGTAGCCACCAAGGCCGAGGTTATCCCTCCAGAATTGAGACCCGTGTCAAAGAGGATGACCTCTGATCTGGCGTTCACCACGGTTGATGTGAAGTAAAATTGTGTCGCATCCGTCGGGATAAAGTTTTCGGTGCTGACGGCTTCAAAAGTGTCTTCATCCACGTTCAGGCCGAAGATGCATTGTGGTTCCTCGACTGCGCGTGATCCGGCGAGCAATGTCGTCACACGGAAGTCGAGCAAGTTGAAATCGCTGTGTACCGGTTTAGGGGCCGCAGATGCGTGTCCGTACGCTGAAACGCTGGATGCAAGAGTGGCTATGAGAGGAAGAGCGGCACCAGCAAGTAAAGCTTGTCGCCGAGAAACGGTCATGGGGAACTTATGTGTTTTCGTGAAGTTATGAATAGTGAAGTGCGATGCAGTAGGGCCAAGTCAAGAAATCTGCCTGTGCGAAAACACACACGCTTCCCTGAATATTTGTGATCTGAGCTGCTGCTACGTAACGTTTCGATTGGTTGCGTGGGTTGGTCCCATTAGGTTTCTGAGAATCGCGTTTTGGGAGGATCGCATGGCATTATCCGTTGGGCAGAAGGCTGGTTGGGGACTGGCCGATATGGGCATTGTTGTTTTTGTTATTGTAAAACAGCTGCTTATTCTAAATTTTTTGACAGCTTTCCTTGGGGTTCCGGTGGGAGTCGCAGGCCTTGTGACGACTGCCGTTTTGATCATCGATATGATCACGGACCCGCTGATCGGATACTTAAGCGACAGGACGAATGGACGGTGGGGGCGCCGCGCGCCTTGGATTTTCTGGGGCGCTTTGGTCATGGCGGCGGGCATGGTTGGCATGTTCGCGGTGCCGGAGGGCTTGGGCAGCACTGGCAATCTCACATGGGTCATCGCGTTCTTTATCGTGGCCACGATCGGGTTCACGATGGTGGCGATCCCATATAGCGCGCAAGCGGGGGAGATCACGACGGACCCGAAAGAGCGGTCTTCGATGACGGGCTTCCGCATGGCGTTCGCCAGCATCGGCATTTTGATCGGGGGTGCGTTGATCCCTGGTTTGGCCAGTGGCTTTGGCTATGCCACGGCGGCCTTGCTGGTTTGTCCGCTGGTGATCGGCGCAATTTGGCTGTCGATCTTCGCGACACGCAATGCCCCGCGTGGAGAAGCGCCTGAGGACATCAGCGTCGCCCGCGCCTTTGGCATGGTGATGAGCAACAAGCCCTTTATTGTGCTGGTGATGATTTATGGCATCATGACGCTCGCTGTCGCGTTGATTACGGCGGGGCTGCCGTTTGGGGCCTTGTATCTGATCCTTGATAATGGGGAGACGGCGCTGTCTGGAGCCGCGCAGGCGCTGACCGTGTTGAGCCTGATGTTTGCGGCCTTCGTGGTCGGGTCGATTTTGAGCCAAGCGGTTTGGGTGCTCTTGTCGCACCGGATGGGCAAGGTGATGGCTTTGGCGCTGGGCCTCGTCCTTTATATGGTGCTGCTCTACGTGCTGTATCGCGCTCTGCCTTCGGTCAACGTGACGGCGATTGCAGGACTCTTTGTCATCGCGGGGTTCACCAATGGGTCTTATCAGCAAATCCCTTGGGCGATTTATCCTGACCTGATGGACATCACCCGGCGCGAGAGCGGGATCGCGATTGAAGGAGCGTTTTCGGCAATCTGGCTCTTTGGTCAGAAGCTGGCCAATGCGGTGGCTCCTGCGGTGCTGGGCTTGATCCTTGCCAGTGCAGGTTGGCAAGAGACGACGGAAGGCGCTGTTGAGCAGACGCAAGGCGCGCTTGAGACGTTGCAGTTGTCGATCACGTTGATCCCTGCGGGCATCTTGGGCGTTGCGTGTTTAGCGCTGGTGTTTGTCTATCTGCCGATGCAGAGGCGCGCCCTTGGTTGAGCTGGTTGGCATAAGCGCGTGGCTGGCTCAGCGCGAAGCGACTGTGCCCGCCCTGCGCCCCGGATGCGAGAAGCGCATCCAGTGGGCCGCGAAGGAGGACCGGCAGACGCAGTGGTCTGTCGTGTTCATCCACGGCTTTTCGGCTTCACCTGGGGAGTTGTCGCCAATGCCGCAGATGATTGCATTGAACTTGCGCGCCAACCTGTTTCTGACGCGGTTGACGGGGCATGGGCAGGACGGCGCGGCCTTTGGTGCGTCGACCTATGAGGCGTGGCAGAAGGATGCCAACGAAGCATTTGAGATTGGGGCGGCGATTGGCGAGCGGGTCATCGTCATGGCCTGTTCCACCGGCTGCACTTTGGCCTCATTGGCGCTGGCATCGGGCTTGAAGGCCGCTGGGGTTGTCTATGTCTCCCCCAACTTTGGACTGCATAACAAGGTTGCCCAGTTCACTTTGGATCTGCCATTCATCAGGTACTGTGGGCATTTGCTGGCCGGGCGCGAACAGAGCTTTGAGGTGGAGAATGATCTGCACGCGCAGTATTGGACGACACGCTACCCCACCTCCGCCGTTTATCCGATGGGCGAAGCCGTGCGCCGCGCCCGCCGGATTGACTATGGAGCGCTCAAGATGCCCGCGTTTTTTGCGCTGAACGACAAGGATCAGGTGATCAACGCGTCTAAGGCCAAGAAGGTCATGGCGGCTTGGGGCGGGTCTGTGACGCATTTGCCGCTTGTCCAAGGGCCGGAGGACGACAAGATGGGGCATGTGATGGCAGGCGACGCCTTTAGCCCCAACCAGACGGAGACGCTGGCTGAGCTAATTTTGGACTGGGCACACTGTATCTGATCACATCGGCTTGTAGCCTGTCACCGGATTTGTCACATAAGCGACGGTATTGATTTAGGGTGGCTGTGATGGTTGCGGAGCCGATTTTATGCGTTCCTCCCATGATGTGTGATGTGCGGGTGTTTGGCCCGCAGCTTGGCGCGTTGTCTGCCGACCATGCGGTGATGTTTGCACCAACCACGCAAGGCGAACGGATGGAAGAAATCGCCAGCCAAATCCTAGGCTGGGCGCCATCGAAGTTTGCTTTGATCGGTGCGGGCATGGGCGGTGCTGTGGCTTTGGAGATCATGCGCCGTGCACCGGAACGTGTGACGCGGCTGGCGTTGATCTCAACCTCGCCTTTGGCAGAGACGCCGCAGCAAGCCTCTGCCCGCGAGCCGCATATCGTTGCGGCGCGGTCGGGGCGGTTTGCAGATGTGATTGGTAAGGAGATGCCATCGTCGTGGCTGGCGGATACGCCGCATCGGTTGGTGGTGTCCGATCTGGTACGCGATATGGCGTTGCATCTTGGGCCGGAGGCTTATGTCCGGCAAGCACGGGCGATGCAGAGGCGACGGGATCAACAATCCAACCTGCGCAAATTCAACATTCCATGTATGATCTTATGTGGGGATGAGGACGGACATGTTCCTTTTGGAAAACAAGAGCTTCTGGCCGAAATGATCCCCAACGCGCGGTGTGAGGTTGTGGTGGGCGCAGGGCATTTGCCAATGCTGGAACGGCCCGAAGCGGTGAACGAACATTTGGCATCATGGATGCGCATGGCGTTGGTGCTGCGGTAAGGTAAACTTGACAGATTGAGATGTCACTCCTGCATTTCGAGTGGGTTCGATGACACGCCGCGCGTGCCTTTGGGTATGGTGAATATAGCATTTTCTTTCTTCTGACTGGGATGAACCCGTCAGCAATACGCGCCCTGATGTCTTGCTGGTTCATCCTATGATGAAGGAGAACGGACATGCAGATTCGCGTGATCCAAAGACTATGGCCAAAACGCTGCGCAGCCTTTTGGTGGACGACAATGTCACCAAGAGCCATAGCGAGTGTTTGGAGATTGTTGCCAAACAACTTGGGTTTGCCGATTGGAACACGGCCAGCGCTGTCACCAACGGGCCAAAGACATCAACCGCGCTTGTTGTGCCTGAAGGCTGGCGGGTTGGCGGTGAGCAGGCGCAAGACTACCGCGTTGGGATTGATCCTGATGCCGCTGGTCCCCCAACCACTATCCGGAGTGTGCGGGACAGTGGTGAACAGAGCGGTTGGGCGACGTTGATGCAGAGCATTGATGGGGCGGCGTATCGCGGGAAGCGCGTGCAATTGACCGCTGATCTTAAGTGCGATGAGTGCTTGGGGGCTGCGACGCTTTGGCTGCGGGCTAACAGTGCGGATGGCCGTGTTCTGATGCTCAACAACATGGAAGCACAGACGGCGGATGGCTTCCTGACTGGCACCGTTGATTGGGCGCTGCGACAGATTGTGTTCGACGTACGCTAAGAAGCGGAGAGCTTGCACTACGGGTTCTATTTGCGGGCATTGGCAAATGCTAGGAGAAAGCGCTCAAGCTGAACGCAGTTTTAAGCGATCTGCCAGTGACGGTCGCGCCGGAGCGTTTGCAGGCAGAGCCTACAAACCTAAAGATGTTGTTGGCTGAACCTACTTGAGAGTGACAACTTTGGCGGACTTGCGGGGTTTCGCAGGTCCGCTGTTGGCTTCGATGAACTCTTTCACCAGTGGGCGGATATTGTTGCGCCAGCTTTTTCCCGCGAAGATGCCGTAGTGACCCGCACCTGGTTCGACGTGGGAGGCTTTTTTGCTGTCATCGAGGCCAGTAAGAAGGTCGAGCGCTGCGAGGCACTGACCAGGAGCGGAGATGTCGTCTTCTTCCCCTTCCACGATTTTGACAGCGACGTCGGTGATTTTACCAAAATCAACCTTGCGGCCAGCGACCACAAATTCGTTCTTCGCAATCTCGCGGTTCTTGAAGATACGCTCGACAGTAGAAAGGTAAAACTCCGCGGTCATGTCCATGACGGCCAGATATTCATCGTAGAAATTGTTGTGGCGGTCGTGATCGGCGGCTTCGCCTTTGGCGGCGCGGATGATTTGGTCGCGGAAGGCATTTGCGTGCATTTCGCCGTTCATGGAGATGAAGGACGCCAATTGTAGCAAGCCGGGGTACACCATGCGGCCGACACCATCGTATTTGAAACCGACGCGCTGGATCATGGTCTGCTCAAGCTGGCCCATGGTGACGGTGCGGCCAAAGTCAGTGACTTCGGTCGGATTCGCTTCTGGATCGACGGGACCGCCGACGAGGGTGAGGGAGCGCGGCTGAGATTTTGGATCTTCTTCCGCCAAATAAGCTGTAGCGGCGAGCGCAAGGGGCACGGGCTGACATACCGCCATCACGTGGGTGTCTGGCCCAAGCTCTTTCATGAAGTCGACGAGGTAGAGGGTGTAATCCTCAACATCGAATTTTCCGGCGCTGACAGGTATGTCGCGCGCGTTATGCCAATCTGTCATGTAGACTTCATAATCTGGGACCAGGCTGGTGACAGTTTTGCGCAGCAGCGTGGCGTAATGGCCAGACATCGGCGCAACGAGGAGGATGGTGGGTTTGATCTTTTCGCGGTTCTTCACACGGAAATGGATCAGATCGCCGAAGGGGCGCTCAATGATCTTATCGACGTGGACGCGGCGGTCTTTGCCCTGTTCGTTGGTGAAATCTGGGATGTTCCAATCAGGTTTGACAACCATGCGGGCAAATGTACGCTCCGTCACTTCGCCCCAAGCTTTGAGCCAATCCATTGCAGGGTTGGGCCTCATTGACATAAAAGGATAAGAAGCGAAGGCGTGTGCCGTGGCCCCAAGCCATTGGTTTGTATTGCGCGCCGACTCCATCAGGTCATACGTCATCATGTATTTCATATTCTTATCTTTCCTGATTGAGACACAGGCTCATTACACACGCAGATGCTGCAGCTGCAAACTAGGGCGGGGTTGGCCGTATGACAACTGAAGATATCAGTGAAACCGCAACATCTGGTAAAAATATCGACCGTTTAGAGGCAAATCTTGCGCGGGCGGAAGAGCTGACCCAACGGCTTTTGAGCGTTATGGGCAAGGGTCGTGCTGTGCCTGCAGCATTGCAAGGACCGGCGCCTGATTTTTATGCAAAAGCGATGGGTGCATATTGGGCGGAGATGGCTCAAAACCCTGCCAAGATACTAGAGCATCAGCTCGAATATTGGTCGAAATCGGTAAAACATTACGTCGAAGCGCAGCATTTGATGATGCAGGGCAAATTCGAAGCGCCCAGGGATGAAACGCCAAAGGATCGGCGGTTCGCCCACGAAATGTGGGAAACCAACCCCTATTTCAACTTCATTAAGCAGCAGTATCTGAGGAGTTCGCAGGCGATCCAACAGGCCGTGGATGACATTGACGACTTGGAAGAGGGCGAGAAGTCGCGGCTTGAATACTTCAGCCAGCAAATCATCGATATGCTGAGCCCGACGAATTTCCTACCTACCAACCCTGAGGCGCTGGAGCTTGCCGCTCAGACAGAGGGTGAGAGCCTTGTGAAAGGTCTTGAAAACCTCATCAAAGACTTAGAGGCGAATGACGGCGATCTTGTTGTGACGCTCGCAGATAAGGATGCGTTCCGGATTGGGGAGAATTTGGCGACGACTGAAGGCTCCGTCGTGTTCCGCAACCGGATGTTCGAGCTGATCCAGTACAAGCCGACGACAGATCAGGTGCATGAGACGCCTTTGGTGATCTTCCCGCCGTGGATCAACAAGTTCTACGTGATGGACCTGAAACCGCAGAACAGCTTGATCAAATGGATCGTGGATCAGGGCTTCACGCTGTTTGTGGTGTCTTGGGTCAACCCGGATGAGAGTTATGCCGATGTGGGCATGACGGATTATGTGGAAGAGGGGTATCTGACGGCAATCGATCAGGTAAAAACGATCTGTGACGTCAAAAAGGTCAATGCCGTGGGCTATTGCATCGCGGGCACCACGCTGTCGATCACTTTGGCGTTGATGAAGCAGCGCAAGGACACGTCGGTCAATTCTGCGACCTTCTTTACAACGCTGACGGATTTTTCCGACAGGGGGGAGGTCGGGGTCTTCCTTGACGATGATTTTGTCGACGGGATTGAGGTGGAAGTGAACGGGTCTGGCGTTCTTGATCATTTCTATATGTCGCGGACGTTCTCATTCTTGCGGTCAAATGACCTGATCTATGGCCCTGCGATCAAAAGTTACATGATGGGTAAAGCGCCGCCTGCGTTTGACCTGCTGTATTGGAATGGCGATGGGACGAACCTTCCTGCGAAGATGTCGGTCGAATATCTGCGGGGGCTTTGCCAAGCCGATAAGCTGGCGACCGACGGATTTGACTTGGCGGGTACGACCGTTCGGTTGAAAGATGTGACAATCCCTGTCTGTGCAATAGCCTGTGAGACCGATCATATTGCAGCGTGGAAGAGCAGCTATCGCGGCGTTCAAAAGATGGGATCGAAGGAAAAAACCTTTATCTTGTCTGAATCAGGCCATATCGCGGGGATCATCAATCCACCCAGCAAAAAGAAATATGGTCATTATACCAATCCGAAGATGGGTCTGACGCCTGAGGATTGGCAATCGTCAGCGGACAAACATGAGGGATCATGGTGGCCGCGGTGGGGCGCTTGGTTGGCGAAAAAGTCTGGCAAAAAAGTCGCGGCACGGATGCCAGGAGCAGGTGATCGGCCGATTTTGGCCGCAGCACCAGGAACCTATGTTATTGAAGAATAGATATTTATTTTTAATTCTGCAGTTGCATAAAATTTTTTGCTGCGATGCAGAAAATCTCTTGAAATGCTGCGATGCAGCAATTATCTCTGGGTCATCTAATTAAAGCGGGTCCTCCCAGGAACTCTCCAGCCCGCTCCGAATCACAAAGGTTAAAAGACAATGGCTAAGACACAAGACTTCACAGCTGCTTTCAAAGACATCATGGGTGCATTCCCAATTGACACGAAAGCAATGGAACAGTCCTTTAAATCTCAGGCGACATTGGCTGAGAAGATGTCCGCTGTGAACATCGAAGCCGCTCAGACATCAACAGAGCTTTCTGCAAAGTGGGCAAACGACACATTCACAAAGCTGTCCGCGCTGACAACTGCAAAGGCAGAGCCTGCTGACTATGCAAAGTCTGTCACAGACTTCGCATCTGCATCTGCTGAAGCTGCTGCGGAGCACATGGCTGCTTTTGCTGAAATCGCGAAGAAGGTTCAGACACAGACTGCAGAACTGCTGATGGCTGCTGGCAAAGAAGCTTCTGAGGAGGTTCAAGCTGCTACAAAGAAAGCAACTGCTGATGTGACAGCTGCTGCGAAGAAAGCAACTGCTTCCGTAAAGTAAGCAATTCTGCTGCACGGTAACGAGTGTTGATTAACGGGTTCGTGCAGCAATTGAATAGGTGACCGTCTCCTCCCTTTAGGTCACCTTATTTGGAAAACGGTCCGCACCTCCTCCCGCGGACCGTTTTTTTTCGGTTTTGGAGACCTTGGATGAGAAGTTCGTAATACTGCACGGCCTTGCCGAGGTTTTCGACCGAGATGCGCTCATCTTTGCCAAGCAGCAGCGCGATGTCTTCGTTCATGAAAACTAACGGCAGGAAGCGATAGTGGTCCTTGGCGTATTGGTGGTAGTGCGATGAATCCGTACCCGCGATTGTGGGGCCAGCAACAACGACGTCGCCAAAGACCTGTCGCGCTGTGGTGGCAAGATGTCCGAAGGCATCATTTTCGTGGGAGGCAACGGGACTTGCCGAACGCGCATTCAGCACATCCACGTCGATATGCGAGTCAGAGATTTTGCTATCGATATGCGCCAAGACGGTTGCTTTGTTGTCCTGCGGATGTAGGGGGAAATTGATGAAAAAGCTGGCCTCTTGTTGCAGAATATTCTCCGCCTCTGCGCCTTCCAACATGGTCGGGGCTTTAGTTGTCCGGAGCATCGCATCCGTTGTGTTGGCACTGGATAGGGTGCTTTCGATAAAAGGGGCAAAGAGCCGTGTGTTTGCAAACAGCACGCGTTCCGTGAGCCCCATATGTTGCCCAAGTTCGTCAAAAATTCCGCACTGACATCGGTAAGGCCCCCGGGCACCGGATCGGCCTGAAGCTCGGTTATGGCTGTTGCCAGTTTGGAGACGGCGGTTTGCCGATGCGGGAGCGGGCTGTGCCCGCCCAACCCTTGCGTCGTGATTTTGACGGTCATGTAGCCCTTGTCGGCCAAGTTAATGGAGGCGATATCCGTATGGATCGCGCTGATCACATCGGGGAGGACAAAGGAACCTTCATCAAGGCTCCAACCGATGTCGATGCCATTTTCCTCAAATTAAGCGACAACGGATTGTGCTCCACCAGCGCCGCCAATCTCTTCATCCTGTGTCGGCGCGATTTAGATAGAGTTTTATGGCTGGAAACCGTTGGCGGCCAGTCGATCCACTGCCTCCATCAAGCTGACAACGCCGCCTTTCATATCCAGCACGCCGCGTCCCCAGACGAACCCATCTGAAATTTCACCGGCCCAAGGATACCGTGACCAGTCGCCTTCGATCGGGACGACATCATAGTGACCGCTGATCAGGATCGCCTCCGCTGAGGGATCTTGGCCTTGCCAATGGTAGAGTGGGGTGTGGCCACCAACGAGGGTTTGATCGAGCGCAATCGTCGCATTTGGGAAGGTGGTTGCCAGCCACACGATAAAATTTTCATAGGCTTACTGCCTGTCTGGGGCGCCAAACGGGTGAGAAATTGTTTTGATCTGGATGGCTTGGCTCAGCTTTTCAGCCACGACATTGGCATCGACCATCGGGAGGTCTTCAAATGTTTGCGTGATTGTCGCGGGAGTGTAGCGTCATGTGTTGAATACCAAGATGCAAATCAGGACCAAAAGGCTAAATCCGCGCCATTTGAGAATGCGTTTTATCATGAAATCTTCCCTATTTCGGCAACGCTAGCGGCCCGTCATCGAGCGGAGAATGGCGACATATTGTTAAGGTGTGGACGTGTGTGGACGGCGCGAGGGTGTTTTTCGGTGGCGGGCGTGGCGTGTATTGGCCATGCTGCGCGTATGTTTGAAGGATTTACTGAGCAGACCATCACGGTCGATGGCGTCGACATCTTTGCCCGTATCGGAGGGGAGGGGCCACCGCTGTTGCTGTTACATGGCTATCCGCAAACGCATGTGATGTGGCACAAGGTTGTGCCTGAGCTGTCGAAACGGTTCACCTGTGTCTGTGCGGATTTGCGGGGCTATGGAGCTTCTGCGAAGCCGCCGACGGTTGAGGATCACGCGACCTATTCGAAACGCGCGATGGCGGCGGATATGCTCGGCGTCATGGAGCAGCTGGGGTTTCGGAGCTTTCGTATCTTGGCTCATGACCGCGGGGCGCGGGTGGCCCACCGGATGGCGATGGATTGGCCGGATCGGGTAGAGCGGATGGTTTTGCTCGATATTGCACCGACGCGGGAAATGTATGCCAACACGACAGATGCGTTCGCACGGACTTATTGGCATTGGTTCTTTCTCATCCAACCCAGTCCTTTGCCCGAAGAGGCGATCCTTGCTGATCCAGAAGCCTTTGTGCGCCGCAAGTGCGGCAGTTGGGGCAGCGGGGGTGAGGCGCTGAGCGAGGAAGCGCTGCAAGCCTACATCGATGGGTTTTCTGACCCAGAGACGATCCGCGCGGCGTGTGAAGACTACCGCGCGGCGGCCACGATCGACATCGCTCACGATGATGCGGACGGGGACCGAAAAGTGACCTGCCCCGTGCATGTCCTTTGGGGTGCCAAGGGCGCAATTGAGGCGCATTTTGAGTGTTTGGCTCTTTGGAAGCAACGGGTGGAGCGTGTCACCGGTGAGACGATTGACTGCGGGCATTACCTTGCGGAGGAGCGGCCTGATGATGTTTTGGCGCAGTCTATCCCGTTTTTATGCGCTGATTGAACATCAGAAGTTTAGCTTGGATTTTTCGCGGTCGCGGCATAGCATTCTCTGCACTGCAACATGTCTTGGGAGGGACGCCACGTGGCCGCAGCCGAAAAACCGCTTCTTATCAAACGCTACGCCAGCCGCCGTTTGTACAATACGGAGACTAGCGATTACGTCACTTTGGACGATATTGCGGCCTTTATTCGGGAGGGGCGGGAGGTTCAGATCGTGGACCTCAAGTCAGGCGATGACCTGACACGGCAGTATCTTTTGCAGATCATTGCAGAGCATGAGAGCCGCGGCGAAAGCGTGTTGCCTGTCGACGTGCTGACCGACCTCGTGCGCAGCTACACCAGCCAAGCCGCCTCCGTCGTGCCGGAGTTTTTGCAGGCGAGTTTTGAAATGCTGCGTGAAGGGCAATCCAAAGCGATGGAGAATATGACCAGCATGAACCCAATGACCTCCATGCCCGGGTTCGAGGCGATGCGGGCGCAGCAAGAGGCGTTCTTCAAGGCCATGACCGGCGGGATGATGGCGCCCACCAAATCCGAGGATAAACCTGCCGAGAAGGGCGATGATCTGAGCGACATCAAAGATCAATTGGCATCGCTACAGGAAAAGCTGTCGAAGATGGGGAAGTAGAGACGGGACCAATTGTCT
This sequence comes from Cognatiyoonia sp., assembly GCF_965661665.1. NCBI lineage: Bacteria > Pseudomonadati > Pseudomonadota > Alphaproteobacteria > Rhodobacterales > Paracoccaceae > Cognatiyoonia > Cognatiyoonia sp. The sequence goes on along the minus strand of NZ_CBFIEO010000005.1, from coordinate 133,341 downwards.
GTATTGCTGGCGAGCCAACGTTTGGTTTGCGGACTTTACTGCCATTCGAGCAGTGTCTGCTTATAGCTCCTGCAGCGCTAGCCGAACGCCCAGAGCGCAGTAGATGCTACCAACAACCTTGCCCCGCTGCTTGAAAACCGTCGGATTGCGACGAAGGAAGTTGCCAAGGCCGCCCTGTACCACCGAGTAGACAATGGTGCTAAAAAAGCCAATCAGAGCGAATACGATTCCGAGAATGGTAAGTTGTGCGATGACGAAGCCTTCTTCTGGGGCAGGAACGCAAGGAAAAACAGAGCGGTCTAGGATTCAGCTCTTAGGCCAGGATCGCCTGTCTGAAGGCTTGGGGTGCGGTGATGGGAACACGACATTGCTCCAGATTAACCGAAGCCTTTTTGAGTGTCGCCCTCAAACCTAGATAGACCAGATAAGCGGCGCCAAGGTATTTCACGATAGTGAAGAGCGTGGCCGATGCCGCAATGATCGCCGAGATGCCAACGACTGCCATGATCGTCTGGAGTAAGTTGCCTGCTGTGATACCAGCGCCGGTCGCGATACCAACTTTAGCTCCAGAAGTTGTCGCCCGCCCAACGGTCAAGAGGGTCGCAGGTGCGGAAATGAAAATAAAACCAAGAACGATCAACGAATAGGTTATTAGCGCGGTAGGGTCGATCATAATGTTCTCTCGATGAATTATAGTACTTACAAAAATCCACATGCGGAAATGAATAGAAAGCTCCAGAACCGGGCGTTCATCGCACCCTGACGGATGAGTAATTTGGGCTCCAAAGCGGTCGTTCGCTGCACGTGCGCCCATCCTATGGATCTGCGGGTTTAGATCGAATTTGGTTGTCGCTAACCGACTTCCGCAAACACCCCGTCCAGTGCCTTCTCCAACTTTCCAAACATTTCATCCATCTGCGCAGGCGTCAGGATGAACGCGGGGCAGAGGACGATGGCTTGGCCCAAGGGGCGGCAGATCAGACCCTGATCGGTGCAGGCGTTGGCGATGCGTTCTGAGACGGAGAGGGCGCCGTCGAAGGGTGTCTTCGTCTCTTTGTCGGCCACGGCTTCCAGCGCGCCCATCAGGCCTTTGCCGCGCCATTCGCCGATGTTCTTGTGCTCCGCGATGCGAGCCATGCCATCTTCAAAGAGCGGGGTCAGCATGCGGACGTTGTCGATCAGGCCTTCGTTCATAATGACGTCGATGGCTTTCAAGGCAATCGCGCAGCCGACGGGGTGGCCGGAGGCGGTGAAGCCATGCGGGAATTCATCGAATTTCTCCGACGCAGCCTGCATCCGGTCGGTCATTTCTGGCCCAAGGATCACGGCGCCCATTGGGAAGTAGCCAGCAGTCAGGTTTTTGGAGCTGATGATCACGTCTGGCATGAAGTCATAGGTCTGACAGCCCCAAACCTCCCCCGTGCGACCGAAGCCTGTGATGACTTCGTCGGCCACGAGCGGGATGTTGTGTTTCTTCAAGACCTTCTGGATCGCTTGGAAGTACCCTTTTGACGGGGGGATGACGCCGCCCGCACCCATCACAGGTTCAGCGACGAAGCCTGCGATGGTGTCGGGGCCTTCGCGCTCGATCGTGTCTTCCAGCTCCTGCGCGAGACGGGCGGTAAATTCTGCTTCCGTCTCCCCCTCTTCGCCGAAGCGCCAGTAGTGTGGACAACTGACATGGATGAATTCAGGCAGGGGCAGGCCAAAGACGTGGTTGTAAGGCTTGCCGGTCATGGAAGCAGCCACGGCGGTGACGCCGTGATAGCCGTTGATCCGCGTGATGATCTTACGTTTCTGGGGTGTGCCTTCGGCCCAGCCGAGCATCCAGAGCATTTTTACGAGGGTGTCGTTCGCTTCTGACCCTGAGTTTGTATAGAAGACTTTGCCGCGCTCGAAAGGGGAGACTTCGATCAGTTTTTCGGACAACAGCACAGTTTGATCGGACATCCGGCCAAAGAAGGCATGGTATCCTGGGAAGCGGTCATATTGCGCTTTTGCGGCCTCAGCCATTCCTTTGTGGTCAAAGCCTGCGACCATATTCCATAGGCCGGAGTTGCCATCGAGATATTCGCGGCCATGCACGTCGTAGACGTAAGGCCCCTTGCCGTGGGTTAGAACTATGGCGCCGCGATCCTCGATCGTGGGCAGGTCGGTAAACCCATAGAACGAATGTTCATCGGCGCGGGCTTCCCACGAGTTTGGCGCATGTTTGTTCATAGCGTGTCTCCCTGAATCTGAGTTGAGTGTAGGGGGCGTTTTGCAGGCTTACAATCGTCTGTCGGACCGCTTAGTCTTTCGTTTGCGACAAGAAGAGGACGCAATGACGATTACGGCAGGAAAAATCACACTGTGGGGAGTGGAGGTTTTTGTAGCGACGGCTGAAGAAGGCTCAATCACTGCAGCGGCACGACGACTTGGGGCTTCGGCCGCGACAGTCAGTCAGCAGATTACCAATCTGGAAGGGGCGCTTGGGACCACGCTTTTGAACAGGGGCGCGCGGCCTGTGTCGCTGACCCCTGCGGGCGACATGTTTCTGCGGCGGGCGAACACTATCTTGAACGAAGCAGCACAGGCGCAAGCGGAATTGGCGATGGCTGATCCAACACGGCTGACGCGATTGCGGCTGGGCATGGTCGAAGATTTTGAGGCGGATGTGACGCCTGCATTGCTCACCAACATGGGGGGAGATCTTTTGAATTGTAATTTCACTTTGGAAACTGCCGCCTCCCATCAATTGGTCGATCAGTTGGAGGCGCGGGCGCTGGACGTGATCGTGGCCGCTGACATCGGCCAGCACAATGAGGACAATGAAGTCCACCCGTTGATGGAAGAGCCGTTTTTGGTCGTCGCCCCCAAAGGCAAGGTCACCTCTGACATCGAAAAGTCACTGCGCCGGATGCCGATGATCCGCTACGCCAGCAATCATTACATTGGTCGGTTGCTGACCGACCATCTGGGCAATCAGAACATCAATCTGCGGCACCGGTTCGAGCTCGACAGTTATTACGCGATCATGTCTATGGTGGCGCAAGGGTCGGGCTGGGCGATTGTGACGCCGCTTGTCTGGAAACGCGCGGCGCGGTTTCAGGATCAGGTGGAAATCCTGCGGATGCCTTTCGGTGAGCTCTCCCGCACCATCTCCCTCACTGCGCGGCGGGGGGTGTTGAGCGAATTCCCGACGGATATCGCAGGGCGCTTAAAGCCCCTGATCGAAGAACACTTCATCGCACCGACGATTGCGGATGCACCGTGGTTGGAGGGGAAGCTGCGGTTGTTGTAGTCTTTTCGGATTGCTTGCTTTGCCGACGAAGCGGGCGTTACTTAAATGACCTAGACCATTAACTTCAATTTACGCATATGCTCTAGGACGTGACCCTTCTGGCGGAAAGCCAGACCCAAAAGCTCAGAGCTACCGCTGATGCAGAAATGAATGTCATAACGGTACCGGGTACAAAATTTACGTAGTCGGGAAAATCGACGAAGAGCAGATAGCCAATATCAGCAAGACCTCCGATCATCCCCGCCACCCAAATGGTGGTAATATTTTTGCGCCAGATAAGTATCGCCCCGATGACCGTGGCGATGCCGAACCAACCTAAGTTCCAACCGTGCTGACTCAGCACGCCGCCGACGGCCGTGTGATAGTCAGTTTGAAGTGAGGCTAGATCGACCGCGTCGGCGATGGCTTGAAAGCCGCCTGTGGCATCACTTGATAGCACCATCAAACCCTCAAGCGTTTGCACCAAACCCCATATGATCTAAAGCATTGTAGCCACTTTGAGCGCACGTGTTTGTGAGTTTGTCATGCCCTATTCCCTTTTGTTGCAGCCGAGATGGCGTCGTATTAAGTTGATTATAACTACTAAGTAAATAAGTAGACTTTATCAACAAAATGCAAGATACCGAACTTGCCCTCCTTGTCGATCGTTTCATGCGCAGGATTCACTCCGGTCTGCAGGAACGTGCGCCAGACTTTGATAGGGAAGCGGTTGGCCCTGGCGGAGCCATCCTGATGATGACGCTTGCGGATACTGGGCGGATTAGTCTGAATGAACTCACAAAGCGCGTTGCGCGTGACAAATCGCAAATGACTCGGATGATACGATCTTTGGAGACAAAGGGGCTCGTGCATCGTGAAATGTCACCAGACGATGGCCGCGTCAGCTTGATCTTCCTAACGTCCAAGGGGTCAGAGGTTGTTGGCGAATTGAAGCAAACAGTTGCAGAGGTGATCGGTGAAATCCTTGGGCCGATTTCTGAGAGGGAACAGAAGACCCTTCAATCGCTGCTCGCACGGGTCGTCTAGGAGCACGTCTTGTAGACTTCCGTCCTAAACCCCCAGCCGGTCTCTGAGCGCGTACCACGTCATTGCCAACGTCAACAAAGGCATGCGGAATGTGCTGCCGCCTGGGAAAGGTGGAACAGGGAGTTTGGACAGGGCGTCGAACTTCTCTTCCTGACCGGCGATGGCTTCGGCGATGACGCGGCCGGTGAAGCCTGAAAGCGCGACGCCGTGGCCGGAGAAGCCTGCGCCGGACCAGATGTTCGGTTCGATGCGTTGGACGCAGGGCAGGCGGGTCATAGTGATGCCAAGCGTGCCGCCCCAGACATAATCGATGCCGACGCCCTTGAGTTGCGGGAAAAGGTTTTTCATCCGTTCGATCAGTTTGGTGGAGATGTCTTTGGGAAAGCCGATGCCATAATTTTCGCGGCCCCCGAAGAGGAAGCGTTTGTCTTCGGAGATGCGGTAGTAATTCACGACGAATTTGTCGTCCGCGACGGCGATGTCGCGGGATAACACCTCTGCCGCACGGTCGCCCAAGGGTTCGGTCGCGCAGATGAAGCTGTTGATCGGCATGACGCGGGCGGCGATTTTGTCTTCGATGTTGGGCAGGTAGCCGTTGCCAGCGAAGATTACGTGTTTTGCCATCACGTATCCCTTGTCCGTCTGGACTTTGGCAGGGTCGCCTTTGGTCACATTGTGAACGGGGGAGCCTTCGTAGATGGTGATGCCTGCAGCCTCTGCCGCGCAAGCGAGGCCAAGCGCATAGCGTAGGGGATGGATGTGCCCCGCGCCCATGTCGAGCGCGCCGCCACGGTATTTGTCGGTTTTCACCAGATCGTTGAACGCGGCTTGGTCGAGGGGTTCGTTTAGCGTGTAGCCATATGTTTTGGCTTGGTATTCGCAGTCTTCATGGATTTCGCGGATTTCCTTTTGCGAATAGGCCCCATGCGCCACGCCGGGGGTCAGCCGGGCCTCTGGAGCGTATTTAGTCGCCAATTCTGCAATGTCCGCTTTCGCCATTTCGGCAAGGTCCCAGACGGCGCGAGCGGGGCCCTCTCCCATCTTTTTGGCAAGTGAGGCTTGATCCCAGTTGTACCCCGTGCCCACTTGCCCGCCGTTGCGTCCAGAGGCGCCGAAGCCCGCGCGGTGGGCGTCGATGACGGTGACGTCAAAACCTTTTTCGGCCAGTCGCAACGCGGCGGTCAGCCCCGTGAAGCCCGCGCCGATGATGCAGACGTCCGCCTGATGCTGGCCTTTGAGAACCGCGCGCTTGTCAGGGATGTCGGCGCTAGCAGCGTACCAACTGTTGGGAAATTCGCCCGCGCGGTCGTTACGAAAGAGCGGATTCATACGTTGAGCAGGAGATGCTCCCGCTCCCACGGTGAGATAACTTGCAGGAACTCGTCGTATTCGGCGCGTTTCACGATGGAGTAGACGCGGGCGAAGTCTTCGCTGAGGATCTTGTGCAGGTCTTTGGCCTCGTCAAAAAGCTCCAATGCGGCGTATAGGCCGACGGGAATGTCATCCTCCCCATCATAGGCGTCGCCTTTGAAGCGTTTGTCGGGCCGGATTTCCTTACGAATGCCGAGCAGTCCGCAGGCGAGCGAGGCCGCGATGCAAAGGTATGGGTTGCAGTCCATACCGGCGAGGCGGTTTTCGATCCGCCGCGCCTCGGGAGGTGAAACAGGAATGCGGATGCCTGTGGTGCGGTTGTCGCGGCCCCATTCGAGGTTGATCGGCGCCGCATGGTCGCGGACGTAGCGGCGGTAACTGTTCACGTAGGGGGCTAGCATCGCGATGGCGCTTGGCAGGTATTCCTGCAAACCACCGATAAAATAGAAGAACGCATCGGTTTCGCCGCCTTGCGGTCCGGTGAAGATGTTCTGGCCATCCGCGTCGAGCACGGAATGATGTACATGCATCGCGCTGCCCGGTTCATCCTCGATCGGTTTGGCCATGAAAGTAGCAAAGCAATCATGTTTGAGCGCGGCCTCTTTGATGAGGCGTTTGAAATAGAAGACCTGGTCGGCAAGGTCTACTGGGTCACCGTGGAGGAGGTTGATCTCCAACTGGCCCGCGCCGCCTTCTTGCGTGATGCCGTCGATTTCGAAGCCTTGGATTTCAGCAAATTCGTAGATGTCGTCGATGACGGGGCCATAATCGTCAACGGCGGTCATCGAATAGGCTTGGCGCCCTGCGGCGGGCCGGCCCGTGCGACCCAGCATGGGTTCGATGCGCTTGGCGGGGTCGGTGTTGCGGGCGACGAGGAAAAACTCCATCTCTGGCGCCACTACGGGCGTAAGGCCAGCCCGTTTATAGGCTGCGACAACGCGCTTGAGGACGTTGCGCGGCGCAAATCCAACCGGTTTGCCGTCCGCGGTGCATGCGTCATGGATGACCTGAAGCGTGCCGTCGTCCGCCCACGGCGCTGCGGTCGCTGTGTTCAGATCCGGTTTCAGAATCATGTCAGGTTCGACAAATCCTTCCGGACCAGCCGCTTCGCCCCATCCGCCCGTAATCGTTTGAAAAAAGATCGAGTTTGGCAGGTGGAAATGGCTTTGCTTTTCCCATTTGGCCGCAGGTACAGCCTTGCCACGTGCAATGCCGGGGAGGTCAGCGATGACACATTCCACCTCATCGAGGCGGTTTTTCTCAAGATAGGCTTGCGCCGCTTGTGGGATCTTTTTGCGCCAACTCATGCGACCTCGCGGGTTTTGAAGAAATTAGCGATCATCTCGGCCATTTTCTCATCATCGTTTGCAGCGTCCATGCCTTGCGTGGCCAATGCGATTTGCTGGTTCGGGATCAGCCCCTTAGAGCGATAATCGATCAGTGCGTCCATCATTGGTTTGCGGAATTCAGGATGCGGCTGCATCGTAAATGCGCGGTCGCCGTAGACAAGGATTGCGTTCTCACAGAATTGGTTGCCGGCGTGGTCGGTCGCCTTTGCGGGACGTTCGACAACTTGGTCTTGGTGCCATGCGTTTAGCGCCCAAGGGATGCCACCCCAGTCGTATGTTTGGGGGCCGATGGTCCAGCCGCCTGCGAACTTCTCTACCTTGCCGCCCAGGGCTTGCGCAATGATCTGGTGACCAAAACAGACACCTACGGTGGGGACTGCGGCGTCATAGGCGGCGCGGATGAAATCTTCGAGCGGTGGTATGAACTGGTGATCTTCATACGCGCCGTGTTTGGAGCCGCTGACGAGCCAGCCGTCGGCCTGATGCACGTCGCTTGGGAAATCCATGTCGACTACGTCCCATGTTTGATAAATGAAACCCTTGCCGTCCAAGAGTTTGATAAACATGGCGTCATAATCGCCCAGTTCGCCCAGAACTTCGTCCGGAGCGTGACCGGTGTGGAGAATGCCGATTTTCATAAATCACCGTGTGGGTTGTTTTGAAGTGTATTTCGACGGGAAGCCTAGACCCTGTCAAGGTAGCTCAGCAATTGATTGTCGGGGGAGAGGGTCGGGAATCGCTTCAATTCTTGGCGCTTGGTGGCCGTGAAGTAGCTGATGAGTTTGGGGTCGAAGATTTTGGCGACGATGCCCGACTGTTCGAAAGCGCCGATCGCCTTGGCCCATGTCCCGTGCACCTGCGGATGGCTTTGATCGTAGGCGTTGCCGGTGACGGGCTCTGGCGGTGTGAGCGCGTTTTCGATACCGTAGAGCATGGACCCAAGGATCGCGGCCAAGCTGAGGTAGGGGTTCACATCGCCACCGGCAAGCCTGTGTTCGACGCGCTTGGCTTTAGGATCACCGCGGGGGATGCGCACGGCAACGGTGCGGTTGTCGTGGCCCCAGCAGATGCTGGTGGGCGCGTGGGCCCCGGGTACCATGCGCGCATAGCTGTTGGCGTGCGGCGCGAAGATGAGCGTCAGGTCTTGCAGGGCTGCAAGGCATCCGGCGACAGCATTTTCCAACAAAGGCGTGCCGTCTTCGGTGCCGTCTGCAAAGACATTCTGCCCCTCGGCATTCAGTAGCGAAACATGGGTGTGCATCCCGTTTCCGGCGTCTTCCGCCATCGGTTTGGCCATAAAGCTGCCCGCCATGCCGTGTTTCGCGGCGAGGCCCTGAACCAAGAGTTTGAAGAACCACGCATCATCGGCGGCTTTGAGGGCGTCGTTGGTGTGTTGAATGGTGATTTCGAACTGGCCGGTGCCGCTTTCCGATGTGGCGGCTTCAGCTGCGATGCCCATCGCAGCGCAGCTTTGGTAGAGATCGACAAAGAACGGGTCCAAGCGGTCGAGCGCGCGCAGCGACATGATCTGGCCGCCGGGTTCTTCGGCGATTGGGGTGACTTCGCCGTCGCTGGGATCGGCGAGGTAAAACTCCATCTCAGACGCGGCGACGGGGGTGAGGCTATGTGCAGCGAACCGATCCACGATGGATTTGAGGGCTTGGCGTGGGCAACCGGCGAAGGCGGTGCCGTCTTCATTGAAGCCCCAGAGCGGGATGAAGGTTGTTTCCTCCGCCAGCCAAGGCAGGGGGATCGATCCGCGTTCGGTGGGCAGGATGGCGCCATCGGCGTCGCCTGTTTCAAAGACCAGCGGGCTGTCTTCTATGTCTTCGCCCCAGATATCGAGGTTGAAAACAGACAAGGGGAAGCGGATGCCGGATTTTGCGACTTTGTCCAGCATATCATACGGCAGGCGTTTGCCGCGAAGCTGTCCATTGAGGTCAGCCGCCCCGCATTGGATGGTTTGAGCGTTCATCGGATCAATTGCGGCCTGTAGCGGATTTTGCGTTTGGCGTCTTGTGGCAGGTGGCGGTTCAGCCGCGTGTTGATGATACCAAAGATGCCGATGATGATCAGTGTGAGCAGGATGAAGTAGCCTGCCAAGATCGGGTAGGGGATAAACGGGTTGAACGTCTTATCCGCGAAATAGTTGGCGTAATAGAGCGCGTCACCACGTTGTTGTTTGGCGGGGAAGCCCGCGAAAAAGACCAGCGTTGTGGCGTGGAACAGAAAGATCGCTTCGTTCGTATAAGCAGGCCAGCCAAGCCGCAGCATGGTAGGCCAGATCACGCGGCGAAAACGGCCCCACCCCGACAGGCCATAGGCGTCTGCGGCTTCGGCATCGCCCTTTGGGATGGATTGTAACGCGCCATAAAAAATCTCACCCGAGTAGGCGGCGGTATTGAAGAAGAGCACGATCAGCGCGCCCAAGGTGGCCGAAGTCAGTGGGCGGAAGATTGGGAAGACGCCTTTGAGCGACAGGAACAGGAAGTAAGCAAAGAAGAACTGGATGAAGAGCGGCGAGCCACGGAATATGAAGATGAACCATTCGGAGCATTTCCGCAGGATCCTGTTCGACGACCCTTTGCCAACGGCCACGGCAGTGGCGAGGATGAAGCCGGAGAGCAGTGCCAGAACCCCGAAATAGATGTTCCAGATCATGCCGGAGCCGATCAGTGTGAATTGCTGGCACAGCGTGAAGTCACTGCGGGGGAGTAGCCGTTCGCCGTATCCGATGCTGCGGAAGGCATAGTCAGCGATAGTTTGAGCGCAATTCATGCCGCAGCCTTTCGCTGTGCTTCGCCAGCCGCCGTCGCTTGCCCGTGCGTGAGGCGCGCCATTATACGGTCGAGCACGACCTCAGACACTTTGGTGAACAGCAGGTAAAATATTAGAAGGGCTGCGAAGTACCATATGCGCCAGTCCCCGTGCGGGTAGTCGGTGAATTGTGGGGTCTTTGTGCCACCCAATTCCCGCGCCCAATAGACGATGTCTTCCACGCCCAAGAGGAACAGCAGAGGCGTGGCTTTAATCAGCACCATCCAGAGGTTCGACAGGCCTGGCAGGGCATAGACCCACATTTGCGGGATCAATACCCGTCGATTGATTTGGCGTTGGGTCATGCCGTAGGCGGCCGCGGTTTCAAGCTGCGCTTTTGGAACGGCACGCATCGCGCCGAAGAGCACGTTGGCAGCAAAAGCCCCAAATACGATGGCGAAGGTCAGAACAGCCAGTATGAAGCCATAGGTTTCGTGCTGCCACTGTGGGGCATTGCCCAAAGGTAGTTTCGCTTGGGCACAGACGACGAAGTCGTTGCCTTGGTAAATCGCCTCTTCCCAGTCGGGGCATTTCCAGCGGTGGCGAATGTATTCGAAGACCTGATCGAGTGCGATGACGAAGAACAGGAAGAATGCGATGTCAGGAACGCCGCGCACGATGGAGATATAAGCTTTTCCAATCCATCGCAGGGTGGCGACGCCGCTGCGGGCGGCGGACGCGCCACCAAAGCCGAACGCCAATGCCGTGGGCGCGGTGATCGCCAGAAGCAACAGGACCGTGCCGACCGAATAGTAAAGGTTCATATGCTTCCCGGTCGTCAAATAGCATGACAACCAGTTGAAGCCTGACAAGGCCGCGGGATCCGTGCAATAGCTAAACATATTCACGTCGTTGGGTGGCGTTGATCATTCCTCACGTATGGAGGTGAGGGTGTCAATGATCTTGGCGTTCATGGGGAGTTGGAAAGGTCAGTATGGCGCAAAAAGTAATGGTCATCGGTGCGGGCATTTTGGGTGCTGCAACGGCCTATGAACTGCAAAAGGCCGGCTCGGATGTGACGGTGATCGACAGCGGGCAGGGCGGGGCGACGCAAGCCTCTTTTGGCTGGATCAACGCGAGCTTCTATCTGGATGCGGATCATTTCCGGCTGCGGCAGCAGTCTTTAGCGGCATATCGGGGATTGGCAGAGGAATTGTCACTGCCGATCGATTGGTGCGGCGCGCTTTGTTTCGAGAGCGATGGTGCGGAGTTTGATACGCAGGCCGCGGCTTTGTCAGAGCTTGGCTATGCATTCGACGTAATGGATCGGGAGGCGTTTACTGCGCTTGTGCCCGACCTTCACACCCCGCCAGAGCGGTGTTTGAGATTTGCGCAAGAAGCGGCGGCGGACTCAGGCAAGTTGACGCAAGCCTTGCTTTGTGCAGCAGTGGAAAAGGGCGCGCAGGTGGTGCGAGGCGTGACCGCCACTGGATTTGTAGCGGATGGTAATCAGATCACCGGAGTAGAAACGACGGCGGGTAAATTTATGGCCGATGACGTCGTGTGTGCGGTGGGCGTTGCGTCGGAGCACCTACTGTCGACCGTCGAAGTGGCGCTACCGATGTTGAAGCGGCCAGGGGCCATGATCCGCACGCAACCTGTGCCGCCCGTGGCAAACGAAATCCTTGTCAGTCCGATTGGTGAAATTCGCCAACTAGCGGACGGGTCGTTGATGATGCCAACGGCGGTGTCGCATCAGTCGGACACGTCCGAAGAAATCGCCTCTCTCTCTCAAGACGCTGACGCCGCGTTGGCGCGGTTGCGGGGGATGTTCCCAAACCTCGACCTTCAATTGGCGGAGGTGACTTTAGCCCAACGCCCCGTTCCCAGGGACAATTACCCCGTGGTCGGACACGCAAAGGACGGGCTTTATGCCCTCTGCGCCCACTCGGGCGTCACATTGGCAGCTATTTTGGGCCAACTTGTTGCGAAAGAGGTGCGCGACGGGCCGAGCAATGAGACGGCGACGACGCTCGCCCCTTACAGGCTAGACAGTTTCTGAAACGAAAAAGGGCCGCGCAATCACACGGCCCTTCAATTCGGTTGGCTGAACCTTAGAAAGGTTCGCCGACACCCCACTCTGTGATCAGAGCGTTAAGGGATCCATCGTCCTTCATGGACTGGATCGCAGCGGAAAGCTTGTCGCGCAGCTCTGTATCGGACTGGCGCACGCCGAGACCAACACCACCACCGATCAGCTCCTGCTGCTCAAGCATCACAAGCTCTGCTTCTGCGTCCGCGATGGGCTGCAAGAAGGATTTGTCGGCCAGAACGGCATCAGCTTCGCCATTGCGGACGGCTGCAACTGTTTCTTCTGGTGTCGCAAACTCAAGCAATGTTGCAGCTCCCATGCCAGCAATGAATGAGGCTTGAATTGTGTTGGACTGTGCTGCGATCACGCCGCCTTCGATGTCTGCGTCAGCAGACAGGGCGAGGTAGCCAGATGGATCAGGCTGTGTGTAGGCGTCAGAAAAGTCGATGACTTCTTTACGCTCGTCCGTGATGGACATACCCGCAATGATGACATCATAGTTGCCAGACACGAGGTTCGGAATAATGCTGTCCCAATCGTTCGTGACCCACTCGCATGTCAGTTCTGCGCGTGCGCAAAGCTCATCACCCACTTTGCGCTCAAAGCCGTCGACTTCGCCCGCATCGTTGATGAAGTTGTATGGAGGGTAAGCGCCCTCTGTGCCGAGGCGCACAACACCGTGGCCGTCTGCTGCGGCAGCGCCCGCTGTCAAAGCTGCAACTGCAGCTGTCAAAATAAGGTTTTTCATCAAGGTTCTCCCGTTTGATGTCAGATTTATGCAGCCACCGTGGCAGAGAGGAAACCCCTCAACCGGTCGGTCTGCGGATTTTTGAATACGGCTTCTGGCGTGCCTTCTTCTTCGATCTTGCCTTGATGCAGGAACACCACGTGGTCACTGACATCGGCGGCAAGCCTCATATCGTGGGTCACTATGATCATGGTGCGGCCTTCGGCGGCCAAGTCTTTGATCACTTTGACAACTTCTTGTTCAAGCTCGGGGTCGAGCGCGCTGGTCGGTTCATCGAACAGCAGGGCTTTTGGCTCCATACACAGCGCGCGCGCGATGGCGGCGCGTTGTTGCTGACCACCGGAGAGCATCGCAGGATAGACATCGCATTTGTCGCCAATGCCGACCTTGTCGAGGTATTTACGAGCGGAGACTTCAACCTCCTCCTTGTCGCGGCCCAACACTGTGACGGGTGCTTCCATGACGTTTTGCAGGATCGACATATGTGCCCACAGATTAAACTGCTGGAACACCATCGACAGGTTTGTGCGGATGCGGATCATTTGGGATTTGTCGGCGGGGCGGCGGTTGAGGCCGCTGCCGGTCCATTTCACCGGTTCGCCATCAAAAATCACGTCACCCTTTTGACTGTCTTCCAGAAGGTTGGCGCAGCGCAAAAGTGTGGATTTGCCAGACCCAGAGGAGCCGATGAGGGAGACAACGTCGCCGGTGCCGGCAGATATGTCGACACCCTTCAAAACCTCCAAAGCCCCATAGGACTTATGCAGCTCGTGAATTTCGATAACTGGTTGGGCCATATGGCAGTTTACCCCATTGCAGCGGGATCACTACGCCCGATTCCGGCGCTGAATGCAATTTATTTTGTGGCGGGCACTGGTTAACGCAAGGGAACCGCAGTGTCGTAGGCGTCGCGGGGCAGGTCGATGATCCCACGCAACCTGAGGATGGTTTGGTCTTTGGCGGAAAGTCCGGCGATCGCGTCTGATAATGCTGTGAAGAACGGCGCTGGGTCGCGGTCTTTGGTGGTGATGAAACTTTGACCGGGGGCGGATTTTGTTTCTGCTACGACCTTAACCAAACGTGCTTCCGCCATATCGCGATGTTGTAGATCGAATGTATGCGCGTCAATCGCGGCGAAGTCAGCGTCGCCACTAACCACCGCCCGCAGGCTATTGTCATGCGAGCCGGTGATGATCGGGTCAGTCACCTGAAGGCCATTTTCAGCAAAAAGCTCCATCGGCGCGTAATAGCCCGTAAAGGAATGCTTGGCGTTGCAGGCAAATTGGCCGCCAGCAAAAGCTTCAAGGGCTGAGCGCCCATCATCCGACCGACAGATCATGAGCGATTTAAAGAAACCCGGAGCACAGCCATCGATGGCGTAGTCCGCGGCACCAATCACGGTGATGGCGTTTCGAAACTCTTGCTGAAGGGGCATGACGCAGATTTGGCCCAGCAATAGATCATCGCGTGCCCATGTGTCGCGATAGCGGATCGATCGCTTCAAAGTATCCGGCGCAGGGATGTCCCGCGCGATCAGCCCATCTCGGATTCCTGCCCAAAGCCTGTCATACGCCTCCGCCGTGGAGGGGCGGTCATACATCGGCAGGCTGGCAATCATCAGCGGGCTTCGACCCGTTTTCGGGCGGCGTTGCTTTCCTGATCGGTGACGCCGACCATCGGTGGCACAAGCCGCATCAGTTGGTTTTCGTATTTGTCGCGCACACCATCGGCCAGAACGATGGTCCACATATCCTCAACGACGCCGATGCGGTCCTCATAAGCAACCGCGTCTTTGATCGCGCGGGTGAAGCGCACGGTGTCGGGCGCTTCGGCTTCCAAGGTTTCGCATTTACCAAGAAGGGCGGTGGCGTCCGCAAGGCCGTAACGCGCGGACAAGACGGATTTGATCTGATCTTGCTCCACCGTGGCGTAGTCGCCATCTGACCGTGCAATCCGCACCAAAAGCGCCCCCAAGGCGAGCCGGGCATCATCATCGCTGACCGTTTCGTTTTCAGGGATCAGCAGCCTGTTAAGTAAATCGCCAAACATCGCTCAGACATAGGGCTGGGGCACAATGATCTCAATGCACATCGCGTCTCTTGCTCGAAATATTTTGAGGGAGGGCCTCTTGGCCTGGGGGCAACGCCCTCCTAGACCAGTCTGGAATTTTCGACCGCGGCTTGAACGAAGCCTTCAAACAGCGGATGCGGGGCGAAGGGTTTCGATTTCAGTTCGGGATGAAACTGAACGCCGATGAACCACGGGTGATCCTCCCATTCCACAATCTCCGGCAGGCGCCCATCGGGCGACATGCCTGTGAACTTGAGACCCGCGGCTTCCAGTTTCTTGCGATACTTGATGTCGACCTCATAGCGGTGGCGATGGCGTTCTTCGATGGCGGTGCAGCCATAAACCTTTGCCACTTTGGAGCCTTCGGTGAGCGTCGCGTCATAGGCCCCAAGACGCATCGTGCCGCCTTTGTCATCGTCGGCTTTGCGTTCAACCTTGTGGTTGCCCTGTACCCATTCCTTGAGGTGGTAGACCACGGGTTCAAACCGTTTCTTGCCCGCCTCATGGTCAAATTCTTCGGATCCTGCCTTTTTCACGCCCGCCACATTGCGCGCAGCTTCGATCACGGCCATCTGCATGCCAAGGCAGATGCCCAAGTAGGGGATTTTGCGTTCGCGGGCGAATTGCGCCGCTTTGATTTTGCCTTCTGTGCCACGTTCGCCAAAGCCACCGGGCACAAGGATTGCGTGGAATCCTTCGAGATGGGGGGTGGCGTCACCTTTGTCGAAAAGCTCCGCATCCACCCATTCTACCTGAACCTTCACGCGGTTGGCCATGCCGCCGTGGGTCAGCGCCTCTTTGATCGACTTATAGGCGTCTTCAAGCTGGATGTATTTGCCTACAATCGCGACTTTCACTTCGCCGTCGTAGTTGTGGATGCGGTCATAGACATCATCCCAGATGTCGAGCTTGGGCGCCGGCGCAGGCGCGATGCCAAAGGCGTCCAAAACCGCCTGATCGAGGCCTTGTTCGTGATAGGCGAGCGGCGCTTCGTAGATCGACGACAGGTCGTAGGCGGCGACAACCGCTTCTTTACGGACATTGCAGAAGAGTGCGATCTTTTCCCGTTCTTTGTCAGGGATCGGCTGCTCGGAGCGGCAGACAAGGATGTCTGGCGCGATGCCGATGGACTGCAATTCTTTGACGGAGTGTTGCGTTGGCTTCGTCTTCAACTCGCCAGAAGCGGCGAGGTAAGGCAGCAGCGTCAGGTGCATAAAGATGCATTGGCCGCGTGGTTTGTCGTGGGTGAACTGGCGGATGGCCTCGAAGAAGGGCAGGCCTTCAATGTCGCCAACGGTGCCGCCGATTTCGCAGAGCATGAAGTCAACTTCGTCTTCACCGATGGAAATAAACTCTTTGATCTCGTTGGTGACGTGGGGGACGACTTGGATGGTTTTGCCCAGGTAGTCGCCGCGGCGCTCCTTCTCCAGAACATCAGAATAGATGCGACCGGAGGAGACCGAGTCTGTTTTGCGGGCGGGCACGCCGGTGAAGCGCTCGTAGTGGCCGAGGTCAAGGTCGGTTTCCGCCCCGTCGTCGGTCACAAAAACTTCGCCGTGTTCAAAAGGCGACATCGTTCCGGGGTCGACGTTGAGGTAGGGATCAAGTTTGCGCAGGCGCACGGAATAGCCCCGCGCTTGCAACAATGACCCAAGAGCGGCCGACGCAAGACCTTTCCCCAGTGAGGATACAACACCGCCAGTAATAAAGATAAAACGCGCCACTGCCGGCACCCCCGTGAAGTTTTGTTTTTGGCGGAATCCCGAACGTAGCCATTCGCATCATCACGGGGTTTAAGGATAGGTGGATTCGGGTCGCCTAATCAACCCGCAACGCTAGATGATGTGGCAAAAAATTTTCTATATCCCAGAAGTTGTAGGAATTAGAGGTGCTTAGTTGCCTGACGGTATCAGCGGTTCATCGTCCCCGCTTGGCGGTAACAGGCTGTCGCCCAGATCAGGCGTTGTGGCGCCTTCACCCTCTGGCGGCAGTAGGTCAATGCCGTCCACAACGGATGTACTGGAGGCGTTCTGCGCACCGATGATCGTCAAAGAGACAGACGTACAGATGAACCCGATCGCCAGAAGCCATGTGAACTTACCCAAAGCTGTTGCTGCTGCGCGGCTGCTTGCGGGTCCGCCGCCACCGCCGCCCAGTCCAAGACCGCCCCCTTCGGAACGCTGCATCAAGACAGCACCAATCAGGCTCAACGCCAAGATCAGGTGGATGATAAGAACAACGTTTTCCATCGGAGACTCTTTTACCTCAGTTCAGATTGTGTCTATCTATGTGGATGGGGATTTTCTCGCAAGAGCAAAGACGGCATTCTGTTTAAGGACGCTGATGCCTCCGATTTAGTTACTATTCATCCACATCATCTACATCCGCCTGACCTCAAATCGCCCGGCGCACGATGGGCCAGCTGAGGCCGGTGGCCAGCACGGTTGAAAGGGCACCAACGCCGATCCATGTTAGCAAGGTTGGGTTGTCGAGGGCGAGCCAGCCGTTGTCGAATGCGACCCAGAGGATCGTGCCGATGATTGCAAGGAGCAGAAGCATCCCGAAGAGGCCGATAGAGCGGAACGTGGCGCGCGGATAAACAATGGAGTCCACCAGTAAGATGAGGCCGAGGAGCACGGTGACGGGCAGGTTCGTTTCATAATTTGTCAGGCCCCAGCTAAAATTTCAGTCTGTGGGGTTGTAGGTGGCGGCCACCAGCACAAAAGCCAAAACCAATCGGATCAAAAAGGATATCTCGAAAACCTTTTATTTTGCCTGAGATGACCAAAGACGCCTCAACTTGTCTAGGGGAAGTGGGAATTAGCGGTTTCACTGCTGGGATCAGGACGATATAGGGGCGCGGGGTTCCGCACAGAAAGGGCTTTAGGATGGCAAATGTTGTGGTTGTGGGCGCGCAGTGGGGCGACGAAGGCAAAGGCAAAATCGTGGACTGGCTGTCAGAACGCGCTGATGTGGTAGCGCGGTTTCAGGGTGGTCACAACGCGGGGCATACGCTGGTCATTGGTGAGGATGTCTACAAGCTGCATGCGCTGCCGTCTGGCGTTGTGCGCGGGGGCAAGCTGAGTGTCATCGGCAATGGCGTTGTTCTGGACCCTTGGAACCTTCTGAAAGAGATTGCGGGCATTCGCGAACAAGGCGTCGACATCAATCCTGAGAACTTGATGGTGGCGGAAAACACGCCGCTCATCCTGCCGTTTCACGGAGAGTTGGACCGCGCGCGGGAGAACCAGAACTCTATCGCCAAAATAGGGACAACGGGGCGCGGGATTGGTCCGGCTTATGAGGACAAGGTGGGGCGCCGCGCGATACGTGTTGCTGATTTGGCGGATGCTGCGACATTGGAAAAGCGCATCGATCGCGCGTTGCTGCATCACAATGCGCTGCGCCGTGGTTTGGGCTTGGAAGAGATTGATCGGGATGCCTTGCTCGACCAGTTGGCGGAGATTGCGCCGGAACTGCTGAAGTACGCGGCACCAGTGTGGAAGGTGCTGAATGAAAAACGCAAGGCTGGTAAGCGCATCCTGTTTGAAGGAGCGCAGGGCGCGTTGCTCGACATTGATTTCGGAACCTACCCCTTCGTGACATCGTCAAACGTCATTGCAGGCCAAGCGGCGACTGGGACAGGTATCGGTCCAGGTGCCATTGATTTCGTACTGGGGATTGTGAAGGCCTACACCACCCGCGTGGGTGAGGGGCCGTTCCCGACAGAGTTGGACGATGACGACGGTCAGCGTCTGGGCGAACGCGGTCATGAGTTTGGCACGACCACGGGCCGCAAGCGGCGCTGTGGATGGTTTGATGCGGTTCTCGTGCGTCAGACCTGTGCGACCTCTGGGGTCAATGGCATCTCGCTGACAAAGCTGGATGTTTTGGATGGTTTTGAGACGCTGAAGATTTGCGTTGGGTACGAGTTGGACGGCGAAACGCTCGACTATTTGCCGATTGCGGCAGACCAGCAAGCGCGTTGCACGCCGGTCTATGAAGAGATGCCGGGTTGGAACGAATCCACAGAAGGTGCGCGGTCTTGGGCCGATCTGCCTGCGCAAGCAATCAAGTACGTGCGACGGATTGAAGAGTTGATCGACTGCCCGGTCGCGCTAGTATCCACCTCACCCGAGAGAGAAGACACAGTCCTTGTTACCGACCCATTTGCAGACTGATTATGACCTATAAGGGCCGCAAACGCCTGTCGCTGCTGATCCTTGTGGTCGGCGTGCCAGCCTACGTGATGTTGGCGGTGACGGTGATGAGCACGGCACCGCGGTTCCAGCTGGTGGTTGAATTCTTCCTCTATGTTGCGCTTGGCATCGGATGGGTTTTCCCGCTGAAATGGGTGTTTAAGGGCATCGGACAGCCGGACCCGGACGAGGGCGCATAGAAAAAGGCGGTCAAAGCAGACCGCCTTTTCTTTTTTCTGTGATTGCAGTTAGCCCACTTTTTGTTTGGGGCGGAAGCGTGTCTGCTCTGTAATTTGGAAGCGGCCGTTGCGGAACTTGCTGATGCAGCCCTCGCGGAGCAGCGTGCCGAAGGAGCGCAGGCTATCTTCGCGGCTGAACTCTTCTTTGGAGGACACCTGATCCTTCTTCATGATCTGAGGGCGGGAAAAGTCTTCCTGCCCTTCAACATCTGCGCAGTAGGCCGCTGCAGCTTCGAGCAGGTCTGACAACTCAGTTGCGCCAACCTCATCGGCTTAGGCTGCAATGCTTTCTGCATTTGCAGCTTCATCGGCTGAGGATGTTGCGACGCGACGTGAGGCAACGGCCTCACCTGCAGCGCTATCTTCGTCGATGCGCTGGGATGCGACGAGTTTCAAAGGCGCTGGGCGCGGACGCTCTGTCCGGATTTCGGCGCGTGGCAGACGGTCAGCGCGGCGTGGACGCACCACGTCGTCAAAGTTCTTACGATTTTCTTCCTGCTCCTCAGCGTTGGATTTGGCAGTGTCGCCCAACTGACGCGCAGCTTCTGTTGCCACGACTGTGGCTTTTAATTGCGCGATGGCTTGGCGATGACGTCTGCCTTCAGGCTCATCCATCTGCTCATCTGCTAGCTGCATAATGCGATCCATCGCGGCGTGGTCGTTTTCAGGCAGACGATGCGTGCCAGGTTCAGCATGTCGTGCAGGGGCGGACGCCTCGCCAGTTTCCGCTTCTTCTTTTACTTCGGTTGCGTCGGCGTCGTCCGCGACAACGGCAACTTATTGCTCAAGGATCAGAACATAGTCCGCCTTGGCAACGACTTCGATCTCCTCAGCCGTTTCATCCAAGTCAGCAGACATTTCAGCGGTGAATTCTTCGGAGTCCGCTGCGAACTCGTCTTCAACAGTAGCGAGGTCAGCCATCAGTTTCGCTTCATCCTCTGGATCGAGTGCGGCAGCTGCGACGTCTTCGTAGTCTGTCAGATCGTCAGCACCATCCATATCGGCAAGGCTGAAGCCTTCGTCGTCGGACGCGGTGCCACCTTCTTCCGCCTCGCCTTCAATCGCTGAGATCACGTCGTCGAGCTTGATGTCGTCTTTTGGCTCTTCAACAGGTTCTTCAACTACAGGCGCTTTTTTGCGACCAAAGCGCAGGATGCGGGCCGTCAGCGACGGTTTCTTTTCTTCGACTTCTTCAGCTTCAGCAGTCTCTTCGGTCTGCTCGCTTTCAGTGGCAATGGAAGCAATCAGATCCGTGTCAATGTCAGAGAAGGTCTTGTTGTCGGCATCGTCTTCTGCCGCGTCTTCAGCAACCTCTACTACAGTGGTATCGGCGAAAAACTCTTCCGCGTCGGACATGTCACCCGCATCAGCTTCGACCGTTTGGTCATCTGATTTGGCTGTTGTCGCCATGATAGAGGCGAGCGCGTCAGCTGCGTTCAGGTCGTCTGCATCGTCTTCTTTCGAAGCTTCCGCGACGTCCGCTTCTGCTTCGAATTCTTCCTAGGCTTCGTCTTCCTCCGTCATGTCGGCGAAGAATTCTTCTTGGGTCGCCTCGTCTTCAGCGACTTCTTCTTCGGAGGCCTCTTCTTCGACGGCCTCGTCGTTGACCACCTCTTCTTCGACAGTTTCTTCCTCTTCAGCTACGAATTCTTCTTCGGCCTCAGGTTCCGCTTCGTCTTCGAACTCTGCGGATTTGCCAGCGTCGAAGGTGAACGCCTCGGGTGCATTCTCTTCCTCAGACGGGTTGCTGAAGAACGCAGCGCTGTCGTTGCCGCCAACGACTGCGCGAATGCGCTGGAGCTTTGCAGCGACGCTGGAGGGGTCGGTATGTGTTGTCTGACGCTCCAGCTGTTCTGGCGCAATATCCTCGAGGGTGGTACTGGACGGTGCGTCTTAGGCAGCTTCTTCTTCGACGTCATCTGACTGGACGTCATCCTCGGCCGTCTGATCGTCAGACTTCATGTCGAGCGCGTCACTTGCCGCGGCTTCTGCGGCGCGCAGGACGATACCATTTTCATTAGAGCGCGCTTCAACGCGGCGCTCGATCTCACGTTTGGCAATACGAGTGATCATCTCAGCGTCTGGTGTTGGAGGCTCCGCACCGAAATAAAGGTCCCGCTCTGCAAGGTCGAGGAAGTATTCCGCAATCGCTTTCATCGTGGAGTGGGAATCCTCAAACCCTTCAAGGGTGCAAGAAAACGTCCCGTAGGACACTGTGAAGATCTTGCTCGACTCAACCATTGTATTCGCTCGCTTTCCACCGCCGTGCAGTTGGACGGTTTATTATTATTTGGTTCGTAATCGGAGGAAGAATGGCTTATCCTAAAGTATTATTTCATGACCCAATTGAGGAATGTTTGTGAAACTGACCCAAATAAAGGCGTCTAGACGGTGATTGTTAACAGTTCCGAACCAGTCACATTGGTGGGAGGTGCTGACCTGAACAGCGATGATCTTACCATTGCGATGGGGTTAGCGCCAAAGGTTGTGGCCGCAGACAGCGGGGCAAACAAGCTGTTGTCTGCTGGAGTGGCACCAGACGCGATATATGGGGATATGGACAGCATTTCGGACGCCGCGCGGGCGGCATTTGCCGACCGAATCCATCAAATCGACCGCCAAGATACCACCGATTTGGAGAAGGTTTTAGACCGCGTGGCCGCGCCCGCCTTCGTTGCGATAGGATTTTTGGGCCAGCGGCTTGATCACACATTTGCTGCATTGCGGGCGGCGGCGGTGCGCCCTGGCTGCCACGTTGTTTTCTTGGGCAGCGATGATGCGGTCTGTGTGATCCGCGACCGATCTTTGCGGATTGAAATGCCGGTTGGTGCGGGGGTTGGCGTCTTGCCTTTAGGCGCAGCAGAGGTGCAATCGAAAGGGCTAAAGTGGGAGTTGGAGGGCGCTGAATTGGCGCTGGACGGTTTGATCAGTTCGTCGAACGCAGCGGTGGCTGGCAGCGTATCGTTTGATGTGACAGGCGCGGTCGCCGTCACCGTGCCGCGGGCATTGCTGCCAAACGTGCTTGCTGGCGTTCTCGAAAAATAACGTAGAGGCCGGAGCTGACGATCACGCCAATGCCGGTCCATGTGAGCCAGTTCGGGAAGTCGCCAAAGATCAAGTATCCAAAGGCCACGGCGGTGACGATTTCCAGATAGTGTAGCGGGGCGAGTGTGCTCGCCGGTGCCATGGAGAGCGCATAGGTCATCATCAGGTGTGACCCAGCTGCGGCCAGGCCGACGCCCAAGAGCCAAATCCAGAAGATGCCTTGTGGCATGACGGGATCAATGTCCAAGACGCTAGTACCGTTCCCGAAATAGAGGATTGGCAGACAAATGGCAGAAGCGATGATCGCGGTTTGCGCTTGCATCGGCAAAGGGCCGATTTTGGGTGCGAGGCCGCGGGTCAGGATCATATAGGCGGCGAAGGTGACAGCGGTCCCGAGCGGGTAGAACGCCACGGGTCCAAAGACGGCGAGGCTGGGCTGGATCACCAATAGCGCGCCGGTGAAGCCAACCGCACAGGCCATGATGCGACGCGGGCCAATGGCGTCGCGGAAGACGAGATAACCCATCAGCAGGATGATGAACGGCTCCACAAAGGCGATGGCAAGCGCGTCGGCGATGGGCATGATGCGAATGGCGGCGATAAAGCAGTAGGTCGCGGCGAGCAGGCAAAGCGCGCGGGCAATCATCAAGCTGAGGGTATTAGGTGGCAAACGTAAGGACTGGCCCGCAATCCACACCATTGGGATCATCAGCGCCGCTTGCACCAAGAACCGCGCGGCGGTGATTTGGCCCACGGGGATCTCTGTCGCCGCTAATTTCGCGCAGACGTCCAAGATCGGGGCAGTGATGCAAAACCCGATCATCAGGGCCATCGCTATGCCGACGCGGTCCGCCATCAGCAGTTGGGTACGTTCACGGCGAGGCCACCGAGAGCGGTTTCTTTGTACTTCTCGCTCATGTCCTGACCGGTTTGGCGCATCGTCTCGATCGCCACGTCGAGGTGGACGAGATGCTTGCCATCCCCACGAATGGCGAGCGACGCGGCGGAGACGGCTTTGATCGCGCCAAGGCCGTTGCGTTCGATGCAGGGCACTTGAACGAGACCTTTGACCGGATCGCAGGTCATGCCGAGGTGGTGTTCAAGCGCGATTTCAGCGGCGTTTTCGATCTGCTCTGGCGTGCCACCCATCACAGCGCAGAGGCCGGATGCCGCCATTGCCGCCGCGCTGCCCACTTCCGCTTGGCACCCGCATTCCGCGCCGGAGATTGAGGCGTTGTATTTGATGAGCCCGCCGATAGCGGCGGCGGTGAGCAGGAATTCGGGGACTTTGCTGACCGTCGCGCCAGGGACGTGGTCCAACCAATATCGGATGGTGGCGGGGACGACGCCCGCCGCGCCATTGGTGGGCGCGGTGACGATTTGGCCGCCAGCGGCGTTTTCTTCGTTCACTGCCATCGCATAGGTCGACATCCAGTCGTTGATCGTGTGCGGCGCGGTGAGGTTCATGCCGCGTTCGGCCATAAGCGCGTCATAGATGCCTTTGGCGCGGCGGCGCACGCTGAGACCACCGGGCAGGATGCCTTCACTGCTGATCCCGCGATCAATACAGGCGTTCATCACTTCCCAAATTCGGGTGAGGCCAGCGTCGAGGTCGCTGTGCTTCATCCGTGAGAGCTCATTCGTGCGCTTCATATCCGCGATGGATTTCCCGGAGGTTTTCGCCAGCTCCAGCATCTCTGCCGCCGACTGGAACGGGAATGGGACGGGCGCGCCGGTGTCGGTGGCTTTCCCATCGGCCAGTTCTTTCGCTGTTAGCACGAACCCACCACCGATAGAGTAGTATGTTTCCTCGATAATCACGTCGCCTTGCGCGTCTTTGGCGTAAAGTTTCATACCGTTGGAGTGCCCAGTCAGGATGTCGTCGTAATTGAAGATGACATCAGCCTTGGGGTCAAAGCTCAGCTCGCCCAATCCGTCTGGGTGGACCGTCTTGTCTGCCGCGATGCGGGCCAATTCAGCGTCGGCCTTTGCTGCGTCGTAGTTGTCCGACTGCATGCCGGCCAACCCCAGGATAACAGCGCGGTCCGTGGCGTGGCCGACACCCGTGAACGCAAGCGACCCGTGGAGCGATGCGCGAAGGCCCTTAACCTCAAATGGTTGGTTGCGCAGATGATCCAAAAACCGGTTGGTGGCCACCATTGGGCCGATGGTGTGGGAGGAGGAGGGCCCGACGCCCACCTTGAACATATCAAACACCGACAGGAACATCAGGGCATGCTTTCTTATCTTGATCGTGGCGGCAAAAGCCTCGCTTTCAATCCTATAGAGTGCGTTGCTGACCACAAGCCGCGCTAATGCGACCGATGGGGGTGCTTTTGCGCGACTGAAACGCTGCGAATCGGCGATTGGCCCCTCGCATGGGAGGTGGCATTCCTCTATAATGCGTCCAAACCTGAGGAGAGTACCATGTCATCAGAGCTGTCACCGATTGATCGCGCGAAGTTTGTAGCGGCGAAACGGGCTGCGAGCTTTGTTGAAACCTTACGCGGAGCCTCAAAGGTTCCGCCAAACGATTTTGAAGTGATGGGACAAGCCGATGGCGACGTTTGATTATGAATTGTTTGTGATCGGCGGTGGGTCCGGTGGTGTGCGCGCGGCGCGGGTGGCGGCACAGACCGGCGCAAAAGTTGGATTGGCCGAAGAGTCCCGCATGGGCGGGACATGCGTGATCCGCGGCTGTGTTCCCAAAAAGCTGATGGTGTTCGCCAGTGAGTTCAGCGACATGTTCGAAGATGCGCAATCCTATGGCTGGGATTTGGACGTGGGCACGTTTAACTGGTCGAAATTTCGCCCGAAATTGCACGCCGAATTAGATCGGCTGGAGGGGATTTATCGTAGTATCTTGTCCAACAATGATGTTGCGATCCACGATGCGCGGGCAACGCTCAAAAATCCGCACACGGTGTCCTTGTCTGATGGCACCGAAGTCACCGCAAAGCATATTTTGATTGCGACGGGTTGCTATCCGGTTGTGCCGGGGACGCCTGGGGCGGAGCATGGGATTTCCTCAAATGAGCTGTTCCTGCTCGATGAGTTCCCAAAGAAGATGCTGATTGTCGGAGGCGGTTATATCGCGTCGGAGTTTGCAGGAATCATGAACGGGCTTGGCGTCGAGGTGGATCAATTCTACCGCGGCGAACAGATCTTGCGTGGGTTCGACGACGAAGCGCGTACAATTGTGGCTGAGGATATGGTCAAGCGTGGCGTAAACCTACGCCTTGGTGTCAACGTCGAAGAACTGCAAAAGCGGGACGGCGGTGTTTGGGTGAAAGATACTGAGGGTGGTGAGCAACTGTATGACCAAGTGCTGTTTGCCACAGGTCGCCGCGCCAACACGGACGGGCTGGGCCTCGAACAGGTGGGTGTTGAGATTGGGAGTAAGGGCGAGGTCGTCGTTGACGAGTATAGCCAGACCAGCGTGCCCTCAATCTATGCCATCGGGGATGTGACGAACCGTGTGCAACTGACGCCGGTGGCGATCCGCGAAGGTATGGCCTTTGTCGAAACGGTGTTTCACGGCAATCCGACCCCTGTCGATCATGAGTTGATCCCGTCAGCCGTTTTCACGCAGCCTGAATTTGGCACGATTGGCCTGACGGAGGAGCAGGCGGCGGCGCAAGAACCGATCGAGGTCTATTCCACCAGCTTCAAGCCGATGCACCATGCATTTGCAGGCCGTGAAGATCGCGTTTTGATGAAGCTCATCGTCAGCAAAGCGACCCGTGTTGTTTTGGGATGTCACATCGTCGCAGACCATGCAGGCGAGATGATCCAGCTTGCTGGTATCGTGGTGAAACTGGGCGCGACGAAAGAACAATTCGACCAAACTTGCGCGGTTCACCCGACGATGGCGGAAGAGCTGGTCACGATGAAAGAACCAACGCGGACAACTTGAAAATCCGACAAAAAAGATCATTTTAGTTCCAAGGCCCAAAGCCAGGGCGATTAGCAAGGAAGCAAACCAGAACATGGCAGGAAACAACGGCGGCCCGTGGGGCGGTGGTGGAAACAACGGCGGTGGCAACAATGGTGGCGGCGATGATCGCAACCGTCCGCCGCGCAGACCCGGTCAGGACAATAACCCGCAAATTCCAGAGATTGACGATCTGGTGAACAAGGGCCGTGAGCAACTCCGCGTTCTCATGGGCGGCGGTGGCGGCGGCCAGAACGGTTCTGGCGGCAGTGGCAAAGGTGGTCCAGCGATCACGCGCGGCACGCTGGGTCTCGGGGCGATTGCAGCCGTTGTGCTGTGGGGCATGGCGTCATTCTATACCGTGGCCCCGGAAGAGCAGTCAGTTGAACTGTTCCTTGGTGAGTACATGTCCACCAACGGTCCCGGTTTGAATTTTGCCCCTTGGCCGCTGGTCACGCGCGAAGTTTTGGCAGTGACGACCGAACGCAACATAGAGATTGGCACAAGCCGTGCAGGCAGTGATGCGGGTTTGATGCTAACCGGTGACGAGAACATCGTCGACATCGACTTCCAAGTTGTTTGGAACATCACCGATCCGCGGGAATACCTGTTCAACCTCGCTGATCCGCCCCTGACGATTGAGGCGGTGGCTGAATCCGCGATGCGCGAGATTATCGCGCAGTCTGAATTGGCGCCAATCCTGAACAGAGACCGTGGTGCGATTGCAGATCGCCTTCAGCTTGACATTCAAAACACCCTCGACAGCTACCAGTCCGGCGTGAACATCGTGCGTGTGAACTTTGACAAAGCCGACCCGCCGGAGCCGGTTATCGCTGCCTTCCGTGAGGTACAGGACGCCGAACAGGAACGCGACCGGTTGCAGAACCGTGCGGACGCTTACGCCAACGAACAGCTTGCGCTGGCCCGTGGTGAAGCGGCGCAGTTGCTGGAGCAGGCCGAAGGGTATCGTGCGCGCGTGGTGAACGAAGCGCTGGGTGAGGCGAGCCGCTTTAGCTCTGTTTTGGAAGAATACCAAAGCGCTCCAGAAGTGACCCGCAAGCGGATCTATCTTGAGACGATGGAGAATGTCCTTGGCGGCATCGACATCATCCTTCTGGATGACACGAACGGATCAGGCGGTCAGGGCGTTGTCCCATACCTACCACTGAACGAACTTCGCTCGAACACCAATAACAGCGGAAGGTCGAACTAATGAACCGCTCAATCGCATTGCTTATCGTTGCTTTCCTTGTTGTGGTGGGCATCGCATCATCGCTCTTCATCGTGGATGAACGGCAGAAAGCCCTCGTGCTGCAGTTTGGTCAAATCGTGAAGGTTCAGGAAGAGCCTGGTCTTGGGTTCAAGATCCCGTTTATTCAGGATGTGGTGCGCTATGACGATCGTATTCTGTCGCGCGACCTCGACCCGATCGAAGTCACGCCTTCTGACGATCGTCGTTTGATCGTTGACGCCTTTGCTCGGTACCGGATCGCTGATATCACTCGCTTCCGTGAGGCTGTCGGTGGTGGTGGTGAAGAGACCGCTGCGCGTCGTCTGGATTCGATCCTGCGTGCGGAAACACGGGAAGTTCTGGGTTCTGTAAGCTCCAATGACATCCTGTCGATCGACCGTGCCGCACTGATGCTGCGCATCAGAAACGGCGCAATTGCAGAAGCGCAGGGGCTGGGCCTTCAGGTCATCGACGTGCGTTTGAAGCGCACCGACCTGCCGCCGGCCAACTTGAACGCGACTTATGAGCGGATGAAGGCAGAACGGAACCGTGAAGCGGTGGACGAGATTGCCCGCGGTAACGAAGCCGCGCAGCGTATCCGTGCGCAAGCGGACCGGACTGTGGTCGAACTGACCTCAGAAGCGCGTCGCGAAAGCCAGATTATTCAGGGTGAGGCGGATGCCGAACGCAACCGTATTTTCGCAGAAGCCTTTGGTGCGGATCCAGAATTTTTCGAATTCTACCGCTCCATGACCGCCTATGCACGCTCCTTGCGGCCGGGTAATTCGACGATGGTTCTGAGCCCAGACAACGAGTTCTTCAACTACTTGAAGTCTGATACGGGCGCGGCCTCCGAATGATCGCATACATCTTACTGGGCCTCGGTTTGGTCCTGTTGATTGAGGGGCTGGTGTACGCATTGGCCCCTTCGCTTATCGAAGACCTGTTGACGGCGTTGAAATCACTGCCCGTGGAACAGCGCCGTCTGATGGGGTTTCTGGCGATGGTGATCGGGGCGATGTTGCTTTGGGGTGCACGCGCGGCCGGACTCTAGGTGCGGTCCCGTGTCGGAGCCCTAATCATTGTGCAGACTTTCCTAAGAAATTACGCAGTTCTTCACATCACGTCTGTTTGAAGCAGCGCGATAGACGTTTGCGTTGAACTCTTGGCGCCCTACATTATTCATCAGACACTCAGAAAAAGCCGTCAGGCAAGACCACATTCGAACTAAGGAGAGAGCCGTGAGATCAGAGGCCTTGTTCGTTCAAAAAAAAGCTGTATCCCCGCGCCGCACGTTAATGGCGTTGATTACGGGAACCGCGCTCGTCCTTGCTATGATGCTGGCGCAAGCAACGCCCGCATTTTCGCAAGACCGTCCGGGGACATTCGCCGATCTGGCAGAGCAGGTGAGCCCGAGCGTTGTAAACATCACCACCTCAACCGTCGTTGCAGGCCGCAATGGGCCGCAAGGCGTTGTACCTGAAGGTAGCCCGTTTGAGGATTTCTTTAATGACCTTCAGCCCGAAGGCGACAACGACCGCCAGCGACGTTCTTCGGCTTTGGGATCAGGTTTCGTCATTTCGGAAGATGGCTACATCGTCACCAACAACCATGTGATCGAAGGGGCGGATGAGATTCTGATCGAATTCTTTCCAGGTGGTGAACCTGGTGTGCCTGCCGAACTGGTTGGCACTGATCCAAACACAGACATTGCCGTGCTGAAAGTCGACCTTGAAGGTCTGCCTTTTGTCGAGTTCGGCGACAGCAACGCCGAAGGCGCCCGCGTGGGTGATTGGGTGATGGCGATGGGCAATCCGTTGGGGCAGGGATTCTCCGTCTCTGCTGGTATCGTCTCAGCCCGTGATCGTGCGTTGTCCGGAACTTATGATGACTACATTCAAACCGATGCGGCAATCAACCGTGGTAATTCTGGTGGCCCGCTCTTCAACATGGATGGTGAGGTCATCGGTGTGAACACGGCGATCTTGTCACCAACAGGTGGTTCGATTGGCATTGGGTTCGCGATGTCCTCTGCCGTAGTAACGAACGTGGTCGATCAGCTACGTGAGTTTGGCGAAACCCGTCGCGGTTGGTTGGGCGTGCGTATTCAAGACGTCACACCCGACATGATCGATGCGATCGAAGGTTTGCTGTCTGCCAATGGCGCACTGGTGACAGAAGTTCCACCGGGACCAGCGGAAGATGCTGGCATGGAATCTGGCGATGTCATCACTGTCTTTGACGGTGTGGAGATCGAAGACACCCGCGAGCTTGTCCGTATCGTCGGCAACTCACCCGTGGGCAAGGAAGTGGCTGTGACCGTTCTGCGCAATGGGGAATCTCAGGATCTGACCGTTGTGCTGGGACGCCGCGAGACAGCTGAAGCTGTCGCCTTTCCAGCGCCGGAAGAGGTTGAGCCGGAGCCATCGCAATTCCTCGGTCTGACTTTGTCGACAGTGACCGATGATCTGAAAGATCAGTACAACCTGAATTCTGACGACGGTTTGGTCATCACTGCTATTGATCCAGACTCAGTGGCAGCCTCCAAAGGACTTGTCGAAGGGGACGTGATCACAGAAGCCGGTCAGCAGAAGGTGATCAGCATCGAGGATTTCGAAACCCGCATCATGGAGGCGTCAGACGCTGGGCGCACATCGCTGTTGCTGCTGGTGCGTCGCGGCGGTGATCCGCGGTTTGTGGCACTAAGCCTCGTAGAGTAAGCACCGCAAATTGAAGATTTTAAGGGCGTACTGGCGGGTGCGCCCTTATTCGTTGGCAACGCCGATCAATCCGAGTATTTGCGCCGTCTGGAGTGCAAGGATTGAGCTGTTGAGGCCGCGCCGCTCCTGATAAAGCTGGATCGCAGTGCTGGTTGGCTCATCCATCAGCCCTGTGATCGCGCCCGTGAATTCACCGCGCGCCAGCAATGTCCTTTGCAGTGATGCGACAAAGTTGAGCGTGTAGGTCGGCGGGCACACCGTTTCAAACTGTTGAATATCGTCGCTGGTGATGCGGACGCGCTGGGCTTCGTTGTTGAAGATGGCAGGATTCAGGACTCGTCCGTCGGCTGCCCGTGTCTCTGGGATCACCTCAATCTGTCTGATCCCGTTTCAAACCAATCTGGTCCTCTGACGGTGGCGAAACAGCGGCCGTCTGCCCGCGTCTCAATATCACCGAATGCAAAAAGGATCGGCTCTGGCGCAGGATCTTCAGGCGGCGCAATCTAACTGCACGCGCACAAGAGGCCAAGCAATATGGGGTCAACTTCTTAATAGCGCTAGGGATACGCCAGTTTGGCGCCAATCAAATTAGATTTGATCGGATTTCAGCGGTGAATGTCGCATCCGTTGCAGATGGCGCGCTTTTTGCCACTGGCAGATCGGGAGTGACAGCCCTAAATTACGCAGAACGCAGGCGAAATCTTAAGAGGAACACGCGGTATGGCAAAAATCACCTATGTCGAATTCGGCGGTAAAGAACATGTTGTTGACGTCGCAAACGGCCTGACCGTCATGGAAGGCGCGCGTGATAACGGCATTCCGGGGATCGAAGCGGATTGTGGTGGAGCCTGTGCCTGTTCGACATGCCACGTTTACGTGGATGAGGCTTGGTTGGAGAAGCTGCCTGCAAAAGACGGTATGGAAGAAGACATGCTCGACTTTGCGTTTGAGCCCAACGAGACTACGTCTCGTCTGACATGCCAGATCAAGGTGACAGATCAATTGGACGGCTTGCGCGTCCAAATGCCAGAGCGTCAGATTTGATCAAAACGGTTGGTCTGGCGGCAGCGCTTTTTGCAGGTGCTGCGCAGGCCGAGATCGTATCGGCGACTTTTCAATATCCAACCTCCTAATATGGTCACAACGTTGTTCCGGGCGGTGAATATGCACGTTTACAATTAGAATTAAGCGACGGGACCACCCTTGCAACCGATGCAGTTGGTGGCGTTTATGAGCACATACCGCCATGGCTCATTGACCTTGATGGGGACGGGTCGAATGAGGTTTTGACTTTGTTTTCTTATTTCGACGCAGGCGCCGCGATCCGCATTTGGGATGAGATCGAAGACGGCGGAGCGATTAAGCTGATTGTAGAGGGCACGCCGATTGGGCAGCAGTTCCGCTGGCTGGCGATCATGGGCGCGGCTGATCCGGATGGTGATGGCGTGGTTGAGATTGCCTATGTCGATCGCGCATATTTGGCGAAGACCATTCGCGTCGTGCGGGTCGAAGGTGATGGCTTGGAGTTGGTTGATTCCATTGCTGGCGTTACGAACCACCGCATTGGGGAACCGGACATCGCAGGCGGCATCTGCTTCTGCGGGCAGGGGCCTGAGATGATCGTTGCGAGTGCTGACTGGTCGGAGTTGTTGGCCGTGACCTATGACGGGGATTTCTCGACCCGAGTGATCAGGACTGATACCGGCCGCACGGCCTTTGCTGCTGTGATGGCCTGCTAGGCCAAAACCGCCAAGGCTGTCGCGAGAAGGGCGATCTCGGACACTTGTTGCGACGCGCCGAGGATATCCCCCGTTTGCCCGCCGATCTTCCGTTTCGCGATGGCAGCACAGGTCAGGCTTGCAATCGCTGCGACAAGCGCGAAGTTCAGCACATACCAACCACCGATGATGCCGATACAGGCCGTGCCTAACGCAACGCCTGAAATCATTGTTGCCGTCGCAGGACGCCCAACGGAACGGCTGAGGCCATCTTTTCGCGCGTTCTCCAACGATCCCATGAGCGTAAGCATGACGGCGCGGCTGCCGATGGCTGCGATCAGGATGCCTTGCCAAAGGACGCCCGCATGGATCAATCCAAGAGTCGCCGCGTAGCGCAGGAGTAGGGACAGACCCAAAGCCAGCACTCCATAGGTGCCGATCCGGCTGTCTTTCATGATCTCCAGCCGACGCTCGACCGTCCAACCGCCCCAGAGCCCGTCGGCACTGTCGGCCAAGCCGTCTTCGTGCATCGCACCTGTGATCACGATGGACACGAGAAGGCAGAGTCCCGCCGCGATGGACGCATCCAATCCGATCCACAAGGCTGCAGATGCGGTCAGCAACACGATCAAAGCGACCACCAATCCCACCAATGGATAGGCCCAAGCAGAGCCGGAACCGCGTGCCATCGCGCGGTCTCTGTCGACCGGAATACGCAGGCGCGTCAGCAACCCGAGGGCTGCCGCATAATCATGCCAAATGACGTTGGGCTTTATGTCGTGATTTTGCAAAAACCCGCCTCGTAATGCGCTTTTCATTCCACCAAAGATCGTTAGACAACTCACATTGATAACGCAATGAGGTCACGATGTGCGCACCGTTTTCCACTTTGGCAGAGTTTAGGAACATCTTGGCCAAAGCCCCTAACCACAACACAGCGGCCAAGGCCGCTGCGGAGGAGCGGAATGGGCAATTGACCAAGCCGCCAGGCGCGCTGGGTCGGCTTGAGGATTTGGCAATCTGGTATGCGGGATGGCGTGGCAGTGCGACACCATCGGTAGAGCGGCCTCAGGTCATTGTTTTTGCGGGCAACCACGGGGTTTGCGCGCAGGGCGTATCCGCGTTCCCGCCAGAAGTGACCGTTCAGATGGTGGCGAATTTTGAGCATGGCGGTGCGGCAATCAACCAGCTGTCAAAAGCGTTTGGCGCGAAAATGGATGTCCACGCGCTCGACCTTGACACGCCGACCGCTGATTTCACGCAAACGCCGGCAATGACCGAAGATGAGGTTGTGGCTGCTCTGGCGACAGGGTGGAACGCCGTTGATCCTGACGCGGATGTGCTGGTGGCGGGCGAGATGGGCATCGGCAACACAACTGTAGCTGCGGCTGTTGCTGCGGCAGTTTTGGGTGGCGACGCTGCTGACTGGACGGGTCGTGGGACGGGAGTGGATGATGCTGGTTTGGCGCGAAAGACCGAGGTTGTAAACAAGGGCTTGGCGCTTCATGCGGATGCGATCAAAGACCCGCTCGAAGCGCTGCGGTGCCTTGGCGGGCGCGAGTTGGCGGCAATGGCCGGTGCGATTGCGTCGGCACGGGCCAAGGGCATTCCTGTCATCCTCGATGGCTTCATTTGTTCGGCGGCTGCGGCTGCGCTGCAGGTCGCAGAAGCTGGCGCGCTCGATCACGTTGTCGCGGGTCACTTGAGCGCCGAAGGTTCGCATGAGCGGTTGCTCAAGAGCCTTGGGAAAGAGCCTTTGTTGAGCCTTGGTTTGCGGTTGGGCGAAGGGTCAGGCGCGGCCTTGGCATTGGGTGTGCTGAAGGGCGCAGTCGCCTGTCATTCGGGTATGGCGACATTCGCCGAGGCGGGTGTTGCGGACGGCTGATCAGTCTGACGGGATTTCCAACGTATAGGTGCGGCCGCGTTTGACGTAGTTCAACGCGGATTCGCCGATCGCGGTGACGCTGCCACCATCCAACGGGTCGCCGGGGCTGACCCGCAGATAACGCCCGTTCGACAAACGTACGAGGGCATACCGGTTGGACGCGCGCCCATAAACACCAATTAGGTTGATGTCTCGCAAGCGGATTGCGTTGTCGATGGTCGCGGCGCGAGCCACGCCGCCGGGTGTTGGCCCCCTGATGACCGCTGGTGCAGCCGCTGATGCGCGTGTTGCTTGCGGTGCTGTTCTATCCGCCCGCGCGACAATTTGAGCGAAGTTGCGGGGGCGTGTGTTGGGGCGTTCGGAATTGACTACAGCGAGCGATGTGGGTGTTACGAAGGGCGACGATGGTGCGGCATCGGAGATGGCGGCAAGGACTGATGTGATGTCATTGTCGGCGGGCGTCGGAACGTTGACGAGGCCAGCGGGCCGGACGTTGGGGCGGAAGCCAGCAAGCTCAGGATCAGCGATTGCCAAGAGGCTGAGCGGTTGTGCGGGGCGCAGGGCAGGGCGGTAGCCAGCGAGTGTAGGGTTCGCGAGATCGAGCAAGCCACCGCTTTGCGGTGCCAAGACCGCAGGGCGCACGCTGGGCCGGAAGTTGGCAAGTGCTGCGCCCGATGAGCTGATGCGATCAGTTGGATTGACAACGACAGCGGCAAGCTCAAGTGCAGCCGTCTCAGCTAGATCGCCTGTTTGCGCGAGGTCGGTCGGCAGATCAGGCTCGTTTGGAAGGTCCGGCTCTGTGGGGAACGTTGGCGTCTCGTCAGCGATAACGACTTCGGGGACTTCCACTACTTCTGGTTCTGGCTCCGGCAGTCGCGACGCGAAATCATCCGGCCGCAGCGGCGGTTTACGCAGGGGGGCACCGGCCAGAACAAAAAGGTCGTCTGTACTGGTCAGAACCGAATTGTTGTCGCCTGCCGCATCTGCGAGCGCTTCCGGCAGTGGGGCCAGCCCAGCAGGGCGGAGCGGTGGCAGTTTGGGCGGCGGACCCGCAACCAGAACCAAGGGTGCGTTGCCGCCCGTTAATGGGCGTTCAATCACGACATCCGGCACCTCTGTCCCTGGGCGGAAGGGGGGTATTTTGTCAGGTGCGCCGGCAAAAACGATGGCGCCGTCGGGTGTAACCGTCCCCTCTGGCGTTGCCAAAATGAAGCCGCGCAGGTCACGTGCGAATGTAACGCCTGCAGGTGGCGGGTTGCGCGGCGTGGCGAAGAGCGGATCGGGCAGAAGCGCCTCTGACGGCGGTATCAAAACCTGATCCAGACGACCTTGCGA
Source organism: Cognatiyoonia sp. (assembly GCF_965661665.1). Lineage (NCBI taxonomy): Bacteria > Pseudomonadati > Pseudomonadota > Alphaproteobacteria > Rhodobacterales > Paracoccaceae > Cognatiyoonia > Cognatiyoonia sp. The sequence goes on along the minus strand of NZ_CBFIEO010000005.1, from coordinate 98,339 downwards.
AATCACAGACTTGGCTGGAATGAACCCATCAAGCGACCCACCTTCTGGCAACAGTGGGAGGCGAGGTGCGCGTTGATAAACGCCGGTAGCGGCATAGATGCGATCTGCTTCTGCTGGTGACAGAACGCGGCCGATGGTCTGGCGGAGGACAGGCAGGGCAGGCGTTTCTGGCGCTAATTCTGGCGTCGGCGTTGTGAACGCTGCCGTTTCTACCTCCGTCGTTTCGACATCGGCGGGTGCGGTTTCTACAACGACCTCGGCTGCGGGTTCTGGCGTGGCTTCAGGCTGTGGGTCGGTCAGGACCACGTCGGTTTCCAACGGGGTGATTGTTTCGGGTTCGATAATCATAGGAGGGGCGAACCATCCAGCGATGCCATCTTCACCCAATGTGTTGGCCCAGATCGCGACGAGGAACAGGAACACGACCAGCGCACCCATCAGCATCAGGCCGAGGAAGCGTGGCTTGCCGCCTACTTTATCGCGGCCGCGCGCGCCATAAACGGTGAGCTGTTCGGCTTCTTTCTTACTGCGTTTGCCCTGTCTCTGATCCGCTGTTGAGACGCTAGCGTCTGACTCGATTAGCTCTGGCTGCAAGACGATGGGTTTTGATGGCGGGGCGCTTGTCGCCATAGCGGCGCCAACTGCGGGTGCAGCACTGGGCGGCGTGATGCTAGGTTCACGGCGGGTGCCGAAGACGGGGGGAGGCGTGTCATTCTCGTCCGGGGCAAGCTCATCGTCGTCAACTGGCTCTGCTTCATCCGCGGCTTCGATCGCTTCCGCCTCATCTTCGACGATATTGTCTTCGATGGATGCGTCATCCTCGGCGACTGCATCGAGCGCTTCACTGTCCTCGGTTTCGGCGATGGTGTCTGGTGCTGGTTTCCGATGGGCGGAGGCAAAGACAAATGGGGCGAGGGGTTCATCTTCTGCGATAACAGGTGCGTCGTCCTCGACGACGTCCGGCTCCGGCAGGGTTGCGCTGCCCACAATCGCCATGAGTTCATTTTCGCGGCCGATCTTTTCCGCCAGCCCGTTCTTTGTGGCTGTGTCGGTTGAGCCAAAGAAAATTTCTCGTCGGAAGGTGAGGGGTTCCGGCTCCGCGATAAACGCCACTGGCTCAAACTTATGCTCAATCGCGAAGGCTTCAGCCTCTTCAAGCGTCTCTTTCGCGACGGCGGCGATGTAGGTGCGCCCGCCGGTGCGGTCAAAATCAATCTCCAACTCATCGACCGCATAGGGCGTCGCGCCATCTAGCGCGGCGGTTATATCTTCTTCCAAGGTTTGCGCGGTGTCGATGGTGATGAATCTGATCTGATCGGCTGGAATGATCAGTTTGGTGTGGACTGGACCTGGTTCCAACGCCATTGCCTTTTGGCGCAAATCCGTAAGACCGCCGGCCAAATCGTCCGCATCTGGTGCCACTTCGCCGATCACATGCCAGCCGCCCGGAACCCGGTGCAGCAGGCGTATGCCTTCAAACGACAGCGACAGTGCGAAATTCGGCGTCATGCCATGCCCTTAGCATCTTCGACAGAACAGCAATACATGTAATTACATCGACCAAAAGTTTATAGCGTTTTCTCGCCAAATCCAAGGTTTTGCACGATTTCTTGCAAGGAATTCGCAATGATCTGAGCCGTAGTGGAAAGAAACCAAGACTTCGAAGCAAGGAGATTTGTTCATGGTTTTCATTCGCTCAATTTTAGGGGCTGCGTTTTTGGTGGCCGCGCAAATAGCTGTCGCAGTCGATGGCAGCGGCCAGATCACCGTTTCAGGACAGGGGCAGGTGTCTGCGGTGCCTAAAATGGCGTAGATTGTGGTGGGCGTGCTTGTGATTCAGCCAACGACGAATGAAGCTATGGAGGAGCTTACGAGCAGTCTTAATGGCGTGTTTGAACAACTGGATAAGATTGATATTGATCCCGCTGACATCCAGACCAGCGGTTTGAGCCTGTCGGCTGAGCGTGAGTACCGCTCAACGAGTCTGTGCCAAAAATCACCGGTTATAGTGCGCGTTCGACCGTGTCATTGCGCGTGCGCAAATTGGATCGGCTGGGTGTGATTTTGGATCGCGTGCTGGGTGCGGGAGCCAATGAGATGCAAAGGCTTCGCTTTGAAATTGAGGACAGGGCGGCGCTGAAGACGGCAGCGCAGCAGGCCGCCGTTGCGGATGCTGCGCAAAAGGCGCAGACCCTTGCAGCGGCTGCTGGTGTGGAATTGGGGGCGCTGATGCTGCTCAACGAGTGTGGCAGTTGTGGCCCAAGTTTGCAGTTTGAAATGTCGGCTACAACGGAAGATGCCGCCGTCTCGATAGCGAGCGGCAACATCACGATTTCTGCAAGCGTTACAATGACCTACGCCATTGGATCGCCTGATTAGGCAGTAGCCTTAGACAGCGCTTGATCGAGGTCTGCAATGATGTCATCGGCATCTTCGATGCCGATGGACAGACGCACGATGTTCGGACCCGCGCCTGCGGCTTCTTGCTGTTCGGTTGTCAGCTGGCGGTGGGTTGTGCTGGCGGAGTGAATGATCAAGCTGCGCGTGTCGCCCAAATTCGCTACGTGCGAGAAGATCTCGAGGTTGTCGACCAGTTTCATACAAGCGTCGTAGCCGCCTTTGACCGCGACAGTGAACAGCGCCCCCGCACCGCGTGGGCAGATTTTTTCGATGAGCCCGTAGTAGGGAGAGCTTTCGAGGCCCGCGTAGGTCACGTAGTCAATGCGCGGATCGTCTTCGAGCCATTTGGCGACCTTACGCGCGTTCTCCACATGCTTTTCCATCCGCAAAGACAGGGTTTCGATCCCCATCAGCGTGTAATGTGCCGCTTGCGGGTTCATCGTCATACCGAGGTCGCGCAGACCGATGGCAATACCGTGAAAGGTAAAGGCGAGGGGGCCGAAGGTTTCGGCGAATTTCAGGCCGTGGTAGGCGGGCTCTGGCTGGCTGAGGGACGGGAACTTGTCATTCGCGGACCAGTCAAACTTGCCGCTGTCGATGACGCAGCCGCCTGTGACGGTGCCGTTGCCAGTGAGGTATTTCGTGGTCGAGTGCACAACCAATGTCGCGCCGTGTTCAATCGGGCGGCAGAGGTATGGAGTGCCCGATGTGTTATCAACGATGAGCGGGATGCCAGCATCATCTGAGATCGCAGAGATAGCATCGAGGTCAGATATATGACCGCCGGGGTTGGCAATCGCCTCACAGAATACAGCGCGAGTGTTGTCGTCGATCGCGGCCTTCACAGCGTCATGATCGTCAAAGTCCACGAACTTGGCGGACCAGCCGAAGCGTTTGATGGTCTGGCTGAACTGCGTGACAGTGCCGCCATAGAGACGGGAGGAGGCCACGATGTTGAGGCCCGGACCCATCAGCGGAAAAAGCGCCATGATCTGTGCCGCGTGGCCGGACGAGCAGCACACGGCGCCAACGCCGCCTTCCAAAGTTGCCAAACGCTCTTGCAGCGCAGCAACCGTGGGGTTGGTCAGGCGAGAGTAGATATAGCCCACCTCTTGCAAGTTGAACAAAGCGGCGGCGTGGTCCGCATCACGGAACACATAGGCCGTTGATTGGTAGATCGGCACTTGCCGCGCGCCGGTTGCCGGATCAGGCCGCGCGCCTGCATGAATCTGTAGCGTGTCAAAGCCGTAGTCAGTATCGTTGGACATCGGAATTCCCCTCATCTGTCGTTGAGGACTTTCTAGGCACAATTTTCGGTGCCCTCAACGTCGTGAAACAAAAAGGACTAAAAAATGCGCTATCCCTTCCATTTGGCCTTCCACGTCACGGATTTGCGCGCTGCGCGAGAATTTTATTCCGGTGCTCTGGGGGCAGAAGAGGGGCGGTCGACGGAAACATGGGTCGATTTTGATGTGTTTGGGCATCAATTGAGCCTCCACCTCGGGACGCCATTTGTGACAGCGGCGACGGGGCAGGTTGGCGACACGATGGTGCCGATGCCGCATCTGGGGTTTGTGCTGCCTTTGGATGATTGGAAAGCCTTGGCGCAGCGCTTGGAGAACTACGGTGTCGCGTTCGTCATCCCCCCATTGGTCCGATTTGAGGGGGAGCCGGGGGAGCAGTGGACGATGTTCTTCAACGATCCCTCTGGCAATCCCATTGAGGTGAAGGGTTTTGCGGAGATGGAAGGGGTTTTTGCCAGCTAGGCCTTTGGTTCGTTCACGACGTCTCTACCGGACCCAAAACCCTGCGGCTTTGATCTTGTTGCGCAGTTTCCGCTCAGGCTTGGGAAGGTTATCGCGATCAAAGAGCGCACGCACTTTCTCCCCCCGGTCGTGATAGACCATGACCTTGAATGCGTCATAGCGTTTGAGGAGCTTCTTGATGTTGTTGGGTGCGAACGCATATTTAAGGAAGTTGCATCCGGGGCGAAATCTAACCTTCCCGTTTTAGCTGAAGCTTTGGACTATTGTCGTCCTGGAGACACTCTCGTTTGCCTCAACCATGTGTCGAAAACCCTCTAAATTGTGTCGAAAAAGCCGACCATAGAGACATGTATAGCCTTAAAAAAAAGAAAAAAAATGCAGTAGGAGAGTGGTGGGCGACCCTGGAATCGAACCAGGCGTGCGTCTCCGCGAGGGAGTTACAGTCCCCTGCCACACCTTGCGGCCTGTCGCCCACTGACGGGCTGATTATCCTTGGGGCTGACAGGCGTCAACCTTAAAAGCGGTGCTTCACAGATGTGGTTTGCTTCGTTATCAGCACGGGGTTCAGACCGAGGGTGATATGAAAAAACCAAAGTGGGTTGTGGCCAAGGAACAGGCCAAGCGGGCAGCAGCGGCGGAGACGGTGTGGCTCTTTGGATTGCATGCGGTCCGCGATGCGCTTTTGAACCCGAAGCGGCAGAAGCTGCGGCTTGTTCTGACCAAAAACGCGCTCGACAAATTGGAAGAAGCGGTCGCTGCATCTGGCATGGAGCCAGAGATGTCGGACCCGCGCAAATTTGCAGCGCCGATTGATGCCCAATCTGTGCATCAGGGTGCGGCATTGGAAGTTAAACCGCTCGATTGGGGGCGGCTGGAGGATGTGGCGCTGGGCGATGGCGCGATGCCGCCGCGGATTGTGCTGCTGGACCGTGTGACTGACCCGCACAATGTCGGGGCGATCCTACGCTCGGCTGAGGTGTTTGGGGCGCGGGCAGTTGTCTCCATGAGTCGGCACGCGGCGCCAGAAACGGGCGCCTTGGCCAAAACCGCCAGTGGAGCTTTGGAGCGTCAGCCTTATGTGCGCGTCAGAAACCTCGCGGATGCGATCACAGACCTGCAGAGGGTGGGCTATCTGGTGCTGGGGTTGGACGGCGAGGCGGAAGAGACCATTGGGACAGCCGTCGCAGGGAAAACCGACCGTGCCATTGCTTTGGTCATGGGGGCCGAGGGCCCTGGATTGCGCGACAAGACGAAAGAGACCTGCGACCAATTGGTGAAAATCGACTATTTGGGGGGATTTGGATCGCTCAACGTCTCAAATGCTGCGGCGGTTGCCCTATATGCTACCAAGGGCTG
>NZ_CBFIEO010000005.1:0-92807 GCF_965661665.1 Cognatiyoonia sp. | reverse complement strand
CGAGAGGGCAGAAATGGTGGCAACGAAGATCGCGAGAAGTTGTTATTGTGACGCGCGCGCGGCGCTGGTTTTGTGCGGCTAAGCGCACCATGAACTGAGCTGTTCAAGCTGTGGCGCGCCATTGCAAGCGCTCAAAATGTTACTAAATGGCTCTGACCGCGTGCCCGTGCCTACGGCGACGCATACCCGCCCAGCGCCTGCAAAGCCCAAGAAAACCAAGCCGTCGCATTGGGGCGAAAAACGCCGTAAGCCCAAGAAAAAAGGGGTTTGGACGAAAGCTCTGGGAAAAGTTTTGGGATGAGATCGAAGATATCTTCGATTGAAACATTTTGGCGCGTTTTTTCACGCCTCAGCGAGGGGGCTAGGTCCTTTGAAACGCGGCTCCGCATTTTAGCATCAATACGATCTGACGCATGGAGACGAAGATGCTGACCCGCCGTTCCCTGATTGGCCTGATGGCCGCCACCCCTGTCGGGCTGCCGTTTTTGGCTGACCCTGCCGCCGCCGCAAGCCTTGAGGTTTTTTTACCAAATGCAGGTGCCATTCGCGGTATTGATCAAGTCGCTTACTGGACTATCGGGGCGCCTGTCGCCGGCAGTGACGATCATATGCTGATGTGGCGAGGTGCGACTTGGAAGTTTGCCAGCGCGGATAATATGGCGATGTTTGAGGCCAACCCAGAGGCCTATGCGCCGCAATACGGCGGCTATTGCGCTTATGCGGTGTCCAAAGGTGACACCGCAACGACCGATCCCGAGGCGTGGACGATTTATTAGGAGAAGCTCTACCTCAACTTTAACCTCACGGTCCGCGGGATTTGGTTAGAGGATATTCCGGGGAATATTTCCAAGGCCAATGCAAATTGGCCGAGTGTTCTGGCCTAAGCCGATCTGACGTTTCCCCTGTCGTGGCTTTGTGTTAGCGATCCTTATGGAATATTCTGACACACTGTTGCGGCGGGTTTTGACCTGCACCAAGACCATCGCGCTGGTGGGTGCATCGGCCAATCCGGTGCGGCCGAGCTATTACGTGGCGCGGTATCTGCAATTGAAGAAATTCCGGGTTATTCCGATCAATCCAGGACTGGCGGGGCAGGAGATTTTGGGGGAGCTGGTCTTTGCTGATTTCTCTTCCATTCCTGTCGATGTGGATATGGTGGACATATTTCGAAGGTCAGAGGCGGTACCGCCGATCGTGGATGAGGCGCTGGAGTGCTGGCCCGACTTGCAAACAATCTGGATGCAGATTGGTGTGGAGCATCCTGAGGCTGCGGCCAAAGCGGATGCGCGGGGTGTTACCGTCATCCAGAACCGCTGTCCGAAGATCGAGTATCAGCGATTATTTGGCGAGTTACGGATGGGCGGCTTCAACACAGGCGTGATTTCGTCGAAGCTACCCTAGCGCGGGGGCCAGCCCCCGCGCCCCCGAGGTATTTTGAGCGAAAGAGAGGGCTTAGCGTGCTGCCTTTTCGTCGATGCCGGATGTGCCTTGGCGTTGGGCGAGTTCGGCCAGCACGTCGTCTAGCGTCACGTCGCGGGCGGCGAGCATGACCAAGAGGTGATAGAGGACATCTGCGGCCTCTGACGTGAGGCGTGCTTTGTCGCCTTTGGTGGCTTCGATGATCGCCTCGACCGCTTCTTCGCCGAATTTTTCGGCGCATTTTGCAGGGCCTTGCGACAAGAGCTTTGCGGTCCAACTGCTTGAGGGGTCAGCGGTTTTCCGGTCAATGATGGTTTTGAAGAGATCGTCGAGGGTCATGTCATCCTCACTGGTATGCCGGCGTTGGCCATATGCGCTTTTGCCTCTGAGATGGTGTAGGTGCCGAAGTGAAAGATCGAGGCGGCGAGCACGGCGGAGGCGCCGCCTTCGGTGACGCCTTCGACAAGGTGGTCGAGGGTGCCGACGCCGCCTGAAGCAATCACGGGCACGTTCACAGCGTCACTGACCGCGCGTGTTAGCGGCAGGTTGAAGCCGGATTTTGTGCCGTCGCGGTCCATTGAGGTCAGTAGGATTTCACCCGCGCCTTTGGCGACGACCGTTTTGGCGAATTCGACAGCGTCAATTCCGGTGGGTTTGCGGCCGCCATGGGTGAAGATTTCCCATTTGCCGGGGGAGACGGTCTTGGCGTCGATGGCCACGACAATGCATTGCGACCCGAAGCGGTCGGCGGCCTCTGCCACGACATCGGGATTTGCTACGGCTGCAGAGTTGAAGCTGACTTTGTCCGCGCCCGCGAGCAACAGATCGCGCACGTCGCGATGAGTGCGGACGCCGCCGCCGATGGTCAGCGGCATGAAGCACTGTTCGGCTGTGCGCGTGGCGAGGTCGAACATCGTTCCACGGTTTTCGTGGGTGGCTTTGATATCGAGAAAGCACAGCTCATCTGCGCCAGCGGCGTTATAGGCGATGGCCTGTTCAACGGGATCTCCTGCGTCGATAAGATCGACGAAGTTGACACCTTTGACGGTGCGGCCTTCAGCAACATCGAGGCAGGGGATGATGCGGGTTTTCAGCATGTCAGGCCAGCATCTCCAACGCCGATGTGAGATCGATGGCCCCATCATAGAGCGCACGGCCGGAGATCGCACCTGCAATGACGCCAGTGTCTTTCAGAGCCTTGAGGTCGTCGATGGAGGAGACGCCGCCAGAGGCGACCACAGGGATGCTGACAGCGCGGGCGAGTGCTTCGGTCGCGGTAACGTTGGGACCTTTCATCGCGCCGTCGCGGAGGATGTCGGTGTAGATGATGGCAGCGATGCCCGAATCCTCAAAGGATTTGGCGAGGTCGATGACCAGCTCATTGGTTTCTTCCGCCCAGCCGCGTGTGGCCACAAAGCCGTTGCGGGCATCAAGGCCGACCGCAACTTTGCCAGGGAATTCCTTGGCCGCTTCGCGCACCAGATCGGGGTTCTCGACGGCAACAGTGCCGAGGATCACGCGGGCTAGGCCTTTGTCGATCCAGTGCTCAATGGTTGCGAGGTCGCGGATGCCACCGCCGAGTTGGGCAGGCACGGGGCAGGCTTTGAGGATCGCCTCAACTGGGGCTGCGTTGACGGGTTCGCCCGCAAACGCGCCGTTGAGATCGACAAGGTGGAGCCATTGGCAACCGGCGGCCACAAACTCTTTCGCTTGGGCGGCGGGGTCGTGGTTGAAGACGGTTGTCTGATCCATGTCGCCGTGCACGAGCCGGACGGCTTGTCCGTCTTTGAGGTCAATGGCGGGGTATAGGATCATGGTGGGGCCCTTTCAGGTGGTCTGAGCGTCCCTATCGCAAGCACGGCGGAGAATTGCAACGGACCCAACGTCATACTTGATTGGCCCGCACCGCAGTTGGCATGGTGCGGCATCACTCAAGGGAGGAGCGAATTATGAAAAAGGTACTTTTGGCGCTAGTCGCTGTTTTTGGGTTTACGACGGCAGCCGCCGCTCAGGACGCAGCCGTTGGCATCTGGCAGACGGAACCTGATGATGGCGCGTTTGCGCATGTTGTCATTTCTCAGTGCGGCAATGCCTATTGCGGCGTGATCCAGCGGACATTCCAAGACGGTGGCGTAGAGTACGAATCTGAAAACATCGGCAAGACGCTTGTGATTGACATGGTGCCAAACGGCGACGGCACATACGCAGGTCAGGTTTGGCGTCCATCCAACAACAAGATCTATATCGGCAAGATGAAAGTCACCGGCGACCGTTTGGAGCTGAAGGGCTGTGTGGCCGGTGGTCTGTTCTGTGCAAGCCAGAACTGGGTACGTGCGAGCTAAGTTGACAAGCTCGTTTGGATTTTGAGAGGGGGCGGTTTCGCCCCCTTTTTTTGTGGCTCAGATTGCATCTGACGCGATGACGAGGCCCGTTTTTCGGAATTGGGCGAAGACCCGTTCGGTATCGGCCTTGATTTCGGCGGGGTTTGTGTCGGGGAATGCTGTCTGGATGATGGTTACTGCGTCTTCCTCGGTCGCCGGTTCCTCCAGCAGAATCCAGATCATTGATGCGTCTTGATTGAGGTTTAACACGCGGGTTTGGTCGTGGTTAGTTACAAAAAGCTCACCGTCAAGTTCGCGTGTTTCTGCGTCAGGGCTGCGGATCAATGCGGCGAGCTTGTTGATGGGGTGGGGGCGAGCGTTCGCGGCGGTAGAGGTCGCGTCCGCTTTGATCGTTGGTGGGGTGGGAAGGTTTTTGAGATTGTCTGTCAGGGTGTCGCAGGCCTTGCCCACGTCTAAGTAAGTCAGTTTGAAGGCTGGAACCGAGCCCGCGAGCTCAAACAGGGTTGTCAAAATAAAACTGGCGTCTTCGTTGCAGGCAAAGTTTTGCTTTAGGAGTTGCGCCAGCATGATGCCGCGGGACTGCGTCTCTAGTAATGCGGCACCATCTTCCTCCCTATGCAGGGATACGAAAGCCTTGATCAGGGCCAGTGTGCCGAACGGCGCGATTTCGGGGCATTAATGTGCCGGTATTGCGCGTTGGACGGCCCCGCGTGTCTTTAGAGATGCTCCACAATTTCGGAAGGGGTGGATTTCTTGGTCATTTCGTGCTCCATTCACGTAGGGGAGTGGACCTAAGTACCGGGTCACAAATACTCATGATTGCGTCATATTTTTGACGGACTGCTCAAAATTCAAGCAAAAGAAATGGTTTCAAATTGGAAACGTGCGCTCAGTCGGGCCGCAATCCAGTCTCCACCAACATCCCGCGGCGTTTGGCTTCATAGTAGTAGCCCCGCGCGTACCACATGACGGCGGTTTCTTCGCTGCCGTCGGAGAGGAGCCATGCGCCGCGCAGGTATTTACCTGCGTATTTGAGGTTGGTTTCTGCGTCCAAAAGCCCGTCCGCAGGACCGCGATGGCCCATTGTGTGGGCGGTTTCTGGCAGAATTTGCATCAATCCGTAGTAGGGGCCGTTGCGGGCCCAGGGGCGGTGGGTGCTTTCGCGGATGATGACGCGGTGGAGCAGGGTGACGGGGATGTCGTGGACGCGGGCGTATTTGTTGATGAGTCGGCGCAGTTCTGGTGTCTCGTTCGGGTATAGTGGCACAGCGTTCGAGACAGTCGTGCGCCGCCGTCCGCAGCCTGTGAGTGCCAGTGTCCCGAGAAGGAATATGCGCCGATCCATGATGTGCCTCGCGTTTTAGTCGCAAGACTAGCGGAGACGGATCAGTGCTGCACCTTTGTTAAGGCTTCCAACGCAGAAAGTTGCCGATCATGCGCAAGCCCGCCTCTTGGCTTTTCTCTGGGTGGAATTGCATGCCGATGACCGTGTCTCGGCCGACAATTGCGGTGACGTGGCCGCCATAGTCGACATGCGCCAAAAGGTGCGCGTCTTCTGCGACATCCATGGCGAAGCTGTGCACGAAATAGGCATGATCGCCGGTTTGAACGCCGTCCAGAACGGGATGCGCTTGCGTGATCACGAGGTCATTCCAGCCCATATGCGGGATTTTTAGCGCAGAATCGCTGGGTGCGATGCGACGAATGTCGCCGGGGATCCAGCCGAGGCCAGCGGTTTCTTCGTATTCATGCCCCGTCGTGGCAAGCATTTGCATCCCAACGCAGATGCCCATGAACGGCACGGCGCGCTTCTCAACCGCTTCGATCATCGCTTCGGCCAAGGCTTTGCGGCCAAAAAGCTCCCCCCGGCAATACGGGAACGCGCCGTCGCCGGGCAGCACAATTCGGTCGGCCTTGGCCACGAGGTCAGAGTCGGAAGTGACGATCACATCTCCGCCGCCAACCAGCGCCGCCATTCGTTCGAAGGCTTTTTGCGCTGAATGTAGATTACCGCTGTCGTAATCGATCAGAACGGTGGTCACAGCGCACCCTTAGTTGATGGGATGGCGTCCGCTTTGCGCGGATCGGTTTCCAGCGCGTCGCGCAAGGACCGTGCGACGGCTTTGAAAGCCGCTTCCGCAATGTGGTGCGCGTTGAACCCGTGGATTTTGTCAATGTGCAACGTGATACCGCCGTGGGTGCTGAGCGCTTGGAAGAATTCACGCACCAATTCAGTGTCGAACGTGCCGATTTTGCCAAACGGCAGGTCGAGGTTGCAGATCAGATAGGGCCGAGCTGAGAGGTCGAGCGCACAGCGCACCTGCGCGTCGTCCATTGCCAAGTGGCAAGAGCCATAGCGCACGATGCCTTTCTTGTGGCCAACCGCTTCGGTGAGCGCTTGGCCCAAGGCGATGCCCACATCCTCAACAGTATGGTGGTCGTCGATGTGCAGATCGCCCCTGGCGCGGATTTTCATGTCAATCAGAGCGTGGCGCGACAGCTGATCGAGCATATGGTCGAAGAACCCAACGCCCGTCTGGTTGTCATAATCACCGGTGCCGTCGAGGTTGATCTCAACACTGATATCCGTTTCAGCGGTTTTCCGCGTGATCTTGGCTGTGCGCATTTTGCTCGCTCCTAGTCTCGGGGAGGGTTATAGACATGATGAGCTGGAGGCCAAGATAGTATGATTATATTATCTTTCGTCTGTTGCTTTCGGACGAGCTGAGGGGCAAGGATGAGACATATTTTTGCCGTTTTGACAAACTCGGATGCACAATGAACGCTCTTGGAGTGTTCAAGTGTGAAGGTTGAAAGTGGTGACAGGCGTATTGATGGCCTGTTAATTGATCAAGACTTTTACACAAACGGTGTTTCGTTGTGGCACAGGGCCAACCAACCGGGCACGCCGGTTACAATCTCGTAAAGCTTTATGACCTTCCGGCCCTTTGGTTCGGATCTCGATATTACTGGATTTCAAGCCATGTGGGCCGCTCAAGAAGCAGCTGTCCAAAACATACTCGCGATGTTAGAAACCTTTGCGAACGTGACATTTGTTCAGAATCCAGATGGATTGGAGGCGGATATACAGTTCGGGACAGCGGTGCCCAATAGCGTCGGATTTGGCACCAAAGGCATTACCTACCTTTCGTGGGACAATTTTGCAGGCAATACGACTTACGGCTGGTTGGACGATGTCAATGTCTTTTTGACGAATGACGACACATCCGAGGCGGATGAGTACGACAATACTCAACCTGACACCTTCGCTTACAGCGTGCTTGTCCATGAGATAGGTCATGCTCTTGGGTTTGAGCAAGTTTGCACAAACGACCCCACAGCGACAAGTGGCCAGCGCATCCGGATCAATGGTATTGCCGCGAACAGCGGCGGTCTTACTGGTGGCACCTCTGTCAGTTCAGATTCGTTTACGGATGCTGATTTCGGTGATGCAACGTTTGATTTCGACACCGTTTTCGCGAGTCTGAACTATGACGAGATTGGTGGGTTCTTAACCGTCACCAGCAGCGAAGCGACCGTGCAGGACACTTTTGGCGCGGCGAGAAACTAACGTACCGCATTGATATTTATACCAAAGACGCGAGTTTCAGGCGCTGGATTTTGCCCGACGGCCCCTTCGGTAGTTCTTTCATGAAATGGATGCTGTCGGGTGATTTGAACGTGCCCAGACGTTCATGACAGATAGAGATTAATTCTGCCTCCGTCAGTTTTGAATCGGGCTTTACGCTCACGGCCGCCTCAACCCGTTCGCCATAGCTTGTGCAGGGGCGGGCGAAGGCAGCGGCCTCTATAATATCGGGTTGGGAATAGAGCACCTCATCAATCTCACGCGGTGCGATGTTTTCGCCGCCTTTGATGATGAGTTCTTTAAGGCGTCCGGTCACGAAGACATACCCATACTCGTCAATATGTCCCAAATCTCCAGTTCTGAGCCAGTCGTCCTTGAACGCCTTTTGTGTGGCCTCAGGATCGTTGAGGTATTCCGCCATCACGTTCGGCCCTCGGACCACAATTTCGCCCTCTTGCAGTCTTGGCGCGTCCTCGAAGGTGGAGGTGACGATGCGCACTTCATTGCCGAAGGCAACACCAGGCGATCCGATCTTTCGTGTGCGGGGGGGGAGGGGGTTTGACAGGATTTGCGCGGCGGTTTCCGTCAGGCCCATCGTTTCGATGATAGGCACCTGAAAACGCTCTTCAAACGCTGTTTGCGTTTCTGTTGCCAGCGCGGAGGAGGCGGACCGACCAAAGCGCGTCCGTTCAAGCACTGCGGAGCTTGGGTTTTTGTTGTTGTGGAGCAAGTGGCTGATAATCGTCGGCACGACGGAGAACCACGTAACCTGCGCCTGATCCGCCTGATCCCAGAACTGACTGGCGGAAAAGCGTGTTGTCATCGCCAGCGATCCGCCTGACACCAGCGCACCCATGACCGTCACGCAAAGGCCATTGATGTGATAGATGGGCAGCACGCAGAACCCGCGATCAGACGGTGTGAGTTCATGCGCTACAGCAGTGGTCCAACCGCCGGCAAGTAGGCTTCCATGGGTGTGTACAACCCCTTTCGGCTGCCCTGTCGTCCCGGACGTGTACATCAACAAGGCGTGTTGCGTTGCATCAAGCGGCTGGAGCGCCCCTTGCATTTGCAACATGTCGTCGGTGATGACCGTGACGTTTGGTGCTGTGTCCTTCGTGACAAGCGCCTGGTGGCTATCATGCACAAACGCAAACCGCGCACCGCTGTGATTGAGTGCGAAGGAAATCGCGTCTGCGCCTGCGGCAAGGTTGATCATGGTCGCGCGGTAGCCCCCGTAAAGGGCGCCATAGAGCGCGAGGATTCCGTCCTCTCCGTTGGGATGAACAATCGCGACGCTTTCTCCGGGCTCAATTCCCAGCCCCGCCAAACCAGCGGCGCGTGTGCGGGCGGCGTCGCGGAGTGTGGCCCAACTGAGCGTGCGGCCCGTCTCCGGAAAGACGAAGGCGACCGCCTCGGTTTCAGCGCGCGCGTCGAGCCAATCCCGAACGGTCCCTTGCGGGGGGCTGGTGCGCGACAGTTTCACTTGCCCGCCTCGTCCCAGTAGGGGCCGAAGATGTCGTCGAGCGTAGGTTCATTCGCCGGAATTTCACGCACGATTTTTGTGGTTTGGATGAAGTGCCGCCAGTGCAGGTTCGTATCGATGGAATTGCCGCCCCATGACCCGCATCCCATGGAAAGAGAAAACGGCATGCCATTGGTGAACGACCCGCCCGTTGCGAAGGTGTGGGCTTGATTGACGATCACACGGCTGGTCGGGATGGCGTTGGCCAGAACCATTGGGCGGGATGGGTCGGCTGAGTGGATGCCGACAGAATGTCCTGCGCCTTGGTGCAGTTGGATTTTTTGGGTCACGTCCACGGCATCGTCAAAGTCTTTGGCGCGGTAAACGGTGAGCACGCGGCTCAATTTCTCTCCCGAAAGCGGGTGGTTCGGCCCGATACCTTTAGTTTCAACGGCGAGATATTCAGTTCCTACGGGCACCTCCTCCGTCAGTCCAAGGGCTGCAATCATGTTGTCGGCATCCTGTGCGATGGCTTGGGGGTTGAGATGTCCTTTGACCCAAAGCTTTGACGTCACCTTTGTCTCATCCGTGATGAGCGCGCCACCGGTCTGGGCCATCGCGTCGACGAAATCATCATATATCGCATCAACGACCACGACAGCGTTCTCTGACGAACATGAGGTGGCATTGTCGAAGGTTTTCGACGCTTTGATTTTCTCAGCAGCAGCAGCAAGGTCTGCGGTTTCATCCACAATGACGGCCACGTTGCCTGCGCCAACCGCCAACGCCGGTGTGCCCGAGGTATAGGCCCGCTTCACGTTGTTCTGGCTGCCGGTGACGACGATCAGATCGGCGATCTCCAATAGGCGCTGTGTTTTCTCTTTCGAGCCGCGGCCGGGGATCATTTGAACCAGGTTACGGTCGATGCCCAGTTTGTCGAATTCTGCCTTGATGTATCCCAAGAGCGCCTCACACGTGGGCACGCCTTTGGGTGAAGGGGACACGACAATTGCGTTGCCGCACTTCAGTGCATTGATGATGTTGTTTGCGGGGGTCGCGCCCGGATTGGTCGAAGGCACAACCGCGCCAATCACGCCCATGGGGCGTGCGATTTCTGTAATGCCTGTCGCGGGGTCGTCCTTGATGACCCCGAACGTGGCGACACCCTTGATGTCGCGCATTAAGCCGAGCGTTTTTCGATGGTTCTTTGTGATCTTGTCAGGAACGTTGCCGAGACCGGTCGTTTCCACGGCCAATTCCGCCAAATGACGGTTCCGCGCCGGCTCCATGATGGCCCAAGCGGCGGCCTCTGCGGCCCTGTCGTATGCTTTCTGAGATCCATTGTTTTCAAATTTGCTTTGCGCGGCTCGTGCGCGTGCAACAATGGCTTCAACCTCAGCGATTGCCTGGTCTGTCATGGCAAAGTCCAAGTCATTAAAATAGGGTGTGAGCAGCGCCAGAAACCGGCGCCGCCCTACGTTGTTTAGAGGCCTTCGAGAAGGTCTTCCAGAGTCTCTTGCCGTGCCGCCCACATCGCCAACACTTCGTCGCGTGTCATGATGTGCATGGGCGATCCGCCAGCCTTCATGCGCTTTTGAACGCGACCGTTTTCGAACATGGTGGGGACAATCGCTGCCAGATGATCGATGATTTCCTGTGGCGTTCCTTTTGGCACCATTACACCGCGAAAGTTCACGGATGCGTTGTCGATGTCGTAGCCTTGCTCCATCATTGTTGGCACGTCTGGCAGGAATGCGTTCCGTTCCAGGTCAAAGACGCCGAGGATTTTGACGTTGCCAGCAGCTTGTGCGCGGAAGGCATCGGACAGGTTATTAACGCCGCCCAAAACCTCACCCGCGATAACAGCGCGCATTGCACCTGCGCCGCCCGCATTGTTCGGGATGTAGGCCAGTTTAACGCCAGCCGCTTTCTCAAGCTGCAGCGCTGCGATGTGGTGGCCAACAAACAGACCCGCGCCTGAGAATGTCAGCCCGCCTGGGTTTTCTTTCGCATAGTTGACGACGTCTTCCATGGAGTTGAATTCGCTGTCTGCGCCAACGACGAAGACGGCTGGGTCAGCGCCCCAGTTTGCGATCGGTTCGAAATCAGCCGCGGAATAGGACACGCCCCCTTCGATCGATTGCGCGATAAAGTGTGGGATGTTGTAGGCGCCAAGTGTGTAGCCATCGGCGTCAGCTTCTGTTGCGAACCAGTTCCAGCCGACACGGCCACCCGCGCCCGGACGGTTGACGATGGCGATGGGCATGCCGAGGGCATCCTCATTGCCTGCTGTCATGGTCACGATCCGTGCTTGGAAATCCGTCGCGCCACCAGCGCCATAGCTGACCATCAGCATGATTGGCCGTTCTGGGTAGCTGCCATGGCTTTCAGCCTGCGCTGTTCCTGTCATAGCCGCTAAGGCCAGTGCGGCCCCTGCAATCCATTTTTTCATTGTATCCTCCCTAGGGTTAAACTGCCGCTGCTGCGGTTCAGAAAAAGAGTTCGCGTGGTGTGAAGACGTTCAAGAGCTGTGCGAAGAGCCCGTACATCACCAGCATGAAACCTGCCGTGATGGCGAGCCGTTTCAGCCAGGTCTTGAGTTCTTTGTGTGGCGCCGGATCGTAGAGCGACACCAAGGTGAAGAAAGCGATCGTTGTGGCTGTGTAAAAGCCAAGGCCCTTCGCTGCCCAAAAGACGTAGATGAGCAAGACAACGAGGCCGGGCGCCATGTTCTTCATCGCTGCGGCGCTGACACCATTTCCCACTTTTGTTCTACCCAGGACCGCCTTTGCAAAGGTCCAGATCGCAAGGACGGCAAAGACGGACGAAATCAAACGCGGGAAAATGAATGCATCCGCTGGTTCCTGTGTGAAGCTGATGTAGGCGATCATGATGCCAACGGCTGCGATGATGCCGGAGGCTGCGATATGCTGGCTGCGAGGAAGCTCTGTCATGACAACGCCTCCTCTTTCGCGACAGCGTCGTCCTTGGTTGTGTAGCGTCTTTGCGCAATCTCCATCCAGACCGAATAGGAGATCGACGCAAGTACGATCAGAATAAGCAACCAGTTCAGCCAACCCGTAAAGAAGTAGGAGCTGACACCCACGGTAGCATTCGCGATCATGGAGCCTTGGATGAAGTTCGCCTCTGCAATTGGGCCAAGGATCAGTCCGAGGACCAGAGGAGCGGCTGAGAACCCAAAGCGCTCAAGGAAGTACATTCCGAGACCAAGGCTCGCCATAACATAGACGTCGCCCATTGAGTTCTGAACAGAGTAGCTGCCAAAGACCGCAAGCCCCAGCACGATGGCCGCCATGACAGCATGGGGCACCCGTGCGACGCTGGCTGCAAGCCCTGCGATGTAGAGGCCGAAAATGCACATCAGGATTTGGCCGATGAGCATAGAGTCAATAAAGGTCCATGCCACCTGCGGATAGTTCATGAAGAGGTCCGGCCCGGGAAAAATTCCGTGGATCAGGAGGCCGCCCAGAAGGACCGCAGCGGTCGGGGAGCCTGGGATTGAGAGTGTGAGCAGTGGCACCAGCGACGGACCGACCATTGCGTTATTGGCGCTTTCCGCAGCGATGACACCTTCGCTGTGGCCGGTGCCAAATTTTTTGCTTTCTTTGCTGAATTTCTTGGACTGGTCGTAGGCCACGAGCCCCGCGATCTGCCCGCCGACGCCAGGGATGAGGCCGATGATGGAACCCGTGATGGTGCCAATGGCAAGGGCGGTCTTGCGTCTAAAAACCTCGAGGAAGGCCAAGCGGATCGGGTGGCGTTTTACGCTGATCACCTCTGCATCATCGCTTGACCGACCTTTCGTGAACATCGTGATGACCTGTGGGATGGCGAACAATCCGATGAGCGCGGGAATGACGTTGATCCCGCCGCTGACAGCAGGATGGAAAATGAACCGCTGCGCGCCCATGATGTCATCAAACCCGATCGTGGCGAGCCACAAGCCGATGCAGCCTGACAGCAAACCTTTTACGACAGAACTGGAATCGAGCGTCCCGATAACGGTGACGCCAAGGATTGCGAGCCAGAAGAGGTGCGATGGCCCGAACGCCAGCGCCCATTGCGCCAAAACCGGCGTCAGGAAAATCAGAAGGAACACGCCAAACAGCCCGCCAACGGCGGAAGCGAGGAAGGACAGTTGCAGTGCCTTTGCGCCGTCGCCCTTGGTCGCCATGGTGTGACCGTCAAGCGTGGTGGCGATGTTTGCCGGTGCCCCGGGGATTTTCAACAAAATGGCGCTCACAGCTCCGCCTGCGACGGTAGAAGTATAGGCCGCCCCTAGCAAAATCAGCCCTTGCTGCGGTTCCAATTGAAAGGTGAACGGGATGAGGAGCGCTACAGCCATCGTCGGTGACAGCCCCGGCGTTGCGCCAAGGATCAATCCGCCAACGGTGCCTAGCACCAACAAGGCAAAATTGATCGGCGTAAATACGTCGCCCATGTAAAACAGGAAATCCAACTTGCCTGTCTCCTCCCAGTTAAGGCTTGACCATTAACGCTAAGCGATGAAAATAGTTTTGCAAATGTTTTCATAAATTCAGCAAATTTGGTTTTTAAGTGTATAAAAAAAAAGAAAAAAAAGTAGATATTGTCTCAGTCGCCAAGGCGGCTGGTGTCTCAGCCTCGACCGTGTCTCGGTATTTTAACCACCCTGATCTGCTGAAACCCGCGACCCGCAAACGCATCGATTCAGCGGTCCGCCGCACCGGCTATATCCGAAATCGGGCGGCGCAAACCATTCATGGCATTCGGTCTGGGACGATTGGCGTTTTGATCCCAACGCTGGACCACGCGATCTTTGCCGAAGTGGTGCAGGCGTTCTCCGACACTGTTGCGGAGCGCGGATTTACAATCCTTCTGGCGTCACATGGCTATGACCTGCAACGTGAGTATGCGATCTTGCGCAAGTTTCTCGAGCACCGCGTCGATGGCGTTGTCTTGACGGGTCTGGAACACGACGACGCGGTCTTCCGACTGCTCAGGCAGCAGGGCATTCCAGCGGTGATGATGTGGAATTACGCGGCAGATTCGCCTTTTCCGTCGATTGGGTCTGACAATGAATTGGCAGGGCAGATGATTGCCGAACATGTTCTGGCTTTGGGGCACCGAAAGATTGGATGCATTTTTCCACCCACAGAAGGCAATGACCGCGCGCTTGCGCGGAGGGAGATTGTTCTGAGCACTTTGGCAAATGCCGGGGTCGTGGTGCCTGAGGCGTGGTCGCTGACAACCGTTTACAGCATCTCCGCCTCAAAGAAGGACACGCAGGTGCTTTTGTCTGCTGAGGACAGGCCAACAGCAATCATCTGCGGCAATGATATTCTTGCGACGGGCGCGCTTTACGGTGCGAAGGCCATGGGGCTGTCGGTGCCGGAGAACATCTCAATCGCGGGCATCGGTGATTTCAAGGGCTCTGCAGAGATTGAACCGGCGCTGACAACCGTGCGACTGCCCGCAAAGCGGATTGGCTGCGAAGCGGCCAATGCACTAACACGGGCGATAATTGCACGGGGCGACGGATTTCATCAAAGCCTACATTGTGAGCCTGTCTTTGTGGATCGGAGCTCAACTATAGCGATCCACCAGACCCGCTCATCACCTTAGGCAATCTTTCGCAGCTGGTGACATCTTCCGAGTGTGATGGTTTTTCAAATTGGAGCGGGCGATGAGATTCGAACTCACGACCCTAACCTTGGCAAGGTTATGCTCTACCCCTGAGCTACGCCCGCGAACCAATTTGTCTGGCTCCACTATAATCAGATCAGCTACTCTGCAAGTCAAAAATTGCATCGAAGCTGGAAATTTGAGTGTTCTTGCGCGTTAGCCGGAGAGGGAGCCGATATCGGTTTGAACTTCGGCTTCGATGCCAACGTCCTCACTGTGGAAAACCACGCCGCTCTCGTGCAGCAGGGCAAGGCCGTAGCTGCCTGGTTCATCCAGTGACAGCGTTGGATCAGGCTTCTTGAGTTCCAATGGCCCGTGGTGGCAAGTGCTTTTCAGCATGCTCCAAGAAACACCGTTGAGCCTGCCTGAGATGGTCCGGTGGACGTGCCCGCAAAAAAGGTGCGCGTTTTCATACTGCGCGAGCATGGCCAAGAGGTCGGGGCCATCTTTGAGCTTGATGTAATCCATTCCGATGATGCCGGTGTCAAACGGGGGGTGGTGGGCGAAAACGAGCGGGATGCGCCCGTCCGCACCGTCGAGCGCCGCTTTCAGCCAGCCCAACCGTGCCTCCCCCAGCAGCCCCGCATGGTGCCATTTAGGGTAGGGGGGACCGTCCAGCGTGTCGAGGGTGATGATCCGGTGCATTGGAAGATCGAGAATGGATTGGATGTGACCGTCAACCGTTTGGGGGGCGTTTGGGAAAACCTCCAAGAACGCATCGCGGCGGTCGTGGTTTCCGATCATTGGGATCACCGGCATCGGGATGTCCGTCAGCTCGGACGCAAAGCGTTGATATTGGGACACTCGGCCGTGGTGCGTGAGGTCGCCCATCAGTATCAGTGCCTCCGCGTCGGGATGCGCCTCAAGTGCTGCATCACGGGCCTTGCAAAAGCGTGCCAGTGGGTCGAGCCCTATGATATCTTCCCCTTCGTCCGTGATGTGGATGTCGGTCATGCAGATGAGTTTCTTCATTCGTTAGTCGTCTCGGTCTTTGTGGCCGCGGCTTTCCCGCTTGTTGTCTGTGACAGGAAATAACTCAGCGAGACGATTACAGCGGCAATTGCGATGCCATAGCCAAGCAGATCGCGTTGACCGTCCCAACTGACCACTTGACCGAGGAAGAGCACGCCCAACACAACGATCACGACCGCGATCAATTTATTTTTCAGGTCGTCGAGCGTGGTGATGGAGAGCCAAGCGGGGACTTTGACGTTGGTGCTGATGAACAACTCGTAAAACCCGATGGCCACGATATAGAAGACCGTGCCGAGCAGAAAAAGATCAATGATCTCAATGAACTCTAGCGCGAGCGCTTTGGCAACTTTGCGGGAGACTTCGCCCTCAGAAATCGTGCTTTCGATGAGAAAGATCGTTTCAATCAATCCAAAGATCAGCAGCGTTGTCGCCGCAAACAGCGCCCCAATGACCGCGAGGATGATAAGAAAGCGGCTGTTGCCGAGTAGACTGCTCATGAAAGTGACCCTCCCTGCGCGGACTGTCGTTCGTGGGGCGGAGGGCTGTCAAGCAGGGCGGCCAGGACATTCGCGAACATCGCCAAAGCCACGGCGATTAGCGTCAGCAGCACTTTCCATTTGCGGTAGAAGAACTGCTTGGGAATGTACGACATTCCGATCCCGCGCATCACACGGCCAATCAGCAGGACCAAGCCCGTGGCGCAAACGAGGGGTGCAGAGACGCCCGTGAGCTCCGCGGTCAACATGAGAAACAGTGTAATTGGCGTGTATTCCGTCCAATTGCCCTGCGCCCTGATCTTGGCCTGAATGTGTGAGCTGTCATTGGCGCCATAGGCAAACAGTTTGCCCCGCCGCTCCGCAATGACCCGCCATGAGAACAGCAGAAAAAGCGCCACGAGTGGCAGGGCGTAAAGGGGCGTGATGAGAGCGGTCATTGGGGTCCTCCTATCAAGGAGGAGCCTAACAACCCTTTACATTGGATCAAGATAGGACGCGAGGTCAGCCCACCGACGCAAACGTCCGGTGGGCCGAACACATTAATCTTCGAATTCGACCAGCAGGTCTTTGGCGTCGATTTGGCCACCGGCGGAGACATGAACTGCTTTTACGACCGCATCGCGTTCCGCGTGAATGCCCGTCTCCATCTTCATGGCTTCGATGGTGAGCAACAGGTCGCCTTCTTTGACCTCTACCCCAGCTTTGGCGGCAACTGTCGCCACAACGCCAGGCATTGGTGCGCCGATATGGTTTGCGTTGCCATCTTCTGCTTTGGGCCGCGAGACTTTCTTAGCTTCCACCAAGTGGTTCATTACGCGAACGGTGCGTGGTTGGCCGTTGAGTTCAAAGAAAACTTTGACTTCTCCATCTTCATTGACGTCACTGACCGCCTGCATCCGGATTTCGAGAATTTTGCCTGGGTCAATTTCTGCCACGATTTCTTCGCTAGGCGACATGCCGTAAAAGAAGGTTTTGGTCGGCAGCGTGCGGACTGGTCCGTACTTTCTGTGGCGGCTCGTGTAGTCGAGGAAAACCTTTGGATACATTAGGTATCCGTTCAGATCCTCATCATCTACATTCTTACTGTCGAGCTGATCGGAGAGGTCTTTGCGGGTGGCTTCCAAATCAACCGGTTTGAGCGCGGCACCAGGGCGTTCGGTGCTGGCTTTTTCGCCTTTGAGCACCTTTTTCTGGATTGCTTTCGGCCATCCGTCAGGGGGTTGACCCAAGCTGCCACGCATCATTTCGACGACGGAGTCGGGGAAGACCACTTCGGTCTTGGGGTCTTCGACGTCTTTTTGAGTCAGGTTTTGGCTGACCATCATCAGGGCCATATCGCCGACCACCTTGGAGGATGGTGTCACCTTTACGATGTCGCCGAACATCTGGTTCACGTCGGCATAGGTCTGGGCGACCTCGTGCCAGCGTTCTTCCAAGCCAAGGCTGCGGGCCTGTGCCTTGAGGTTTGTGAACTGACCGCCCGGCATCTCGTGGAGGTAGACTTCCGATGCTGGCGCTTGCAGGCCGCTTTCGAATGCGGCGTAATGCTCGCGCACCTGTTCGAAGTAGTTGCTGATGCTGCGGATCGCCTTGATGTCGAGCCCGGTGTCGCGCGGCGTGCCCCGCAAGGCTTCGACGATGGAGCCGAGCGTTGGCTGTGACGTGTTGCCGGAGAGCGCATCCATTGCCGCATCCACACAGTCCACCCCAGCATCTGCGGCTGCAAGCACGGTTGCGATGGCCGCGCCTGATGTGTCGTGGGTGTGGAAGTGGATTGGAAGATCGGATTCTTCCTTTAGTGCTTTGATAAGAACCGTGGCCGCCGCTGGTTTCAGCAGGCCAGCCATGTCTTTAAGGCCCAGAACATGCGCGCCGGCCTTCTCAAGCTCTTTCGCCATGCCGACGTAGTATTTCAGGTCATACTTGCTGCGGCTTGGGTCCAGAATGTCGCCGGTGTAGCAGATCGTGCCTTCACAGACCTTTTTGGCCTCAATCACCGCGTCCATTGCCACGCGCATGTTGTCGACCCAGTTGAGGCTGTCGAAAACACGGAACACATCGACGCCAGAGACAGCGGCCTGTCGCACAAACTCTTGCACCACGTTGTCAGGGTAGTTCGTGTAGCCAACACCATTCGACGCCCGCAAAAGCATCTGCGTCATGATGTTGGGCATCTTCTCCCGAATGTCACGCAGGCGCTGCCACGGGCATTCCTGCAAGAAGCGATAGGCCACGTCGAACGTTGCGCCGCCCCAGCACTCGACTGAGAAGAGCTGGTTCATCTTTGTGGCGTACGCGGGGGCCGCGTTGATCATGTCGAATGAGCGCATACGGGTCGCCAATAGCGATTGGTGGCCGTCGCGCATGGTTGTGTCGGTGATTAGCAGTTGGTCCTGCTCTTTCATCCAGTCAGCAACAGCCTTTGGCCCTTTGTCCATCAGGATGTTGCGGGTGCCGTTGGGGATGTCTCTGGTCGGCTTCACGGGAGGCCGAGGGGCTTTCAAATCCGCAGGTGGGCGCGGACGGTCGGCCGTTTCGGGATGACCGTTGACGGTAATGTCGGCGATATAGGTCAGGATTTTTGTGGCGCGGTCGCGGCGCTTTGCGAAGTTGAAAAGGTCCGGCGTCGTGTCGATGAATTTCGTCGTGTATTCGTTAGATAGGAAGGTCGGATGTTTCAACAGGTTCTCGACGAATTCAATGTTGGTGGACACACCCCGGATGCGGAATTCGCGCAGGGCGCGGTCCATCCGGTGGATCGCTTGCTCTGGCGTTGGCGCCCGCGCTGTGACCTTCGTAAGCAAGGAATCATAGTAGCGGGTGATGACTGCGCCAGAGTAAGCCGTGCCTTCGTCAAGACGCACACCTGGACCCGTTGCGGAGCGGTAGGTCTGGATCCGTCCGTAATCTGGAATGAAGTTGTTGCGCGGGTCTTCGGTTGTGACGCGGCACTGAAGCGCGTGTCCGTCAAGTTTCACATCATATTGGGATGCGCAGCCCGTTGCCGTTGCCAAATGCTTGCCTTCCGCGATCAGGATTTGGGCGCGCACGATGTCGATGCCGGTGACTTCTTCGGTGACGGTGTGTTCCACCTGCACGCGTGGGTTTACCTCGATGAAGTAGAAATCGCCTGAGTCCATATCCATCAGGAATTCGACCGTGCCGGCGCATTCATAATTCACATGGGCGCAAATTTTCTTGCCAAGGTTACAGAGCTGTTCGCGCTGCGTTTCTGACAGGTAGGGGGCAGGTGCGCGTTCGACGACCTTTTGGTTGCGGCGCTGGACGGAGCAGTCACGTTCCCACAGGTGATAGATCTCGCCATGCTGGTCGCCAAGGATTTGAACCTCAACGTGACGCGCGCGGGTGATCATCTTTTCTAGATAGCCTTCGCCGTTGCCGAAGGCGGCTTCGGCTTCGCGACGACCTTCCAGAACCTTTTCTTCCAATTCGTCCTCGCCCTCGATAGGGCGCATCCCGCGACCGCCACCGCCCCATGACGCTTTCAGCATCAGCGGGTAGCCGATTTCAGCCGCTTCTTTCTTGATGGCCGACATATCGTCGCCCAAAACGTCGGTTGCTGGAATTACGGGCACGTCCGCCTGAATTGCAACACGGCGGGCGCTGGCTTTGTCGCCCAACTGGCGCATCGTCTTGGCCTTCGGGCCGATGAAGGTAATGCCGTTGGCTTCACAGGCATCGACGAAATCAGGGTTTTCCGACAAAAGGCCGTAGCCTGGGTGGATAGCGTCGGCACCGGACATTTTTGCCACGCGAATGATCTCATCAATGCTGAGGTAGGCCGCAACAGGCCCCAAATCTTGCCCAATCCGGTAGGCTTCGTCGGCTTTAAAGCGGTGCAGACCAAGTTTGTCCTCTTCCGCGAAGACCGCAACCGTCTTTTTCCCCATCTCATTCGCGGCCCGCATGATGCGGATTGCAATCTCGCCGCGGTTGGCAATGAGGATCTTTTGAAAGTTCTTCATGGGCAGGGGTCCTTTTGCAGTTGCAGCATTACTATGCGTCAACGACAGGAAGGTCTATACGTGAAAACGCGTAGAAATCGCGCGATGATGCGTCATTATTTACGTTTTCTGTTCGGTTTTCGCGATTATTCGGCCCAAAGTGAATTCGAGGTGAGCCAGCTGAGCCAATGATTTTTTGGTATTGTTGGCAAGTCGATGGGCTGGCCAGGATCAAGGGTGAGAATTTGTGTGCTGACATACACGCTGTTTATAAAGGTGATTATTTTAACTTTCAGAGAGCTTTTGTTCGGGAGTGCCAAAGTCGCCCGTGCGTGTCCGTCAATCGGATACGCCACAAAGCCGGCATAAATCTTTAGATCGTCGATTGAGGGCGGTTCAATGGGGTCGTCAACGTTGCATATCGACATTGCGAGCACGGCATCAAAAGGCGTTTGGTAGGGCACCTGTAGGTCCGTTGGGTGAACCATGACCGACATTGCGTCCAGGTCGCCGCTTCCGTCCGCTGAGAACAGGGTGACGTCATTGAGCATGGTCTTTCCAAAATCATATGTCCCGCTCTCGCGAAAAGCGCCGTATGAAACCCGCCCGTCAGATCCGGCCAACCCTGCTGCTGATACACCGAAGACAGTGTCTATGTCCGCCGCGGCGAGATGTGCGTAGACTTCGATTGAGGAGTCTTGTCGATCCAGGATGATTTGCAAGTCTGGGCCAGCTACGGCTGCATGAGCGCTAAGCGTGCTGCTGATAGCGGTGATATGAAACATCTTTCTAAGCACCGCACACAGCTAGCGCTGCGCGTAAGCCAGTCAATGAAGGCAGGACAAAGCGCTTTGTTTGACCCGGATATCGCCGCATAACAGCAAACATCGCACGTGCGCATGCGCCCACCCGGCAAGGTTCTGCTTTGCATCTTTCTGTGCGTCATGCGGTCGATCGGATCGGTTGACACAAGGCGGAGATTTCTGGTGCGTATCTCGATTCCGAGGTCGGATCACACAGGAAGTTTCGGGCGGCAAGACACGGGGCAAAGGTCAGCAAAGGATTGCCGGTCAGAAGCCGAACAGGATCACCCGCGACCGTTCTGGTGACTGTTACATTGCACTGAAGTTGAGAGAACGGAAGTAGAACACCCTTTTCTCTGTCCGGAAGGGGCGTTATGTGTTGCGCATGAGCAGTTTTTCAGAAGATGACGCCTTCGTAGCCGCTGTCCCGTTGTCACAACGGGCGATGGCGGCGCGGCCTGCGCCATATTTGGATGAGCTAAATCAAGCGCAGCGCAAAGCGGTGGAGGTGTTGCAAGGTCCGGTGCTGATGCTTGCAGGGGCAGGGACAGGCAAGACCAAAGCGCTGACAAGCCGGATTGCGCATTTGCTGATGACGGGCACGGCGCGTCCGAATGAGATTTTGGCCGTGACCTTTACCAACAAAGCCGCGCGGGAGATGAAGACCCGCGTGGGCCGCTTTTTGGGGGAGGCGGTCGAAGGGATGCCGTGGCTCGGCACCTTTCACGCGATCTGTGTGAAGCTGTTGCGGCGGCATGCGGAGCTTGTAGGTTTGAAGTCGAACTTCACGATCCTCGACACTGATGACCAGATACGGTTGCTCAAACAATTGATCATGGCCGCGAATATCGATGAGAAACGATGGCCCCCTCGGATGCTGTCGGGCATCATTGATGGCTGGAAAAACAAAGCCTACACGCCGGATGCTGTGCCCGTCGCAGATAGCGGGGCGTTCGATCATAAGGGTGTAGAGCTTTACGCCGGGTATCAGGCGCGCTTGAAGGAGCTGAATGCCTGTGACTTTGGTGATCTGCTATTACATATGGTCACGATCTTTCAAAAGAACCCTGATGTCTTGGAGCAATACCAACGCTGGTTCCGCTTCATCTTGGTGGACGAATATCAGGACACAAACGTCGCGCAGTATCTTTGGCTGCGGCTTTTGGCCGGTGGTCACAAAAACATCTGTTGCGTCGGCGACGACGATCAATCGATCTACGGCTGGCGTGGCGCAGAAGTGGGCAACATCCTGCGATTTGAGAAGGATTTCCCAGGTGCACATGTCGTCCGGCTGGAGCAAAACTATCGCTCTACCGGCCATATCCTTGGCGCTGCTGCTGGTGTCATCGCCGCGAACAAGGGGCGGCTTGGCAAGACGTTGTTCACTGAAGGGGACGATGGAGAAAAGGTGCGCTTGATCGGCCATTGGGACGGCGAAGAGGAAGCGCGCTGGATCGGTGAAGAGGTGGAGGCGCTGCAGCGTGGGACGCGCGGGCTTGAACCCTATTCTCTGGATGACATGGCGATCCTTGTGCGTGCTTCGCACCAGATGCGCGCCTTCGAAGATCGGTTTTTGACGATTGGCCTGCCATATCGTGTGATTGGTGGCCCGCGTTTTTACGAGCGTTTGGAAAATCGAGACGCAATGGCCTATTTCCGGCTTGCGGTGAGCCAAGACGATGATCTGGCGTTTGAGCGGATCGTTAACACGCCGAAGCGGGGCCTTGGTGACAAAGCGGTGCAAACGATCCAACGGACGGCCCGCGCCAATGGTGTGTCACTGGTCGAAGGCGCGCGGCTTGTGGTGCAAGGCAAGCTTTTGGGCGGAAAGGGCCTGAAAGAGCTGGGAATTCTGGTGGATGGTCTGGACCGTTGGCACGCGCAGGTGCGCGCCGAAGCGGATACTCATGTTGAACTGGCTGAAATGATCCTGGACGAGTCAGGCTACACAGGCTTTTGGCAGAACGACAAAACGCCAGAGGCACCTG
This sequence comes from Cognatiyoonia sp., assembly GCF_965661665.1. NCBI lineage: Bacteria > Pseudomonadati > Pseudomonadota > Alphaproteobacteria > Rhodobacterales > Paracoccaceae > Cognatiyoonia > Cognatiyoonia sp. The sequence goes on along the minus strand of NZ_CBFIEO010000005.1, from coordinate 70,079 downwards.
GACGGTTGGAAAACCTCAAGGAATTGGTCAAGGCGTTGGAGAATTTCGACAATCTGCAAGGGTTCCTCGAACACGTCAGCCTGATCATGGACAATGAGAGCGAGGACGCTGAGGAGAAGGTGTCGATCATGACGCTCCACGCGGCCAAAGGTTTGGAATTTCCAGCAGTGTTTCTGCCGGGGTGGGAAGACGGGTTGTTTCCGTCGCAGCGGTCGATGGATGAAGGCGGGTTGAAGGGCCTCGAAGAGGAACGGCGCCTGGCCTATGTCGGGATCACGCGGGCCGAACAAATTTGTACGATTTCCTTTGCAGCGAACCGGCGGGTGTATGGGCAATGGCAAAGTTCCATGCCGTCGCGGTTCATCGATGAGTTGCCGACCGATCATGTGAAGGTGCTGACACCTCCCGGTTTATATGGGGGCGGCTTTGGCGCGGCTGGGATGGCGGCGAGAACCAGCCCGTCGATGCAAGGTATGATGGGGTCAGACCTGCATGAGCAGGCCTCAAAGGCAGATGTCTACAATTCCCCCGGATGGCGGCGGCTGCAGGCGCGGAGCCAGCAGCGCGGCATGTCGCAACCCACCGAGGCGCGCAATATGACCATCGATCTGGATGCTGTGAGCGCGTTCACAGAAGGCGACCGCGTGTTCCATCAGAAGTTTGGCTACGGCGAAGTGATGGGGATCGAAGGTGATAAGCTCGATATCGAGTTTGACAAAGCGGGTTCGAAAAACGTCGTTGCACGGTTTATTGTGAGTGCCGCGCAGGCGGACGACATTCCGTTCTAGTCTGTCTGGTGCCGCTCTTGCCAGTCGGCAAGACGCCCCACCCGCCATCCCGTTTGGTCACTCATCAACGTTTTTGAGGAACCGTGCGGGGTTGCCGACGACGACGGTGCTGGCGGGAACGTCTTTTGTGACCACCGCGCCCGCGCCAACCACAGCTCGCGCGCCAATCGTGACCCCGGGCATGATGATGGCACCTGCGCCGATCCATGCGTGATCGCCCACGGTAATGGGCTTTGCGATGTTTATAACGTCAAAGGGCGGGAATTGGTCGGGCTTTGGTTTGATCCGATCTTCGGACCTCAGTGGGTGTGTGGCCGTGATAAACTGCACATTTGGGCCAACTGCGACGTGATCGCCCAAGGTGATGAAATTGTCATCAAGAAACGTTGCCCCCTTGTTGACGTAACACCATTTGCCGAGCCGCACATGGCTGCCAAAGCTGATTTTGAAGGGCGGCTGGATGAGGGAGGGGCCATCCATCGCCCCAAAGACTTTGGCGAGGCTTTGGATCCACGCGAAGATGTCGGCCTCCGGTACCTTGTCCAGTTCTTCCTTTGCGGCAATCCCAGCCATCTGTTTGTCTAGTATCTCAGCGTCGGCACCGTTGTAGGGCTCACCTGCGAGGAGTTTTTCATATTCGGTCATATCGCTGCTCCTGTCATGTGTGATCACTCGATCCAGACCGGCACGAGGGTTAGCACCAAGAGGACTGCCATCGTCCAGTTGAATGTGCGCAGAAGAGAGGGGCGTGTCAGCAGCCGTTTCACCTGGGTGCCGAGCGTCGTCCAGACCATGATGGAGGGAAAATTGGTACAGGCGAACACAAACGCAACAGTCAGCGCGGGCCAGAGAACGCCGTCGCCTTGCGCATAGTTGGTGATGGCGAATATCGCCATGTACCACGCTTTTGGGTTGACCCATTGAAAGGCGGCAGCTTGTAGGAAAGTCAGCGGCTTGCCTTTTGCTTCGCCCTCGGACGGTGGGGCGGCATTCGCAATCTTCCATGCAAGATAAAAAAGGTAGGCGGTGCTGAGGACACGAAGGATGGTTTGCGCCACAGGGTATGTCACGAACAACTGGCCTAGGCCAAGGCCCACCATCGTCACCTGAAACGAATGCCCGATCGAGATGCCCAACATATGGGGCAGGCTGCGGCGAAACCCGAAGTTTGCGCCGGAGGCCATCAGCATGAGATTGTTCGGGCCGGGTGTGATCGAGCTCACGAAGGCGAAGCCGATCAGGGCGATCAGGATCTCATAGGTCATGGTGGCACACTAGGGGCCTTAGCGCGCTTTGCAACGGCAAAGGAGTTTGGTGCTGACGGGGTTTGTCGGCGGCGTCAGGATTGCGCACGATCATTGTTTCGATCTCTTTCATGACGTCCTTTGGCAGCGGGCCGTGGTCCACAGCACCAGCGCTGCCTGCGATCTGCTCCGGCGTGCGAGCACCCGGAATGGGGATGTTGAGATCGCTTTTGGCCCAGAGCCATCCGAGCGCACCTTGGACCAATGTGCGTCCGCCTGTTGTCAGCAACTCGCGGATTGCGTCCATCCGTGAGACGAACTCGGGGTTGGTGCGCCCGTTTTGGAAGTGTTGAAGCCATGCCTCACCAGCGGATCGTATATCGTCGGCGGGCAGGGTGGTGTCGCGTCCGTATTTCCCGCTGAGAAGGCCCATCGCCAAGGGGGATCGGTTCAGCGCATGAAGGTCGTGGCCCTCGGCAACTTGTCGTATATTCTGGGCATCGATTAGGACGTTGTCTGCGAATTCGACGGCTTTGAAGTGTTCCCGACCTGCCAGCGCAGTTGCGCGTTCGGGGAAGTCCGTGCTCCACCCATAGGCGCGCAGCTTGCCAGCAGTGACTAAGCGATCGCCTTCATCAAAAAGCTGTTCGGCTTCGGTAATCGGCGCTTCGTTAATATGCAGCAAAAGCAGATCGATGCGGTCGCGGTTCAGGCGACGAAGGCTGTCCTCTACGTCTGGGATGACCATAGCGACCTGGAAGGGATCACGAGAAAGTTGTTTCGTGGTCTCATCGATACTGACGCCGAATTTGGTCACAACGAGGGCTTCGGGTCGGTCGCGTAGTGCTTGGCCGAGCAGTTTTTCCGAATGGCCCGCGCCGTATGCCGCGGCGGTGTCAAAAAGCGTTATGCCGTGGTCCAGTGCGGCGTGGATGGTTGCAAGCGATGTTGTGTCATCGGAGCCTGTGTAGCCCAGCGACTTGGATCCAGCATACATCGCGCCGCCGATCGGCCAGCAGCCCATGCCCAGTGGCGTGATATTTGACCCCAAAAAATTTCATATTACGCCTCGAGATTGCGCTTAATCCAAGCAGCATAGGCAATGATGCGCGGGTGGGACAAGCTAAGGCACTCAGCCTTGGCGATAAAAAACGGCGATGCGCGGGAGGTGCGCATCGCCGTCCTTATTCCGATGGCCCCTCAGGGAGGAGGTAGAAGGACCATCTCTAGCAAAGCATCACCCTGGGAGGAGGTGGGGTTTCCGCTTTGACAGGGCACCTCAGGGAGGAGGAAGAGGTGCCGTGTTTGTCGATCTTTGGTTCAGGTCTTCCTGAACGTCCGACCTGTATTGGCGCGCCTCGCAATAAAGGGAGGAGGATGCGTGGCGCTAATTGAGCCTCTAAAGGGAGTAGGCGAGGCTCAAATTCTATTTCAGTTGCGGTAGGCTGCGTCGGACGCAACCGCAGGGATCATCGAGCGATGAATACCCAAGTCGGCGAGATCTTGGTCTGTCAGGCCTTGCAGTTCGTCCATGGTTTGACGGTATGCTTGGCGCTTCTTGGCAGTGGATGCCATGTTGACGCGAAAGCTTTTGAAACGTTCCCCGATTGAAACGCGTTTTGTGTAGGCTTCGGTTGCAAAAGTCATCTTATTACTCTCGTCTTAGCAGCAGTTTACTGTTCTGTTGACCAGATACTTAAGTCGTTTCTGCGGTTGCACAATGTAAGTTTCTGCATTGCGGCTATGCCTGGATTGCATGGCTCATGTCATTAAGTTGCCATACTGGCGCATAACGCCGCAGTTCTTGTCATTTATGGGCGGACCTGAAAGATAGCTCACAAATTATCCTCATACTCAGGAGCGAGAAATGGCGATCACGCGGGATGACATCCTGGCTGTCTTGTCGAAGGTCACATTGCCGAATGGCCGTGACTTGGTGGCGGCGGATATGATCCGCGCCCTTTCTGTAGAGGGGTATGCAGTCAAGTTTGTGATTGAAGCGCCGTCGGCAGAGGTCGCGGCGCAACTGAGCACTGTGCGGGATGCGGCAGAAGCGGCTGTCAAAGACATGAACGGTGTGGCGTCAGCATCTGTTGTGTTGACAGCGCATGCGCCCGCCGCACCTAAGCCACAAGCGCCGCCATCGTTGAAGGTTGGGCGTCACCCGACACCGCAAGAGGGGCCTGCGCCGGTCAGTGGTGTTGATCGCATTCTGGCCATTGGCTCCGGCAAAGGGGGGGTGGGGAAGTCGACTGTCTCTTCCAACCTTGCTGTGGCTTTGGCGAAAGAAGGGCGGAAAGTCGGACTTTTGGATGCGGACATCTATGGCCCGAGCCAACCGCGGATGATGGGCGTCAAAAAGCGCCCCGGCAGCCCGGATGGGAAGCGGATCATTCCTTTGCAAGCGCATGGCGTCACAATGATGTCGATCGGGCTGATGGTTGACCCTAACAAAGCTGTCGTTTGGCGTGGGCCGATGTTGATGGGCGCCTTGCAGCAAATGCTGGGGCAAGTGGAGTGGGGCAAGCTCGATGTGCTCATCATCGATTTGCCGCCGGGAACGGGCGACGTGCAACTCACGCTGTGTCAGAAGACGCAGCTGACAGGGGCCGTTGTGGTGAGCACGCCTCAGGATGTTGCGCTGCTCGATGCGCGCAAAGCGATTGATATGTTCAATTCGTTGCGCACGCCGGTGCTGGGATTAATTGAAAACATGTCGATGTTTCATTGTCCTAACTGTGGGCATGAGGCGCATATCTTTGGTCACGGCGGTGTCGCCGCCGAAGCTGAGAAATTGAATGTCCCCTTCTTGGGGGCGCTTCCGATTGATCTTGAAACGCGCGTGGCGGGTGATGCGGGGACGCCTATTGCCGCTGGGAATAGTGCGATGGCGGAGTCTTATCGGAGTTTGGCCAAGCGGTTCATAGAGGGCGGGTTAGCTTAAACCGCGCTAAGGATCAGTAAGCAGCACAAAATCGTCGAGGTCGACGGTGTCGCGGGTAGCATATGTGCCGCCGATAGGATCAGCATTGAACAAACCATGCACGTTGCCGGATGAATTCTAGACGATAACAGGCGGTTTGTTTTCGGCATGACTCTTCATGCTATCGACCATTGCCGTATATCTGCGTCTGCTGTCGCTGATGCAGAGTAATATAGACAAGACCGCAAACACCGCGGTCGCTAATCAAACAACCTTCAAAACACGTTACCTTTACCCGCCGTCCGTTAGATGTCGCTGAGGTGAGAAATTAAGTCAATTCTTGGGCATCCGCAAAACGGTGTGTTTTCAGATGTGGATTAAAGGCGTTTTGGGCCAATGTCGGCGCTTATGGGAAAACATGGAATCAATGCGGATTTCTCCAGTACCTGGCAAGCGATTAAAGGGATCGAGCACTGAATTTGGTCCGATTATGTGAGATACAGGGGGCTGGACGCCCTGTAATTGCAAAAAACTGGGATTTTCTGGACTAGTGTGCGCTTCTGATAAAATGTCACTACATATAGGCGTGTAATTGCTTTCTTGGAATACATATGGTGGTGGTATTGAGCGTTACTTGTTCTTTAATTTGCAATCAGACCCGTTCTTTCCCAAAAAGTTCCATAAATTCCCAAAAAAACTATTGATCGGTAGGTTTTGGCGTGGCATCAATCTTCTACGGTAACAGCGGGCACTCACAAAACGGGGCGCAAAAGAACCCCAACCGGCAAAAGTCAGGTTTCATACAGGCTCCCGAATTTACCGCACAAAGGATCCGGCGCGCGAGCGAGCAGACATCCCCCCAGGTGGCGCGCGCAGCTGGACTTCGTCCGAAAGGGCTGGAGCGGCGGATTGAGCAGTGGCAGCAGCTCAATCCGCCTTTTCCGTTAAGGCAGTTGAGAATTTGGACTGGGCAGAAAGGGTAACGTGACTTTAGGGTTCACAGGCGAATACACCCAGAAGGTGGACAGCAAAGGCCGCATGAGCGTGCCTGCTGATTTTCGTCGTGTGCTCGAAGCAGGGGACCCAGACTGGACCACGGGATTGCAAGCAGGGCTTTACCTTCTGTACGGCGATCACCTGAAAGAGACGCTACACGCCTATACGGTCGAAGAATTTCGCAAGACGATGGCCGACATCAATGCGATGCCGAAAGGCGATCCGAATAAGCGTGCTTTGTCGCACCTGATTATTGGTCAATCGATGCGCTTGGATGTTGATAAGGACGGCCGCGTCGTGATGCCGCTGAAACAGCGCGAAAAGCTGGGCATCAAGGATGGCGAGCTGTTTTTCCGTGGCATGGGCGATCATTTTGAGATCTGGAAGGCCGAAACCTTCCACGCCACCATCGGTGCAACCCTTAACGATTGGCTGGCTGACAAGCCGGACGACTTCGATCCGCTCAGCCTGCTTGGAACGTAGGGGGTGCCAATGTCAGCTGCCCGCATTGACGTATCCAACGACCCTCATATCCCTGTGCTCATCGGGCCGCTGATCAAGGCGGTCTCGCCTGTTTCTGGGGTTTGGCTCGATGGCACCTTTGGGAATGGCGGCTACACCCGCGAATTGCTGGCAGCAGGCGCCGATAAGGTGATCGGTGTCGACCGTGATCCGTTGGTGTTCGAGATGGCCCAAGACTGGGTTGCCGAATACGGCGATCATATAGAGCTGGTCGAAGGCACGTTTTCCAAACTTGATGAATATGCCTCCGACCTAGACGGGGTCGTCCTGGACCTCGGGGTGTCGTCGATGCAGATCGACATTGCGGAGCGTGGGTTTTCTTTCATGCGGGACGGGCCGCTTGATATGCGGATGAGCCAGTCTGGTCCCTCGGCGGCTGATCTGGTGAATGAAAGCGAAGAAGGCGAACTCGCTGATATCATTTACCTTTATGGGGAGGAGCGCGCGTCGCGCCGGATTGCAAAATCCATCGTTGCGAACCGTCCGATCACCACGACGCTTGAGTTGGCGAAGATTGTGGAAAGCTGCCTTCCCCGCGCGAAACCCAATCAATCGCATCCGGCCACGCGCACCTTTCAAGCGCTGCGGATCGCGGTGAACAACGAATACGGTGAGCTTTACGAGGCGATGATGGCGGCGGAGCGGGCTCTGAAACCCGGTGGCCAGTTGGCCATTGTCACCTTCCATTCGGTCGAGGATCGGATGGTCAAACGCTTCTTTCAAAAGCGCAGCGGCAGTATGGCCAATGCCAATCGCTATGCGCCTGAAACACACCAAGATGAAGCCGCGTGGACGCTTGCCTCTCGCAAGGCGATTGCGGCGGATGAAGACGAACTAAAAATTAACCCGCGGAGCCGATCGGCGAAACTGCGGGTCGCGAGGCGGACGTCGGCAGCAGCGGGAAGAGTTGCGCCGAAAGACATCGGAATGCCGGTGCAAAAAAAGGGCAGGTAAATGCGGGGCGTACTTTACGTACTTGCGGCTTTAGCGGTCATCGGGCTCGGGTTTTGGGCCTACACGGAAAATCACAAAACGCGCGAAGAGGTGACGCAAGCCCGCGTGCTGCATTCGCAAATTGGTGCGGCGCATGAGCGGCTGAACATGCTTCAAGCGGAATGGGCCTATTTGAACCGGCCAGACCGCCTGCGCGATTTGGCTGAGTTGAACTTCGATCGTCTTGGATTGTTGCCGCTGATGCCGGATGCCTTCGGCGATACGGACAACATTATCGATCCGAGTCCAGAGATTCTGCCAATCATCAATCCGATTGATGTGAGCTCTGTTCCGCAAAGCACGGAAGAGGATCCCCTATGATCCGGACCCCGCTGCGCCCCCTTGCCACGGTTCTGCGTGCCCGCGACGGGGGGCATGATCCTGCGCTGATTGAGGCGGCGAATAAGCGCCGCCGTCATGAGGCGATGCGCGACAAGGCGCGGTTGCGTGCCGAGGGGCGTTTGTTGGTCATGGCAGCGATGTTCTTTTGTGCTTTTCTCACAATTGGCCTTCGCATGGGCACATTGGCAACCTCTGAACCGGAAGAGCCGCGCGCCTCCGTCTCCGGCAACCCAATTATTGGTCAACGTGCTGATATTGTTGACAGAAATGGTCGTATTCTTGCGACTAATCTACAAACTTACTCGCTCTATGCACATCCGCAGGACATGATTGATCCGATTTATGCGGCGGCAGAACTTGTACATATCTTTCCTGAGCTGGATGAAGAGAAACTTCTCGAAAATTTCACCAGCGACCGGAAATTCCTGTGGGTTCGCAAGCAGATTAGCCCTGAGCAACGCCAAGCGGTACATGACATTGGTAGCCCCGGATTGCTGTTTGGCCCGCGCGAAATGCGGCTCTACCCGAACGGCCCGATTGCGGCGCATGTTTTGGGTGGCGCGAGCTATGGCCGAGAGGGCGTCGCAAGTGCAGAGGTGATCGGCGTTGCGGGCGTTGAGCGTCAGTTTGATGCGCTCCTGCGCGACCCCGCGAACGAAGGTGCTCCGCTGGAACTCTCGCTCGACCTGACCGTGCAAGCGACAAGCGAGCAGGTGCTGGCTGGCGGCATGTCGTTGATGAACGCGAAGGGTGCGACCTCCATCCTGATGGACATTCATACGGGCGAAGTGATTTCCCTCGTGTCTTTGCCGGACTTTGACCCCAACAGCCGACCGGCTGTTCTGACCGAAGGCGATCAGTCCGACAGCCCGCTATTCAACCGCGCGGTTCAGGGTGTCTATGAACTGGGATCGACCTTCAAGATCTTTACGATTGCTCAAGCCATGGACCTCAACGTCGTCAATCCGAACACGATGATTGATACGACGGGGCCGCTAACGTGGGGCCGTTTCAAGATCCGCGATTTCCGCAACTATGGGCCGGAGTTGTCGACGACGGATGTGATCGTAAAATCTTCCAACATAGGCACCGCGCGGGTGGCGATGATGATCGGTGCGGAACGTCAGCGGGAATTCTTGGACGGGCTTGGGTTCCTTGAACCGACCCCGATTGAGATGATCGAGGCGCCTACCGGCAAACCGCTGTTGCCGAGGAATTGGTCGGAAATCTCAACGATGACAATCTCTTACGGGCATGGACTGTCCTCATCACCGCTGCATTTGGCAGCGGGATATGCGTCGCTTCTGAATGGTGGGACGCGTGTGGAGCCGACGCTTTTGAAGCAGGATGCCCCACAGCAAGGGGAGCGGGTCGTGCGCGAAGCGGTCAGCCGCCGCGCATTGGACATGCTGCGCCAAGTTGTTGTGCGCGGCACCGCGTCCTTTGGTGAGGTTGAGGGATATGAAGTTGCGGGCAAGACGGGGACCGCCGACAAGCCGTTAGAGCGCGGTGGCGGGTATTACGAGGATAAGGTCATCGCGACATTTGCGAGCGTCTTCCCAGCCAGCGACCCGAAATACGTGCTGATCGTCACCATGGACGAGCCGGTTGAAACGTCCGGCGATGAGCCGCGCCGCACCGCCGGTTGGACCGCCGTGCCAGTTGCGGCAGAGATGATCCGCCGTGTCGCACCCCTGCTTGATCTCCGGCCAGAAGTTGAAACGATTGAACCCATCGGTGTAACACTGACCTCAAACTAAGCTCCGAACGGCACGAGGGCGGGCATGAGCAAAACATCTTCATTGGCGGAACTGGGGCTGACGGCCCAAATGGGCCGCGAAGCGCAGGTGCGCCACATCACCGTTGACAGTCGTGAGGTTGGTCCAGGCACGCTTTTTGCGGCATTGCCGGGTGCTAATGTGCACGGCGCGAAATTCATTGGCACAGCAATTGCGGCTGGTGCATCTGCGATCCTGACAGATGCGGATGGTGCAGAGTATGCGAAGGACGATCTGGCGAAGGGGGATGTGGCGGTCATTGTTGCGCAAGACTCTCGTCAGACACTGGCGCAGACCGCGTCCCTCTGGTTCGGGGCGCATCCCGCCACGGTCGTTGCCGTTACCGGCACGAATGGAAAAACCTCCGTCTCCACCTTCACGCGCCAAATTTGGGAGGCTATTGGTCTTGCCGGTTTGAATTTGGGAACAACCGGGGTGGAGGGAGCGTGGTCGCATCCGCTGAACCACACGACGCCGGAGCCGATTACGTTGCACCGCGTGCTTGCTGAAGCGTCAGACCATAACGTCACCCATGTCGCGATGGAGGCATCGAGCCACGGCCTCGACCAGCGGCGGTTGGATGGGGTGATGCTGACGGCGGCTGGGTTCACGAATTTCACGCAGGACCATCTGGATTACCACGAAACGTTCGAGGCGTATTTTGACGCCAAGATGGGCCTTTTTGCCCGCGTATTGGCGCTGGACGGTGTGGCGGTCATCAATCTTGATGATCCGAAAGGGTCGGATGTCGCTGCGATTTGCGAGGCGCGCGGGCAGGAGATCATTGGCGTGGGTTGCACGGAAGCGGCCCGATTGCGCCTGCTGGCGCGCCGGTTTGATGCAACAGGGCAAGATGTGCGGTTTAATTGGCAAGGCAAGCCGTTTCAGACTCGGTTGAACTTGATCGGTGGCTTCCAAGCCGACAACGTGCTGTTGGCCGCAGGACTTGTCATCGCGGCGGGTGCGGCACCGACGGAAGTGTTTGAGGTGCTTGAGACCCTGACAACTGTGCGCGGCCGTATGGAATTGGCGGCGACCCGTGACAATGGCGCGGCGGTTTTTGTAGACTATGCTCACACACCTGATGCTGTCGCCACGGCGCTGCAAGCGATGCGCCCACATGTCATGGGCAAGATTGTTGCCATTGTTGGGGCGGGTGGAGACCGTGATACGACAAAGCGCCCCTTGATGGGGGCGGCTGCCGCGGAACACGCGGATCTGGTGATTGTGACGGATGACAATCCACGGACAGAAGAGCCAAGCAGCATCCGCGCGGCCGTGACGGCCGGCGCGGTCCAGCAGGGCGGGGCGGAAGTTGTTGAAGTCGGGGACAGGGCTGAAGCCATCCTACGCGGGATCGATGCTTTGCAAGTGGGTGACGCGCTGTTGATCGCGGGCAAAGGCCACGAGAGTGGGCAAATTTTTGGTGACAGCGTGCTGCCGTTTGATGACGTCGAACAGGCGAGCGTGGCAGTTGCCGCACTTGAGGGACGGATATGACGCTCTGGACCGCTGCGGAGGCGGCGAAGGCGACGGGGGGAACGGCCACGACCGATTGGGTTGCAACGTGCGTGTCAATTGATACGCGGACGCTGCAACTAGGTGATTTGTTTGTTGCGTTGAAAGACGTGCGCGATGGCCATGATTTTGTGGCACAGGCTCTTGAAAAAGGGGCCGCAGCCGCGCTTGTTACCCACCGACCGGAGGGGGTGGCAGAGGATATGCCGCTTTTGATTGTTGATGATGTGTTGCTCGCTTTGGAGGATTTGGGCAAAGCCGCACGTGCCCGCACGAGGGCTAAGGTCGTTGGTATCACAGGCTCCGTTGGTAAAACGTCGACCAAGGAAATGTTGCGGGAGGTGTTGTCAGCCCAAGGGAAGACCCATGCGGCAGAAGCGTCTTACAACAACCATTGGGGCGTGCCGTTGACGCTCGCAAGGATGCCCGCCGACACTGAGTTTGCTATCATCGAGATTGGCATGAGCAATCCCGGTGAGATTGCCCCTCTCGCACGGATGGCTGCGCCCGATGTTGCCATGATTACGACCGTCGCTGCCGCGCATTTGGAAGCCTTCAACGACATCGCAGGGATCGCGGCTGAAAAAGCATCCATCATCGACGGGATAAAGGCAGGCGGTGCGGCGGTGCTGAACGCCGATATCGAAACAGCGTCGATCTTGGCAGACAAAGCGTCCGATGCTGGCGCTGCGGCAATCTGGTTCGGGGCAACAGGTGTGGATTGGGAAATCACCAACGTCCGCCTGTCTGACGACAAGACGATGATTGCCGCCAAGCATGGGGACGAAGACTACCTCTTCAAACTGTCAGTTGCGGGTCGGCATTTTGCATCGAACGCGGTTGGCGTTTTGGCTGTGGCGGAGGCTTTGTGCGCTGATCCGATGCAAGCCTCCCTAGACATCGCGCGCTGGGTGCCACCATCTGGGCGCGGCTCGCGGGAGGAGGTCACGCTCGACCCCGCCAATTTGGATGAGGTGATCTATCTCATTGATGATGCGTTCAACGCGAACCCGACCTCCATGACAGCCTCCTTTGAAATCCTCGCCGCTGCCACACCGGTGGACAATGTCGGGCGGGTCGTGAAGGGGCGGCGGGTCGCCATATTAGGGGACATGCTGGAACTGGGGCCGAAGGAGATGGAGATGCACGCCGCTTTGGCGGGCGATCAGAACCTTCTTTGCGCGGATATTGTGCATTGCTCTGGACCGCGCATGAAACAACTGCATGACGCACTTCCCGAAGAAAAACGCGGCCTGTGGTCCGAGCAGGCGTCAGAGCTCGCAGCGCGATCAAACGCGCTTGTCGATGCGGGTGACGTTGTGTTGGTGAAGGGATCAAAGGGAAGCAAAGTCAGCTTGGTCGTTGACGCCATCCGCAAACTCAGGCAAGCCTAAAGGCAATAAAAATAAGGGCACAGGCACATGCTATATTGGTTGACCGCGATGTCAGACGGCGGCGATTTCTTTAACCTCTTTCGATACATTACGTTTCGGGCGGGCGGTGCATTCTTCACATCGTTGCTGTTTGGCTTCTTCTTCGGGGTGCCTCTGATCAACGTTTTGCGCCGCAAGCAGGGCAAGGGCCAGCCGATCCGCGAAGATGGGCCTGAAACCCATATCGCCAAGGCTGGTACGCCGACGATGGGCGGGTTGCTGATCGTTGGGGCGTTGCTGGTCAGCACCCTGCTTTGGGCGCGCTTGGACAATGGATTTGTGTGGCTCGTGCTTTTTGTCACAATGTCCTTTGGCTTGATCGGCTTTGCCGATGATTATGCCAAAGTCTCCAAGCAAAACACGGCCGGCGTGCCAAGCAAAGTCCGCCTTGCCCTTGGTTTGCTGATTGCGGCGATCGCTGGATATTGGGCGACACAGTTGCATCCCGTTGACCTTGCTGGACAGCTCGCCGTGCCGGTCTTCAAGGATGTGCTGCTGAATCTTGGCATTCTGTTCGTTCCTTTCGCCATCATCGTTATCGTCGGTGCTGCGAATGCGGTGAACCTGACAGACGGCTTAGACGGTTTGGCTATCATGCCTGTGATGATTGCCTCCGGTGCGCTGGGCATTATTGCCTACTTCGTCGGACGCGTGGACTTCACCGCAAGCTTAGGCCTGCATTACGTGCCGGGCACGGGCGAACTGCTGGTCTTTGTGGCTGGTCTTATAGGCGGCGGTTTGGGCTTTCTTTGGTACAACGCGCCCCCTGCCGCCGTCTTTATGGGCGATACAGGATCACTTGCTTTGGGCGGTGCGCTGGGCGCGATCGCCGTGGCGTCAAAGCACGAGATTGTCTTGGCCATCGTCGGCGGGCTTTTCGTGGTGGAGGCGCTGTCCGTCATTATTCAGGTGCTCTATTTCAAAGCGACGGGTCGGCGGGTGTTTCTGATGGCGCCAATCCATCACCACTATGAAAAGAAGGGATGGGCCGAGCCGCAAATCGTCATTCGGTTTTGGATCGTGTCGCTCATCTTGGCGGTGATCGGATTGGCAACGTTGAAGGTACGCTAGGCGGCCAACATGTGCGGCGTGGCCTCTTGCATCGGCATATCTTCATCGGCAGTCTGCACTGAACATGGGGTGAGGACTGAGGCGCGATGATTCCAGTTCAGGGATATGCAGGGCAGACGGTCGCTGTTTTAGGGCTGGGCCGGTCAGGTCGGGCGGCGGCATCGGCGTTGGAAGCTGGCGGCGCGCATGCGGTTGTTTGGGACGATGGCGCGGACGCGCAGCAGGCGGCCGCGGAAGACGGGTTTTATCTTCGCGATTTGGGCAAAGATGGTGCGTTTGACGGTGTTGCGGCGCTGATTGTCTCCCCCGGGATTCCGCATCTTTATCCTGCGCCCAATCTGGTCATTGCGAAGGCATGGGAGGCGGGTGTTCCCGTTGACAATGATATTGGCCTTTTCTTCCGCTCCTACGCGACAGCAGATTGGGACAATTTTGAAACGACGCCCAAGGTGATCGCGGTCACAGGATCGAATGGGAAATCCACGACGTCGGCGCTCATCCATCATATCCTCGTTGAAAACGGCCGCCCTGCGCAATTGGCGGGCAACATTGGGCGCGGGGTGTTGGATTTGGAGCCAGCCCAAGACGGCGAGGTCGTTGTGTTGGAGTTGTCTTCCTATCAGACCGACCTTGCCCGCGCGATGACACCGGACGTGGCCGTGTTCACGAACCTCTCCCCAGATCACTTGGATCGGCATGCGGGGCTTGGCGGGTATTTCGCGGCCAAGCGCCGGCTGTTTGCCGAAGGTGGGCCGGATCGGGCTGTCATCGGAGTGGATGAAGATGAAGGGCGGCATCTGGCCAATCAACTCTCTGACGGGTCCGATGATCGTGTCCTGCGGATTTCTGCGGTACGCAAGCTCGGTGGTTCCGGATGGAATGTCTTTGCCAAGAAGGATTTCTTGGTGGAAACACGGAAAGGGCGGCAGGTGGCCTCTATCGATTTGCGTGACATCGCTGGGTTGCCGGGTGCGCACAATCATCAGAACGCTTGTGCCGCGTTTGCAGCCTGTCGCACATTGGGGATCGGTCCGCGCGGGATCGAGGCCGCGCTCAGAAGCTATCCGGGCCTGCCGCATCGGTCACAGGTTGTGAGTGAGGCGCACGGCGTCCGCTATGTGAACGACAGCAAAGCCACCAATGTTGATAGTGCGTCTAAGGCGTTGCAGGCGTTTGACAAAATCCGTTGGATTTGTGGCGGATTTCAGAAAGATGGCGGGCTGGAGGCGTTGCTGCCGCACACAGGCTCCGTTCAGAAAGCCTATGTCATTGGTCGGGAGGCAGCCGATTTCGCGCGTCAGTTGGCGGGTGTTGATGCGCAGGTGTGCATTACGATGGAGGCGGCTGTGGCTGCCGCACATGCTGATGCCCAGGCGGGAGAGGTTGTGCTTTTGGCACCTGCGGCGGCGTCCTTTGACCAATACGACAGTTTCGAGAAACGCGGTGAGGACTTTACGTCGTTGGTGAAAGCGGCGCTGGGCGGCTAAGCAGGCTTGGCTTGGATCGCTTGTCCGGCGACCCAGCCCGATGACCACGCCCATTGGAAGTTATATCCGCCGAGCCAGCCTGTCACATCGACAGCTTCCCCAATGAAGTAGAGGCCAGGGACCGCTTTGGCTTCCATCGTCTTCGAGCTGAGATCATCCGTGTCAATCCCGCCGAGGGTGACTTCGGCCGTGCGGTACCCTTCTGACCCAGAGGGGGTCAGTTGCCAGCGGTGCAGGTGGGTTGCGATCTCGGCCAGTCTCACGTCCGAGCAGTCGGCAAGGTTGCCGGAGAGATCCCAAGCCTCTGTCAGATACTGCGCCAAACGGGCGGGCAGGTGTTGCGCCAGGACCGTCGACAGGGCCTTGCGGCTATCGGTTTGGCGTTGGGATTTTAGAGCGGTGAAGAGGTCGGTGCGTGGTGCGCAATCAACCTCGATCGCTTCCCCTTCGTGCCAGTAAGAAGACGCTTGCAGGATCGCGGGGCCAGAAAGACCGCGATGGGTGAAAAGTGTGGCTTCTTCGAAACTGTTGGCGTTGGCAGAAACTTTGCTAGGCAGTGCAACGCCGGCAAGGGCTTTGAAACGTCCATCGGTAAATGTCAGCGGGACCAAACCGGGACGCGGTGTGATGAGACGGAGGCCGAACTGCTCCGCAATTTGATAGGCAAGACCTGTCGCGCCCATTTTGGGGATCGATTTGCCGCCTGTGGCAACGATCAGGTTTTGGGCCGTGACCTCATGGGTCTGCCTGTCTTTCGACAAGGTGACTTTGAAGTCACCGTCATGCTGGACGGACGTAACCTCTGTTGAGAGCCAAAGCGCCGCCGCTGCTTGCTGCATCTCCGACCGAAGCATCGCGATGATGTCTTTCGCGCTGGTGTCGCAGAACAGCTGGCCTAGTGTCTTTTCGTGATAGGCGATCTTGTGGCGCGTTACGAGGTCGATGAAATCCCATTGTGTGTACTGGCTGAGCGCAGATTTTGCGTAATGCGGGTTCTGAGACAGGAAGTAATCTGGTGCGGCATAAAGGTTGGTGAAATTACACCGCCCGCCGCCGGAAATGCGGATCTTCTCACCCGGGGCCTTTGCGTGATCGACAACCAAGACCGACCCGCCGGAATGAGCGGCGGCCATCATGCCAGCGGCACCGGCACCAATTATGAGCGTGTTGACCTGCATGCGTCACCCCTGCCCAAGCTCGTCCCATTTGGCAAGCCTCGGGGGCCTCCGGCGGAGGTATTGTGAGCGAAAGAACTTGCAGATGCGCTTTGAATTTAAGTGGATCAGTGCGGCAAGGTGCGATATACTTGGCGAATAGACCTCGAATAAATCGAGGCGTGAGGCAGATTTGGTGGCGGTACCATGACAGACATGGTCTATGGCAGGGCACCCATGGTGGTGATCGATCCCATCCTTCCACGCTGGTGGCGGACGGTGGATCGGTGGACATTTACGTCCATTCTGGTCCTTTTTGCAATCGGGATTTTGCTGGGGCTGGCGTCGTCGCCGCCTTTGGCGAGCAAGAACGGGCTCGACCCATTTTATTACGTCGCGCGACAAGGGTTCTTTGGCGGGGTGGCGATTGCGACGATGTTCATCGTCTCCATGATGTCGCCGCATCTGGTGCGGCGCTTGGCCGTTTTGGGGTTCATTGTGGCCTTTGTGGCGGTGGCCTTACTGCCCATCTTTGGTACCGACTTCGGGAAAGGCGCGACGCGCTGGTACTCGCTTGGCTTTGCCTCCTTACAGCCGTCGGAGTTTTTGAAACCTGGGTTTATTGTGATGACAGCGTGGCTATTGGCGGCCAGTCAGGAAATTGGGGGGCCGCCAGGGCGGGCCTATTCCTTTGCGCTGGCCATCATTGTGTGCAGCTTTCTTGCGCTTCAGCCGGACTTTGGGCAGGCCTGTTTGATCCTGTTTGCATGGGGTGTGATGTATTTCGTTGGCGGAGCGCCGATGCTGCTGCTGATTGCGATTGCAGGGTTGGTGGTTTTGGCGGGCAATTTTGCCTACTCCAATTCCGAACACTTTGCGCGGCGCATTGACGGGTTTTTGTCGCCAGACGTCGATCCGACCACACAGCTCGGCTATGCCACAGCGGCAATCCGGGAGGGTGGGTTGTTTGGCGTTGGCGTGGGCGAGGGGCAGGTGAAATGGTCTCTGCCCGATGCACACACAGACTTCATCATCGCGGTCGCGGCAGAGGAGTACGGCCTTATCTGCGTCATGGTCATCATCGCGCTTTATGCCATGGTCGTGGTGCGCAGCTTGGTGCGCCTGATGAAAGAGCGTGATCCGTTCATTCGTTTGGCGGGTACGGGTTTGGCCTGTGCATTTGGCGTGCAAGCGATGATCAACATGGGTGTCGCGGTGCGGCTGTTGCCAGCCAAGGGTATGACCTTGCCTTTCGTATCATATGGGGGGTCATCACTCATCGCGGGCGGCATTGCCGTTGGTATGCTCTTGGCGTTCACGCGGACGCGGACGCAGGGTGAGATGGAAGATATCTTGATGCGTCGGGCCGCTCGATGAGCGCACCATTGGCGATCATCGCTGCCGGGGGAACGGGTGGACATATGTTCCCAGCGCAGGCTTTGGCAGAGGCGTTGTTGGCCAAAGGCTGGCGGGTCCGGTTGAGCACTGATGATCGCGGCGCGCGCTATGCTAGTGGGTTCCCAGAGGCGGTTGATATTCAGCATGTGGCATCGGCGACTTTTGCGCGGGGTGGTGTGGTGCAGAAGGCCCTCGTACCATTTCGTATTTTGGCGGGCTCGCTTGCTGCGATTTTGCAGATGCGGAAGGAACAGCCAGCGATTGTCGTGGGTTTTGGTGGTTATCCAGCGATCCCTGCGATGACGGCGGCTTGGGCGCTGCGCAAGCCCCGGATGATCCACGAGCAGAACGGCGTCTTGGGTAGGGTGAACCAGATATTTGCAAAGCGCGTCGACCGGATTGCCTGCGGGACGTGGCCCACGGAGTTGCCGGAGGGCGTTGACGGCGTCGATGTTGGCAACCCAGTGCGGGCGGCCATTTTGGATCGCGCAGGGGCAGGGTACATCCCGCCAGGTGACTATCCGATGTCGATCTTGATGATGGGCGGGTCGCAGGGTGCGCGTATCCTGTCCGACGTGGTGCCAGCGGCACTGGCTGCATTGCCGGACGACTTGAAGCAGAACATTCGCATCAGTCACCAAGCGCGGCCCGAGGATGTGGGTCGGGCGGAAGTGGCCTATGCCCAAGCGGGGATCGCGGCGGAGGTGCAAACCTTCTTTGACGATGTGCCGGAGCGGTTGGCGGAAGCGCAGCTTTTGATTGCGCGATCTGGGGCGTCCACGGTAGCCGATGTCAGCGTGATTGGCAGGCCCGCGATCTTTGTGCCTTTGGCGCAAGCGATCCGTGACGAGCAAACCGCCAACGCGCGCGCGATGGTGGAGGCAAACGCTGCTGTGCTGATGCCAGAAAGCCAGATGACGCCGCAGACCTTGGCCGATACGATTGAGCGGATATTGGGAAATCCCGAAGTGGCATCGATGATGGCGGCAGCGGCGCTGTCGTGTGGTAAGCTAGATGCGACAGAGCGATTGGTTGCATTGGTCGAAGAATTGGCGCAAAGGCCCCAACACTAGTGGATGGAGACCTCAGAATGAGTGCTGCGACGAAACTGCCGTTGGATGTTGGCCCCATCCATTTTGTGGGGATTGGCGGCATTGGCATGTCGGGCATTGCGGAGGTTTTATTGAGTCACGGCTATATCGTTCAAGGCTCTGACCTGAAAACTACAAAGATCACGGATCGTTTGAAGACCAAAGGTGCGCTTATTTTTGAGGGGCAGCGGGCTGAGAACTTGGAAAACGCAGAGGTTGTCGTGATCTCCTCCGCCATCAAGCCGGGGAATGCGGAATATGACGCGGCCCGCGCAATGGGTTTGCCGATTGTGCGGCGGGCGGAGATGTTGGCGGAACTGATGCGTCTGAAGTCCAATGTCGCTGTCGCGGGCACGCATGGGAAGACGACAACGACGACAATGGTCGCCGCGCTCTTGGATGAGGGCGGGATTGATCCGACGGTGATCAACGGCGGGATCATTCACGCCTATGGTTCCAACGCTCGGATGGGTAAGGGCGAATGGATGGTGGTTGAGGCCGACGAGAGCGACGGCACCTTCAACCGCCTGCCTGCGACCATTGCGATCGTGACGAACATTGACCCGGAGCACATGGAGCATTGGGGAACGGAAGAGGCGCTGCATCAGGGCTTTTTCGACTTCGTGTCCAATATCCCGTTCTATGGTCTCGCCGTCTGCTGCACCGATGATCCGGATGTGCAGTCGCTTGTCGGGAAAATCAGCGACAGGCGGGTCGTGACGTTTGGCTTCAATGCTCAGGCCGATGTGCGAGCCGTCAACCTGACCTACAAGGCGGGCGTCGCGCATTTTGACATCGCCTTGCAAGGCGAAGGGATGGTGATCGAAAGCTGTGAGCTGCCCATGCCGGGCGATCACAACGTGTCCAACGCTTTGTCGGCTGTGGCTGTGGCGCGTCATCTTGCGATGAAGGCGGAGGAGATCAAAGCCGCTTTGAAGGGCTTTGGCGGAGTTAACCGGCGCTTCACCAAAGTGGCGGAGATTGATGGCGTGACGATTATTGATGATTACGGCCACCATCCTGTTGAGATTGCAGCGGTCCTGAAAGCGGCGCGGCAGGCGACAGAGGGGCGCGTCATCGCCGTGCATCAGCCGCATCGCTACACGCGCCTCCATCATCATTTCGAAGAGTTTTGCGCCTGTTTCAACGATGCAGACGTGGTAGGCATCGCCGAGGTGTTTGCCGCCGGTGAAGAGCTAATTGAAGGCGCTTCGCGCGACGATCTTGTGGCTGGGCTTGTGCGTCATGGCCACCGTCACGCAGTTGCGGTCGTCGATCAGGACGATCTGACTCGTCTGGTGCGGGATCAGGCAAGCGCCGGTGATATGGTTGTTTGCCTTGGTGCGGGTACCATCAGCAATTGGGCCAATGCACTGCCGGAGCAGATGAAAGCATGACCCTTTCCGCCATCTTTGCCTGTCTTTGGGTGCTGGCCTCCGCCATCGTGGCCCTGTTGCCGATGCGTCGGCAGTACGTGCCGGGGGTGACGCTCCTGATCCTTGCGCCCATCTTGATCGTCTGGCTTGGCGTCGATTATGGCTGGTGGGTGAGCGTTTTGGGACTTACAGGGTTCGTGTCGATGTTCCGAAACCCGTTGCGCTATTTCTGGAAGTGCGCGCGTGGCGAAGCGGTGGAGATACCAAAGAGATGAGCTTTTCACTTTGGGCTATATGTTTGTGGATCATCTTGGCGGCTGTTTTAGCGGCCATTCCGTCAAACGATAACCATTGGCGGCGTGCCTATTTCTTGATTGCGATTGGTGTGCCGTTGTTGGGCTGGGTCACTTATGAAAACGGTCCATGGATCGGTCTCGTAGCGCTGATTGTCGGTGCCTCTTTCCTGCGCTGGCCTGTCATTTATCTGTGGCGCTGGATGCGCCGCGTGGTTGGCAGCTGACGAATGGCGGAAGCGGTTGTCCTCAGCGGCATGTCGCTCTGTGCCTTGATCCCCTTCTTTGCGATGGCAATCCTGATGCATAAGGGAAAGTCCGGGCAGGCTTTGACGATCATTTCGGTGATTGGCGCGGCCTTGGTGATCCTCTATTTCGGCATTAAGACACCGATCGGTCTGGACCCTGTGCAAGTGATCAGTTTGGCGCTTTTGTTTGCACTGCCAGCCTTTCTTGGGGCGAGTGCGGGCGGTTTGGTGGGCATCTGGATGCGGCGACGGGATGAGCGGAAATGAACTTTGATCTGCCAGAAGTGCGCGGTCGCTTGACGCCCGATATGGCGCTTGATGGGTTAACGTGGCTGCGGATCGGTGGCCCCGCTGATGTGCTGTTCCAACCGGCTGATGCGGATGATCTGGCGCATTTCCTGGCAAACCTCGATCCATCTGTGCCGGTGTTTCCATTGGGCGTAGGCAGCAACCTCATCGTGCGCGATGGCGGCGTGCGGGGGGTCGTGATCCGGCTGGGTCGAGGCTTCAACGGGATTGAGATTCAGGGGCAAACCGTGACGGCGGGTGCTGCGGCATTGGATGCTCATGTGGCGCGTAAGGCGGCCGATGCGGGCCTCGATCTGACATTCCTGCGCACCATTCCGGGCAGTATCGGCGGTGCGGTGCGGATGAATGCTGGCTGCTACGGCAGCTACACAGCGGATGTATTCCAATCCTCAGAGGTCGTGCTGCGGGACGGCACACGCAAGACGCTTGGTGCAGGCGACTTAAAATTCGCCTATAGGTCCTCGCAGTTGCCGGACGGCGCCGTTCTTGTGTCGGCTACCCTCAAAGCGGAGCCAGCGGATGTGGAAGAACTCCACGCGCGGATGGACGCCCAGCTCGCCAAGCGCGACGAGACGCAGCCCACCAAAGATCGCACAGCTGGATCGACGTTTCGTAATCCGGCGGGATTTAGCTCCACAGGGCAGGCGGATGACACGCATGAGCTCAAAGCATGGAAAGTCATCGACAACGCTGGAATGCGGGGTGCAACGCGCGGCGGGGCGGTGATGAATGAGATGCATTCCAACTTCCTCACCAACGCAGGCGGTGCGACGGCTGCGGATCTGGAGGATTTGGGCGAGGAGGTACGAAAAGCGGTTTACGCAGATAGCGGGATCACGCTAGAATGGGAAATTATGCGGGTGGGAGAGCGCGAAGCGCCTGAACCCGCAAAATAACAAGAATTGACCCGCTTGAACGGGTCCGATCCGAGGCAAGGATCATAGAATAAAGACGGGTCCAAAGGCCCGCGCAAGAGGCGGATGGGATATGTCGAGCAGGACAGACCCCAAGGTTGTTGTTTTGATGGGCGGCCCATCGGTAGAGCGTGACGTATCGCTTAGTTCGGGTCGGGAGTGTGCAGCAGCGTTGCGGGCAACAGGATGCGAGGTTGTGGAGGTCGATGCTGGCCCCGACCTTGTCGCGCGCCTGCAAGAGATTTCACCTGATGTCGTCTTCAATGCGCTGCATGGCCGCTGGGGTGAGGATGGTTGCGTCCAAGGCTTGCTGGAATGGATCAGGATGCCTTACACGCATTCGGGTGTTATGGCGTCCGCCATCGCAATGGATAAGCAGCGCACTAAAGAAGTTTATGCCGCAGCGGGGTTGCCGTTTGTAAGGTCAATCATCGCCGACTCCGCTGATGTGTCTGCAGCACATGTGATGGAGCCGCCATATGTCGTGAAGCCCTACAACGAGGGATCGTCCGTCGGTGTCTATATCGTCGGCGACGCGCCTAACGGACCGCCGCAATTGGCCCGCGACATGCCTGCACAAGTGATGGTGGAGGCGTATGCCCCCGGCCGCGAGTTGACCACAACGGTTGTCGGCGACAGAGCATTGGCGGTCACGGATATCATCACGGACAGTTGGTACGACTATCAAGCGAAATACGCTGAAGGTGGCTCCCGCCACGAAGTGCCTGCCAACATCCCGCAAGAGATTACCGATGCCTGCCTCGATTACGCCTTGCGCGCGCACAACGCTTTGGGCTGTCGCGGGCTGACGCGGACCGACTATCGCTGGGACGAAACGCGCGGGCTGGATGGTTTGATTCTGCTTGAGACAAACACCCAACCCGGTATGACGTTGACGTCGCTGGCGCCGGAACAGGCCGAACACTGCGGCATGTCGTTTCCAGAGTTGTGCCGTTGGATGGTGGAGGATGCGTCATGCGACCGCTGATCCGCCGCACCAGCCGCGCGTCGCTCCGCGATCCGGCCCCGTCGAAATGGGATTACCGCCTTCAGCGACTGATGCTGACGCCCGGATTCGTCACGCTTGTGCGCGTGGGTGTCCCAATGGTCTTGGTGGCTGTCATCGCGGTGAACTGGTTTTCGGATGAGGCGCGGGTGGATGCGTTGAACCAACGGATTAGCGACGCGAAAGAGGCGGTGCAGATGCGGCCGGAGTTCATGGTCGCCTCGCTCGACGTGAAAGGCGCTGGCCCTGTGTTGGAGGCTGACCTGCGCCGCGTTTTGCCGCTGGAGTTTCCTGTCTCTTCCTTCGACCTCGATCTCGAAGAAATGCGTGAAACTGTGGCCGCTTTGAATGCGGTTGATGATGCGAGTGTACGAGTGGGGGAGAGCGGCGCGTTGACCGTTGAAGTCACCCCGCGCATTCCCGTGGCCCTTTGGCGTGCGGCTGACAATTTGCAGCTTTTGGATGCTGGTGGCGTTTTCACAGGTGTTGTTGCATCTCGAAATGATCGGCTTGATCTGCCGCTCATCGCAGGGGACGGGGCGCAGGGACATCTCCAAGAAGCTCTGACCTTGTTCCGCAATGCCGGCCCTTTGGCCCCCCGTGTGCGCGGCTTGGTGCGCATGGGTGAACGCCGCTGGGACATCGTTCTAGATCGCGGGCAGCGGATCAAATTGCCAGCGGATGGGCCAATTCCGGCGCTTGATCGGGTCATCGCCCTCCACCAAACGAACAACCTGCTCGACCGCGATGTTGTGGCAATCGATTTGCGCAACGGCACACGAGCGACCGTACAGCTCACATCAGAGGCCACATCTGCACTGCGGCGGGTGAATGTAGAAGGAATAGAAGAGTGATCAGGGACGTCTACGAAAGCCAGCGGGCCATGCGCCAAATGCGCAAAGCAGCGATGCAACGCGGTGTGATCGCGATCCTTGATGTGGGCACGTCCAAGATTGCCTGCCTTGTCCTTCGGTTTGATGGCCCGCGGAATTTGCGGGATGCGGATGGGATCGGCTCCCTTGCTGGTCAGTCGCAATTCCGCGTCATTGGTGCTGCGACAACGCGGTCGCGCGGTGTGCGGTTTGGCGAAGTCGACGCAATGCAAGAGACCGAGCGGGCAATCCGTACTGCAGTTCAAGCCGCGCAGAAGATGGCCAATGTTCGCGTCGATCACGTGATTGCCTGCCTGAGTGGTGCGCGTCCTCGATCCTACGGGCTTGATGGCATGGTTGAGATTGATGGTGGCACGGTCACAGACAATGACATCGCGCGCGTGATGGCCTCTTGCGATGTGCCGGATTACGGATCGGATCGCGAGGTTCTGCATGCGCAGCCGGTGAACTTTTCCCTCGATCACCGCAGCGCGATGGCCGACCCGCGCGGTCAGATCGGCAATAAGCTGACCACTGACATGCACATGCTGACTGTGGATGCGGTTGCGGTTCAGAACCTGTTCTTCTGCATCAAACGGTGTGACCTCGAACTCGCAGGGCTTGCGTCATCGTCTTACGCCTCCGGTATTTCGGCGCTGGTGGAGGACGAGCAAGAGCTTGGCGCGGCCTGCATCGATTTTGGCGGCGGGTCCACGGGCGTTTCCATCTTTATGCGCAAGCATATGATCTATGCCGATGCGGTGCGCATGGGTGGCGACCATGTGACTGGCGATATTTCCATGGGCCTTCAGGTGCCAATGGCAACGGCGGAGCGGATCAAGACGTTTTATGGCGGCGTGCTTGCCACCGGCATGGATGATCGTGAGATGATCGAGGTCGGTGGAGAGACCGGAGATTGGGAGCATGACCGCCGGACGGTCAGCCGTGCCGAACTGATTGGGATCATGCGTCCTCGGGTGGAAGAAATTCTGGAGGAGGTGCGCGCGCGCTTGGATGCGGCTGGGTTTGAACATCTGCCGAGCCAAAAGATCGTGCTGACTGGCGGGGCGAGCCAAATCCCGGGCTTGGACGGTTTGGCAAGCAAGATCCTTGGCCAGCAGGTGCGACTCGGTCGTCCGTTGCGGGTGCAAGGTTTGCCGCAGGCGGCCACGGGTCCGGCGTTCTCTGGGGCGGTTGGCCTCACATTATTTGCTGCGAATCCGCAAGATGAATGGTGGGATTTCGATATTCCTGCCGAAACCTATCCCGCGCGTTCGCTCAAGCGCGCTATGAAGTGGTTCAAGGATAATTGGTGAAAAATCGGTCCGGTTCACGTCAACTCTACCGGACAAGCTGCTGAAACATATGGACGTCTTCGGTCTGCCCGTTTGAGTGGACCCGCTTGTGGTGCGCTAAAGGCCAACTACGAGGTGTCGCGTCAGCTTCGAAATCTTCACCAAAGAAGCAAAGAAACGCCTATATTTTGTAGTTTTTTCCGCTTTGGGCGTGACGAAACTGCGACAAAACGGTAGTGTGTTACTAATATGAAAGAATCTGCCCGCGGGACGGGCAAAGATAACAGGCGGAATGAGCATGACATTGAACCTTTCCCTCCCAGGACAAGAGGAAGAGCTGAAGCCTCGTATCACAGTATTTGGTGTTGGTGGTGCTGGTGGTAACGCGGTGAACAACATGATCGAGCAGCAGCTCGAAGGTGTCGAGTTCGTTGTCGCAAACACGGATGCGCAAGCACTGCAGCAATCGCAGTCCAGCTCGAAGATCCAGATGGGTGTTAAAGTCACTGAAGGTTTGGGCGCAGGGGCGCGGGCAACAGTGGGTGCCGCCGCCGCAGAAGAAAGCATTGAGCAGATCGTCGATCATCTTGCCGGTGCACATATGTGTTTCATTACAGCAGGTATGGGTGGAGGCACCGGTACCGGCGCTGCACCAATCATCGCACAAGCCGCGCGTGAGCTCGGCGTGCTGACGGTCGGTGTTGTGACAAAGCCGTTCCAGTTCGAGGGCGGCAAGCGCATGAAACAGGCTGAAGCAGGCGTTGAAGCGCTGCAGAAGGTTGTGGATACGCTGATCATCATCCCGAACCAGAACCTGTTCCGTCTCGCCAATGAGAACACGACCTTTACGGAGGCGTTCTCCCTTGCGGATGATGTGCTCTATCAAGGCGTGAAAGGCGTAACTGACCTGATGGTACGTCCGGGCCTTATCAACCTCGACTTCGCCGACGTCCGTGCCGTGATGGACGAGATGGGCAAAGCTATGATGGGCACGGGCGAGGCCGAGGGCGAGAGCCGCGCGATCCAAGCCGCAGAAAAGGCTATTGCGAACCCGCTCTTGGACGAGATTTCGTTGGAAGGCGCGAAGGGCGTGCTGATCAACATAACGGGTGGCTACGACCTGACGCTGTTCGAACTCGACGAAGCTGCAAACAAGATCCGCGAAAAGGTCGATTCCGACGCGAACATCATCGTCGGCTCCACACTAGACACTGGCATGGAAGGCAAAATGCGCGTTTCCGTTGTGGCGACTGGCATCGACGCGATTGCCAAGAACTCCGATTTGCCATTGCCGCGCCGGTCTATGGCCGCACCATTGACACCGCAGCCGGAAGTTGCGGCAGAGCAGCCAGCACCGGTTGCAACGCCAGAGCCTGTGCAAGCACCAGCGCCACAAGTGGCGGCTGAAGTAGCACCTCAACAGCCCGCTGCAACGCCAGAGCCATCGCTTTTTGAAGAGATTGAGCCAGTATCAGAAGACATCCCTGCAGCAGTGGGCGATGATTTGCCACCACCTGCGTATCAGGCACCTGCACCGGAAGCGTTTGAAGCACCTGAAGAGTATGTTGCACCAAGCGCATCCGCACCGGGCACACCAACGCCAGAGGCGATTGCCCGTTTGCAGGCTGCCGTGAACCGCGCTCCGGATGCTTCGGCTCCGGCGGCTCCGGCAGCTGAGGTTCCAGCAGAGGCGGACAAGCCACGGTTTGGGATCAATTCGCTGATCAACCGCATGACAGGTACCGCGGCGGAAGGGCAGGCGCCACGTCAGCAACCGCAAGTGCGCAGCATTCGAGAAGAGCAGCCCGAAGAAGAGATTGACGCGGACCAAGAGCGCATCGAGATTCCCGCATTTTTGCGGCGGCAGGCCAACTAGGCCTGCTTTCCCAGCATATTTCGTTGCAACCTTTATCGGTGTAACGGGACGTAAGAGTCGCCTTTCGAGGACTCTTTTTGCTTCAAATACAGTTTCTTATGATCGGTTGTGAGCGATATTTCCGCTTTATTTCAGCTTGTTGCAAAGAGTGAGTTGAGTGCCTCAGCCCCTACGCATAGGTCTAGCGTGCATTACGAAACGAGACCGCACTTGCAAACGACGCTGAAAACTTCTGTGACCTTTGAAGGCACTGGCCTTCACACTGGGGAACCTGTGATGGTCGAAGTGCGTCCTGCGGCTGCGAATACAGGTATCTTTTTTGAGCGTGTGGAGCTGCCAGAAGCCGTCAACAAACTGCCAGCAACTTGGGACAAGGTGATTGTGTCCCCGCTGAATACACGCCTGTCGAATGAGCATGGCACAACTGTCTCAACTATCGAGCATATCATGGCGGCCCTGGCCGGATGTGGCGTGCACAACGCGATCGTAGCAGTTGATGGCCCTGAAGTTCCGATCATGGATGGTAGTTCTGCCGTTTTTGTCCGTGGTTTGGTGGAAGCTGGAGTTGTGTCCACCTTTGCGCCGCTCCGCGCGATTGAAATTCTTAAGCCTGTCGAGGTGACGGTCGGCGATGCAACGGCCAAGCTGACGCCTGCGACCAGCCCACAAATTGAGTTGAGCATCGATTTCGCCGACGCCGCGATCGGTCGGCAGCACAAGACGCTAAACCTCGCCAATGGCGCGTTCGTGCGCCACTTGGCGGACAGCCGTACTTTCTGCCGTCAGGCAGACGTTGACGCGATGCATGCCAAAGGCTTGGCTTTGGGTGGAACACTTGAAAATGCGGTTGTCGTCGATGGCGATGCAATCTTGACGCCGGGCGGTTTGCGCCACGCGGATGAAGCCGTGCGTCACAAGATGCTTGATGCCCTTGGCGACCTGATGACGGCGGGCGCGCCAATTTTGGGGCGCTATGTTGGTGTCAAATCTGGCCATGCTGTCACCAATGCGCTGCTTCGGGCGCTATTTGCGGATCCAACAACGTGGCGCTGGGTGATCTGTGATGCGCAAACGGCGGCGCGTTTGCCCGGCGTTGGCTTGACAAAGGCCGATTTGGAAGCTGTCGCCTAGGGCCTGCTTTGCCTGTTGCCCGAAAAGGCATTTTGCACCACTTTTTTCTATGTTAGACACGTAAATAACGTGAGGCAGAAAACTGCGTCCGGGGAAGAGCGGTGGTGATGCGAGGGCTTGCAATGTCAGGCAATCAGAAGAGCAGTTTCAAACGGCTGTTGCGCGGTGGCTTTGTGACCGCATCCTTGGTTGCGCTTGTCGCTTGCAGCAGCTTTGACCCACGAACACCTGGAGCGTTGGAGCAGTACAGCGCCAAGGACATCTTTGAACGCGGTGAGTTTGAGCTTGATCGCGGTCGCGGGGACGATGCTGCCTTCTATTTTGGAGAGATTGAGCGGCTTTATCCTTATTCGGAATTCGCCAAACGCGCGTTAATCATGCAGGCGTTCGCCTATCACAAAGACCATGACTACCCTAATTCCCGGGCCTCCGCACAGCGGTACATCGATTTTTATCCAGCGACCGAAGACGCGGCATACGCGCAGTATCTTTTGGCGCTGTCCTACTATGACCAGATTGACGAGATTGGCCGCGATCAGGGGCTGACGTTCCAAGCCTTGCAGGCGTTGCGCGGTGTGATCGAGCAATATCCAGATACCGAATACGCGCGGTCGTCTGTTTTGAAGTTTGATCTGGCCTTCGATCATTTGGCTGCTAAAGAAATGGAAGTGGGACGCTACTATTTGAAGCGCAATCACTTTGCGGCGGCAGCAAATCGGTTCCGTGTCGTTGTCGAGGATTTCCAGACGACGACCCACACAGCAGAAGCCTTGCACCGCTTGGTCGAAAGCTATCTGTCGCTTGGCCTGACGGATGAGGCGCAGACAGCGGGTGCGATTTTGGGCCACAACTTCCAATCGACCGAATGGTACGAAGACAGCTATGCGCTTTTGACCGGTCGTGGTTTGGAAGCGCGCTCCGTGGGGTCGAACTGGCTGTCCTCTATCTATCGCCAAGTTGTGCGTGGCGAGTGGTTGTGACACGAGCCTGACGAATGCTACGCGGGCTTGATATTCGAGACATGTTGATTATTGAGCGGCTGGAACTTGAGTTTCAGCCCGGTCTTAATGTGCTTACTGGTGAAACCGGTGCCGGTAAGTCGATCCTTCTGGATTCGCTTGGGTTTGTGCTCGGCTGGCGCGGGCGGGCTGAGTTGGTGCGCAAGGGTGCCAAGCAGGGGGAAGTGACCGCTTGGTTTGATCTGCCGAAAGGACATCCGGCGGAGGCGGTGCTGGACGATATGGGCATTGAGGCCGAAGGCGAATTGATCCTGAGGCGCGTGAACTCTGCCGATGGCCGCAAGACAGCGTGGGTCAATGATCGGCGTGCCAGCAGTGAAGTGCTGCGGCGCCTGTCAGACACTTTGGTAGAACTGCATGGCCAGCACGATGATCGTGGGCTGCTCAATCCGCGGGGGCATCGCCAGATTTTGGATGACTACGCGGGCCTTGGCGCTGAATTGGAAGCGCTTCGGGCGCATTGGCGTGCATTGGGGCAGGCGAAGGCAAAGCTCGTAGAGCTTGAGGCCGAAGTCGCGGCGGCAAAGGAAGAAGAGGACTTCTTGCGTCATGCGGTGGCCGAACTTGACGCTTTGGACCCGCAGCCGGGCGAAGAGGTCGCGCTGGATACCAAACGGCGGCTGATGCAGGCGTCCGAAAAGATCCGCGAAGACATCGCCAAAGCTGCCGAAGCTTTAGGATTGCAAGGCGCGGAAGGCATGATGACGGAGGCCTCCCGCTGGCTGGGCGGCGTCTCTGACGATGCGGCGGGACAGTTGGACGAGGCGATGAGCGCGATCGAGCGGTCGATGGTGGAGTTGGATGCGGGACAGCAGGGGATCGTGCGGTGTTTGGATGCGTTGGCGTTCAACCCGTTTGAACTTGAAGATGCGGAGGAGCGGCTCTTTGCGATTCGAGGACTAGCACGCAAACACAACATTTTGGCCGATGATCTTAGCGCGTTTTCCGATGGTTTGAGGGAACGCCTATCTGTTGTTGATGGGGGCTTAGAGGCTTTGGAGGCGCAAAGCGCCGTTGTCCGCGCTGCTGAGACTGCGTTTCAGGATGCAGCAGAGAAAGTGAGTGGCAAGCGCAAGGCGGCTGCGAAGAAACTGGACGCTGCTGTTACGCAAGAATTGGCACCGTTGAAGATGGAACGGGCGGTCTTCGAGACACTGATTTCTGAGACGGACGCAGGGCCAGAAGGGATCGATGAGGTCGCGTTCAAAGTCGCCACCAACCCCGGTGCGACAGCAGGCACGCTCAACAAGATTGCATCGGGTGGCGAATTGAGCCGCTTCTTGTTGGCTTTGAAAGTTTGCTTGTCGCAAGCGGGGTCGGGTGGAACCACGATGATCTTTGACGAAATCGACCGTGGCGTTGGCGGCGCGACTGCTGACGCTGTTGGACGGCGGTTGTCGGAACTCGCGGATGGTGGACAGATCTTGGTCGTAACCCATTCACCGCAGGTCGCCGCATTGGCTGGACATCACTGGCGGGTGGAGAAGCATCAAACAGCGGCAGAGACGACATCAACAGTCGTGCCGCTCGACGCGGGTAATCGGGTCGAAGAAATCGCGCGGATGTTGTCGGGTGATACCATTACGGATGCCGCTCGGGACGCGGCGCGGGCCTTGATGGGGACGTGAAGGCGCCTCAGTAAGCCTCAGTTTTGATCGACCATTTTTCCTGGGTTCATGATGGAGTCGGGGTCCAAGGCGCGTTTGATGCTGCCCATGACCGGCCACGCCGCGCCGTGTTCGGCCTCCATATAGCCTAGCTTGCCCATACCAACGCCATGCTCACCCGTCACGGTGCCGCCAAGGGCCAGCGCGCGTTCGGCCATGCGGTGTGACAGGTCTTTGGCAGCGTCCAAGTCGGAGGCGCTGTTAGGATCGATCATCAGGATCGCGTGGAAATTGCCGTCGCCCACATGGCCCAAGATTGGCCCGTCGAGCCCGCTTTGCGCAATGTCTGCCTGCGTTTCTTTGATGGCCGTTGCTAGTTGCGAGATTGGAACGCACATATCGGTCACAAGAGCCGTGTGCCCGGGGCGAGTTTTGGTGATAGCATAATACGCATCGTGCCGAACCCGCCAAAGCTTGTTGCGGTCTTCCGCTTTCGCCGCCCAGTCGAACCCTTGGCCGCCGTGCTCTGCGACCACTTCTTTGAAGGTCTCCGCGTCCTCAGCCACACCAGCGTCACTGCCATGAAATTCGACAAGCAGATGCGGCCATTCGGGTAGTCCCAGATCCCCATGTGCATTGACGGCTGCCACGCTTGCTGCATCCAATAATTCGATCCGCGCCATCGGAATGCCAAGCTGGATCGTTGCGATCACCGCATCCACGGCGTTATCGACGGTTTCAAAAGCACAGACCGCCGCGCCGATGGCTTGGGGTTGCCCTTGCAGGCGCAAGGTGAGTTCTGTGATAAGGCCGAGCGTCCCTTCTGAGCCCACAAAGAGACCCGTCAAATCATAACCAGCGCTTGATTTACGGGCGCGGGTGCCGGTGCGGATGATCCGACCGTCGGCGAGGACAACCTCAAGCCCCAGCACGTTGTCACGCATCGTGCCGTACCGCACGGCGGTGGTGCCGCTCGCTCGGGTTGCTGCCATGCCGCCGAGGGAGGCGTCCGCGCCGGGATCCACTGGGAAGAACAGGCCCGTCGCGCGAAGGTCTTCGTTCAATGCGTGGCGGGTCACACCTGGTTGGATGCGGACATCCATGTCGGCTGTATTCACCTCCAACACCTTGTTCATGTGGGTCATATCGACGGTGATGCCGCCCCTGATGGCCAAGGCATGCCCCTCCAACGATGTGCCCGTGCCCCAAGCGACGACCGGGCACACATGTTTTGCGCAAATGCGCACGATCTCCGACACCTCTTGCGTCGTTTCTGGATATGCCACTGCATCGGGCAAAACGACGTCAAAATGTGCTTCATTCTGGCCGTGCAGCGCCAAATCGGACTTGGACCGCGAGAGCCGATCGCCTAGGACTGTTTCCAACGCTGCAATCGCCGTTTGAACGGACATTCTGGTTTCTCCCGATCGGTTCGCTGCGTAAGCTACGATGGTAAACCTCTGGACGCTAGGGACCCGGTCAAAATGAGTGGCGCGTTGAAGTCAGGGATTGGTTCGGTGCGGGACAAAACAGTCGCCGAATACCGCCGCGTTCTGTCTGTGATGAAGACGCGCGGACCCAGTCAGGTGCAGTTCTGGTTTATTGCTTTGGCCATTGGACTGCTGGGCGGGGTCGCGGCGGTCTTGTTCCGTTTGGCGATTGATTTGCTGCAAGGACTTGCTTACGGATCCGATGACCCCAACGCTTTGCACAGTTTTGCGGTGGGCCTGCCGTGGTATCACCTTTTGATTATCCCGATGATTGGCGGATTGATCGTTGGGTTCATCTTTGATCGCTTCACCAAAGACGGTCGGGTGCGGTCGGTGGCAGATGTGGTCGAAGGCGCCGCCCTGCATGAAGGCCGCGTTGAGGTCCGGCAGGGTGCAGCATCCGCCGTTGCCAGCCTTGTGACCTTGTCGACAGGCGGGTCCACGGGCCGCGAAGGGCCGGTGGTGCATTTGGCGGCGATGATTTCGACCCTCGTCTGCAAGTTCATCAAAGCAGACGGCATCACAGGGCGGGATTTGCTAGGCTGCGCAGTCGCGGCGGCCGTTTCGGCCAGCTTTAATGCGCCCATCGCAGGTGCGCTCTTCGCGATGGAGGTGGTGCTTAGACACTTCGCAATCCACGCCTTCGCCCCCATTGTGATTGCATCTGTTGCGGGCACGGTGGTCAGCCGCGCGGTATTTGGCGATGTGACCGAATTCACCTTGCCCGTCATGAACACGCTGGCGTTTTACGTCGAACTGCCAGCGTTCCTCATTTTGGGTTTGGTTTGCGGGGTCGTGGCGGCGATTTTGATGAAGGCGATTTTTGTTGCAGAAGACATCGGAAATGCAGTTGAGCGACGCACGGGCCTGCCACGCTTCTTGCGGCCGGCTGTTGCTGGGGCGGCTTTGGGCGGGCTCGCGATCTTCTTCCCGCATATCATCGGCGTTGGCTATGAGACGACGTCAAACGCGCTGACGGGCGGTCTCCTTTGGCACGAAGCGATTGTCTTCTGTGTGCTGAAGATCATCGCTGTTGCGATCACGATGGGCGGTCGGATGGGGGGTGGTGTCTTCTCCCCCTCGCTCATGGTTGGGGCGCTGACAGGATTGGCGTTCGGCGTCATTGCAACGGGTGTCTTTCCTGCGTTTTCGGGTGAAGAAACGCTCTATGCTTTGGCAGGAATGGGCGCGGTTGCGGCAGCGGTTTTGGGGGCGCCGATTTCAACCACGTTGATTGTGTTCGAATTGACGGGCGACTGGCAAACTGGCTTGGCGGTTATGGTCTCCGTCTCTATGTCAATTTCTCTGGCGTCAAAACTGGTGGATCGGTCGTTCTTCCTGACGCAGTTAGAGCGGCGCAATGTGCACCTAGCTGCGGGCCCTCAGGCGTATCTGCTTGCCACGTTCAAAGTTGCGAACTTGATGCGCGCCGTTGATGAAGAGGATGCGGAACGGACGGAGGCGTGCTGGGATCTGATCGGGCAGGGCGTCTATATCGACGGGAACGCGACGTTGGAACAGGCGATGCCATTGTTCGAACAGGGCAACCACGCTTTCATTCCTGTGGTGACGCTTGACGCGCCAGACAGCCCGCCAGAGCTATGGGGCGCGCTCTTTCAAGTGGATGCGCTGCGTGTGATGAATAAGGCGCTCGCTGCCACCGCGGCGGAGGAACACTCCTAAACCTCTTCGACTGCGACCTTGCTGGGATAAAAGGCGAGGTGCCCTTTGATGTCGGCCACACCTTCCAACGGGGCCTCATAGGACCAAGCCGCATCTTGGATCGCGCCGCTTTTGGCGATGATCGAGTAATAGGTGGCCGTGCCTTTGTGCGGGCAGCTCGATGTCGTCTCGGACTTTTCGAGGAATGCCATCGCCATGTCGTCGCGCGGGACATAGATGACGGCTGAATAGCTACCTTCGGTCAATTCGAGGGCTGATTTTGTTTCCCCAATGACGGCACCACCGGCGCGCACCACCCAAGTGCCATCGACTGGGCGAATTTTGATGTAATCGGCCATGTTGTGTCCTTTCATCTGCGATTACGGATTGATCCGGTCAAAGTGGCGCGCAGGCCTCTTCCAGCCATTCAAGCGTCCGACCTTCGACCAAAGGACCGATTTTTGCAAGTGTGACGCTGTGGTACATGTTGAGCCAGTCGCGCTCACCGTCTGTCAAAAGGCTCACGTCAATCAGTCGACGATCAATCGGGACGTAAGTGAGGGTTTCGAAACTCAGCATGGCGCGGTTATCAGCACCCTCCATCGCAGGCGCATCTTCGACAAAGATCAAATTCTCGATGCGGATGCCAAAGGCGCCTTCGCGGTAATAGCCCGGCTCGTTCGACAGGATCATCCCTTTTTGCAGGGCGACGGTGCCCCTGCGCGACAGGTTTTGTGGCCCTTCGTGCACGCAAAGATAACTGCCAACGCCGTGCCCTGTGCCGTGGGCATAGTCCAAACCGGCAAGCCAAAGAGGATACCGCGCTAAAGCGTCGAGGTGTTGGCCTGCAACGCCCGTTGGGAACCGCGCACGGCTGATCGCGATCATGCCTTGCAGCACTCGCGTGAAACAGCTGCGATGCAGGTCTGACGGCGCGCCGACGATGACAGTCCGCGTGATGTCGGTGGTTCCGTCGATGTACTGCCCGCCGCTGTCAACAAGTAGCAACTCATCCATGCGCACAGGGCGGTTTGTCTCTTCTGTTACGCGGTAGTGGACAATGGCCCCGTCGCTGCCCGCGCCACAGATGGTTTCAAAGCTGACGTCCAAAAGCTGGTTGGTCTCGCGCCGGAACTGTTCAAGCTGTTTGACGACGTCGATTTCGGTCAACTTCCCCTTTGGCGCGGTGGCGTCGAGCCACGCCAGAAAGCGCACCATCGCCGCGCCATCACGCAGGTGGGCGGCTTTTGTGCCGGCAAGCTCCGTCTCGTTTTTGCAGGCCTTGGGCAGGGCGCAGGGGTCATCCGCGTGATGGATGCTAATTTTGGCGTCTGCTAAGGTCTTTGCGATGATTGCGGGACAGCTTTTGGGATCGACGCTGACAGTATCGCCAAGTTGAGTGAGTGCCTCGAGCAGAGTGTCTGACGTGTGAATGCGCACATCTGGCCCCAAATGGTCATGGATGTCATCGGCTTTGTTGGCCCCGGCAAAGAGGTCGACGGTTCTGTCGGTGTGGAGGATCGCAAAGCAATGCGGCACAGGGTTCCGTTTGATGTCACTGCCGCGAATGTTGAGCAGCCATGCGATGCTATCTGGAAGCGTGATGACGAAAGGCGCGTCCAATGTTGCCGGCAGTCTTTTGCGCTTTTCAGCGTGGGGTTCGCCAGCAAATTCAGTTGGATAGGCGGTGAACTTCGCGTCTGGCGCTGGTGGTTGATCGTCCCAAATTTGATCGACCAGATTTGCCGTGGCGATCAGTTCGATGCCGCTGCCTTTAAGGTCTTTCGTCAGATCACTGACGCCGTGGATCGTATGAAGCCACGCATCATAGCCAACCTTTCCACCATCGGGGAGTTGTTCCTTCAGCCACGAGGCAAGCTTAACCTCCGGCCAATCGACAGGCGTGAACACGTCCGCGACTTGCGCGCGCACTTGTAGGCGGTAGCGACCATCGACGAACACGCCTGCAATGTCTTTCAACGCCGCGCAAAACCCGGCAGATCCGGTAAACCCTGTCAGCCACGCCAGCCTTGCATCGCGATCAGCAACATATTCCCCCTGATGCGCATCGGCGCGGGGGACGACAAACCCATCAAGGCCGTCATCCTTGAGCTTTTCACGCAAGGCGGCCAGACGCGGTGGCCCTTGTTCAGGTCGCGTCGTGGACTCAAAAGATTGAAACATGACGGCCTTTCTTTCTGGCGCGGCGGATTAGCTGGCTTTGCGCATTCCCAAGACGCGGGCGCGTTTGCGTGGGTCGGTGTCAAAGAGGCTGGCAAGCTGTTCAGTCATAGCACCCGCCAACTGCTCAACATCCGTGATCGTGACTGCGCGTTCATAATAGCGGGTGACATCATGACCGATCCCAATCGCAACCAGTTCCACCATTTTGCGCTTCTCTACCATAGCGATCACGTCGCGAAGGTGTTTTTCCAGATAATTCGCAGGGTTAACGGACAAAGTTGAGTCGTCCACTGGCGCCCCGTCAGAGATCACCATCAGCACTTTGCGCTGCTCTGGTCGATTGATCATCCGGCGATGCGCCCATTCCAACGCCTCGCCATCGATGTTTTCTTTCAGCAGGCCCTCTTTCATCATCAGGCCCAGATTTGGGCGGGTCCGACGCCAAGGCGCATCCGCAGCTTTGTAGATTATGTGGCGTAGGTCATTCAGGCGTCCGGGAGTTGCTTCTCGACCATTCTTGAGCCAATCCTCCCGCGCTTGCCCGCCTTTCCACGCTTTAGTGGTAAAGCCAAGGATTTCCACCTTCACGTCGCACCGCTCAAGCGTCCGTGCCATCACGTCCGCGCAGATTGCAGCGATTGAAATTGGCCGTCCGCGCATGGAGCCGGAATTGTCGAGCAGCATGGTCACGACGGTGTCACGAAATTCCATGTCTTTTTCGACTTTGAAGGACAGTGGCGTCGTGGGTGAGGCGACGATCCGCGCCAGACGGCCCGCGTCGAGGATGCCTTCCTCGCGGTCGAACTCCCAAGTGCGGTTTTGCTTGGCCTGCAGGCGGCGTTGTAACTTGTTGGCCAAACGGCTCACAGCGCCTTTCAGTGGCTCGAGTTGCTGATCAAGGTAATTCCGAAGCCGCTCCAACTCTGCAGCTTCAGCAAGGTCTTCTGCTGCGACCTCTTCATCGTAGTCGGTTGTATAGACACGGTAATCGGGGTCGGCGTCAGACACAGGCATTGGGGTTGGCGGCTCAAGCGGCGCTTCCCCATCGGGCATTTCGGTGTCTTCGCCCATCTCTGCGTCGGCCATGTCATCCATGCTGACTTGCGCTTGGGAGGCGTCTTGCTGTTCTTCCTGACTCTGCTCTGGGCTGGCTTCGGCTTCTTCGCCGTCGCTTTCATCCTCGCCTTGGCTGTCTGGCTGTTCCTCTTCGTCCTGGCCTTCTTCTGCCTCGTCTTGTTGGTCGTCATCCATATTATCTGGATCGTCGCCCAACTGGTCGGCATAGCCGAGGTCGGAGATGATTTGCCGCGCGAATTTTGCGAAGGCTTGCTGGTCGTTCAACGTGTCTTCGAGGTTTTCTAGCGTGCCGCCGCAGCTGTCCTCAATAAACCCGCGCCACAGGTTCATGACGTTGTCTGCGCCCGCAGGCAGGTCACGACCCGTTGCAAGGTGACGGATCAGATAGCCAGCCGCAGTTGCCAAGGGCGCGTCAGAGGTCTGTTTGACCTGATCGTAGCCTTTACGCATGGCTTCGTTTTCGATCTTGGCGTCAATGTTGCCTGCGGTGCCGGGCATATGTTGCGCGCCGACCGCCTCAATCCTCGCGGTTTCCATCGCTTCGAAAAGATCGCGAGCCATTTGGCCTTGCGGCATATATTTTGCTGCTGTTTGCGCGTCATGGAACTTGTGTCGCAAGGCGAAGGCATCGGCGGTGCCACGCGCCAACAGCACTTCTTCCGTCGTCATGCGGCGGCTGACCTGTGGCAAACGAATGCTGTCTGACGTCTGACCTGCAGGATCGACAGAATAGCTGACCGCCAATTCTGCGTCATCGGCCATGACTTTCGTGGCCTCAGCGAGTGCCTTTTTGAATGGATCAGCAGGATTGTCGGTCGGTTTGTTCATTGTTCGTCCTTCGTCTGGAACAAACTAGAACTCGACATGGGTAAATACCAGAGGGGTGGCGGCTTAACTCAGCAAAAACCCTGTGCAGTCGGCGCGATATTGCGCCGCGGTGCTTGCCGCCCATTCGGCATCATCGGCATCTGAAGCAAATGAGGCCTGCATAAGAAGTGCCCTTTGCGCCGCGCGTGCATCGACACGCCAGCCCAGAACGGTGCGGCCTAAGTCTCGTGGCATGATCGCCGCCAATAGCTCCGCCACCTGTGATCGTTGCTGTTCCAACAGTGCTGCGTCACTATCATTCATCAGCCATGCATGTTCCAGCTCCGCCGTCATGCGGCCGACGCAGTTGGCAAAATTCCGCAGTTGTAGGTTGGCAGTAGATGCGGAGGCTATCGCCGCCGATACCGCGATACATATGGTCAACACAATTGTTTTCATACCGCCCATATGTAGATCATGGGCGTAAATATTTCGCTTATCTAGTAATCATTCTGAAAATTGCGGCATGCGTTACCTGTCGGTCACAGGAACCAAACAGAGACTGTCCGTTTCCGATGGACAGGAGCGGGGGCAAAGTGACCGTCGTTTCAGAGGTATTTAGCCGAGGCTTAGACTTGCAGCACTTTCGGGGAGTTCTTCGTCAAAACAGCGCTGGTAGAATTCGGCGACCGTCTGACGCTCAAGCTCATCACATTTATTGAGGAACGACAGCCGGAAGGCGTAGCCGACATCTTGGAAGATGCGGGTGTTTTCAGCCCATGCGATGACAGTTCGTGGCGACATCACCGTCGACAAATCGCCGTTCATGAATGCTGTGCGCGTCAGATCCGCCACTGTCACCATCTGGCTGACGGTTTTGCGGCCTGTTCCAGTGTTGAAATGCGGTGATTTTGCCAAGACGATCATCACTTCGGCGTCGTGCGACAGATAGTTCAACGTCGCAACCAGCGACCAACGGTCCATTTGCGCTTGGTTGATCTGCTGCGTGCCGTGATAAAGGCCGGTTGTGTCACCCAGACCAACCGTGTTGGCCGTTGCAAAAAGACGGAAATAGGGGTTCGGCGTGATAATTTCGTTTTGATCCATCAGCGTGAGCTTGCCGTCATGCTCCAACACGCGCTGGATCACGAACATCACGTCGGCGCGACCTGCATCATATTCGTCGAACACGATCGCAACAGGATTGCGTAGGGCCCACGGCAGGATGCCTTCGTGGAATTCCGTCACCTGCACGCCATCTCGGAGTTTGATCGCATCCTTACCGATCAGGTCGATTCGGCTGATGTGGCTGTCGAGGTTTACGCGCACCGTCGGCCAGTTCAAACGCGCGGCGACCTGTTCGATATGGGTCGACTTACCGGTGCCGTGATACCCTTGGATCATCACGCGGCGATTATAGCCAAAACCTGCGAGGATCGCCAAAGTCGTGTCAGGGTCAAATTTGTAAGTGCTGTCAATTTCAGGCACGCGACCAGAGGCTTGGGCGAACCCCTTCACCTTCATATCGCTGTCGATACCGAAGACCTCACGGACCGAGATTTCCTCGGTTGGTTTTGTATCCATGTCGATCATGCCATCGGCCATCTGTTTTGCCTTTCGAAACTGCGCAGTGAGCTATTGTTCACGCAATGCTACATAACGCGAAGGGGGGCAAGGGGAAGGGGCGGAATTAACGCATCGACGCGCAACAGAGAATTTGTTCTCCCAAGCCGTGACTTCACGAGGTTATCACATCGACGTGCAATCCCGTTTTTATCCTCTTAGGTCGCTTGCAGACGCTGTATGCAAAGCCAGCTTCAAAGTAGACGGCCATGAACAGACGACAGTTTTCTGCCCTTTCGCTGGGCGCAACCGCTTTGCCCGCGTTTGGTGTTGCCGAAGGACAGTTTGAAGTGACCCGAACCGATGCAGAATGGCGCGCGATGCTGACGGACATTCAGTACCGCGTGATGCGCGAAGAAGGCACGGAACGTGCGTTCACCAGCCCGCTAGATAAGAATTATGCCGCGGGCAGCTACATCTGCCTTGGATGCCAATTGCCGCTTTATTCGTCTGAGGCGAAGTATGACAGCGGCACAGGGTGGCCGAGCTTTTATTAGGCCCTTCCAGATGCGGTGCGCATAGAGCCCAATCGCAAGCTCTTCTCCGTTCGGACAGAAGTACATTGCCGTCGTTGTGGCAGACATCTTGGCCATATCCTCGACGACTGCCCACAACCAACCGGAAAGCGGCACTGTCTGAACGGCGTTTCATTGATCTTTCAGGCGGCATAGACTGTTTCCTGATTAGGCCCCCAGATCGGCTCAAATTGCCAAGATTCGCCACATTTTCAGCGTAACTCGCCTCGTGGAAGGTACGGGCAGTAGTTCCTAGCCAGTTTGGATCGTTTCAGTCTGTCGGAAGGTGAACATACAGTTTACGTCAGCTATTTTGTTTTTGTCTTCGTGTCGGGTTTCGTTGGATTTGCAGCTTCTGAACGCCTCGCCACAGGCGGGATATTGTACCAAATACCATCCTGCTATGAATTATGAACATTTTTGGCGGGCATGTCCGGTGGTCTGTTAGGGCTCTTTGTGAACAGGCGTTACTTTGGGTAATCGGGAGCCAAAGGGTGGGTCCGCTTTCTGTTGGGTGGGATTTCTGTGATGATGATCAATTCCGTCGCGGGCGGAACGCTCGCACTGCCTTTTTTTGAGACAATGTTTGGTCCGCTAGCGCTGGCCGGAACCTTTATTGCCTACCCACTGATAGCGGGCTTCTGGTTGCTCAATTTGATCCTCGCTCATGTTGCACGGGGGGCCTATCTGCGGGAACGAGACACTATTTTTAAGTCTTCGTTTCCCTACGCACAGCAGGAAGCGGAAGCCTCAATCTCAGTCGCCGTCGCGGAAATTACGGCTGTCTTTGATCTGATCCCACGCCCAGACAACCTCAGCCAATTGTTCCTCTTGGCTCCGGTCGCCGCCGTTCATATCAGGGTGAAGCACTTTGATGAGTGACTTATAAGCTTTCCGGATTTGAGGTTTCGACCAGTCGTCTTTCGCCTCCAGAATATCCATTGCGCGCCGTTCGGTCGGCGGCAGGCGTCGATGACCCCCGCCATTCTTTCCAGGGTTCCGTGTCGCGTTGCCACCCAAAACCTCATGCGCGTCGTCAATGCCAAGGCGGGCCCAAGCGGCTTCTTCCACAGAGCGTTTGAACGGCTTGGTGGGGCGTTCCCAAGTTTTGTCCCGCTCCATCTGCGCCAGGGCTTCAGCTTCGGAGGTTGTGTCGAAGAAATTCCATTTCAGATTATATTCGCGGACGTGTTCTTTGCAGAACCAGAAAAAGTCATCGAGGATGTCAGGTGATTTCGGGGCGCGGTATTGGCCAGGCTCCGTGCATCCCTCATGGTCACATGTGCGCTTTGATGTTTCCGATGCGCCAGACATGCCGCGACGGCTCCGAGGGTTCTTTTTCTTAGAACTCGAGACTGACATATCGAAACCAAATGGATCTTTTTTGTCCATGGCACCTGTTTCCTTTCCGACTCGGAGAGCAGAGAATAAAGCTTCCACTGAGAGTTTGAAGAGGCTGCTGCAAAATAATGTGTCTGGAAGCGGAAATAAGAAGTCGGTTGCAAGAAAGTTTCGCGCCGAGCGTTCTGAACGTTATAAATGAGAGCCACCAACATGCTGGGCATGCGGGTGATGATGGTTCTGGTGAAAGTCATTGGCATGTGGTGATCGCATCCGACGCCTTCAAAGATCTTTCAAGATTGGCGCGTCACCGCGCGGTGCACGCCGCCTTGGGTGAGGACGTCATTGGACGCATTCATGCTTTGGCGTTGGATATTCAGGTGCCGGACTAAGTGGGGCGGTCGTCTGTGTCCGCCTCACTTGTTTAGGCGTGAGCGTCCTGTTCTGGACTGCTTTCCTCCGAGTACTCATCGTCCTTGACGGAATTTTTGTGCAGGTCGTCAATGATCTCTTCGACGGGCGCTGGAGCAGGTTCTTCCGCTGAGACAGATCGTTTGAAGACCAAGACATTTTGGAAAACCGTGGTCTTACTCATCAATCCTTCGCGCTCCTTGGCGGGAAGTGTTTCCGCGCGGACGTAAATCCAATTGTCAGCCG
Organism: Cognatiyoonia sp.; assembly: GCF_965661665.1. NCBI lineage: Bacteria > Pseudomonadati > Pseudomonadota > Alphaproteobacteria > Rhodobacterales > Paracoccaceae > Cognatiyoonia > Cognatiyoonia sp. The sequence goes on along the minus strand of NZ_CBFIEO010000005.1, from coordinate 28,039 downwards.
CAAGCTCATTAATTGCAGCCTCCAATCCATAGGCGAATCGTGCGGCGGAGCCTTTCACGCCGCGCGCCTTGATGCCCTTGGTTGGGGCAGCAATGACTTTGTACTCGAACCGCATATGCATTTCCTGTTTTCAATTCGGTCCAGCTACCAATCCCCCACTTGAAAGAAAAGGGGGGGGGTATTCCAAACGCGTAAGAGCTTAAGATCTTTTAGTTGGTCGCGACAGCGCCCGTTAATGCCCCAGTTTCGCCTGAACTAGTTGGTTCACGATGGCGGGGTTGGCTTTGCCGCCTGTGGCCTTCATGACTTGACCTACAAACCAACCTGCGAGTTTTGGGTTGTCTTTGGCTTTCTCGACCTGCGCGGGGTTGCCGGCGATGATCTCATCGAGTGCGGTTTCAATCGCGCCGGTATCGGTCACCTGCTTCATACCCCGATCTTCAACGATCTGAGCAGGGTCGCCACCTTCGGTGTATACAATCTCAAACAAGTCCTTCGCGATCTTGCCGGAGATGTCGCCGGATTTGATCAGGTTGATGATACTGCCAAGTTGATCGGCGGCGACGGGGCTATCTGTGATGCCCTTGTCGTCGTCTTTCTTCAAACGCCCGAAGAGTTCGTTGATGACCCAGTTTGCCGCCAGTTTTCCGTCACGCCCGTCTGCGACGGCTTCAAAGTAAGCCGCATTTTCAGCCTCGGCCGTCAAGACGCTCGCGTCATAGTCGGACAGCCCGAAGTCAGACATGAAGCGTGACTTCTTGGTGTCGGGCAGTTCGGGCAGGGAGGCTGCGATGTCGTCGACCCAAGCCTGCTCAATTTCCAAAGGCAGCAGGTCGGGATCGGGGAAGTAGCGATAGTCATGCGCTTCTTCCTTGGACCGCATGGAGCGGGTTTCGTTTTTGTCCGGATCATAAAGGCGCGTTTCTTGCACAACCTCTTTGCCATCTTCGATCAACGCGATCTGGCGGCGGGCCTCAACCTCAATCGCCATTTGGATGAAACGCATGGAGTTCATGTTCTTGATCTCGCACCGCGTGCCAAGATGGCTGAAATCTTGCGTTTCTTGGTACTTCTCGTAGTCGCCGGGTTTGCAGACGGAGACGTTGACGTCGGCCCGCAAATTGCCGTTTTGCATGTTGCCGTCACAGGTGCCGAGGTACCGCATGATTTGGCGCAGCTTGCCCACGTAAGCGGCGGCTTCTTCCGGCCCGCGAATGTCAGGGCGGGAGACAATCTCCATCAGTGCGACGCCGGTCCGGTTAAGATCGACGAACGACATATGTGGATCCATGTCGTGGATCGATTTGCCTGCGTCCTGCTCAAGGTGGATGCGCTCGATCCGAACGATCCGTGCGGTGCCGTCGCCCATTTCAACGAGTACTTCGCCCTCGCCCACGATGGGGTGGTAGAGCTGTGAAATCTGGTAGCCCTGCGGCAGGTCAGGGTAGAAATAGTTTTTGCGGTCGAACGCGCTGGTCAGGTTAATCTCTGCCTTTAGGCCAAGACCCGTGCGGACGGCTTGCTCAACACAGCCTTCATTGATGACCGGCAACATGCCCGGCATTCCTGCATCGACGAAGGCCACGTTGCTGTTGGGTTCTGCGCCAAAGCGCGTTGATGCGCCAGAGAAGAGTTTCGCCGCGGTTGCAACTTGGGCGTGCACTTCCAAACCAATGACCAACTCCCAGTCAGAGGTGGCACCTGCGATGACTTTTGGGGCAGGGGCGTCGTAGGTGAGATCAAGCATGGGAAGTACCAACCATCATGTGCGTTTGCGACGGGTTTAGGCCAACCGCAAAAGCGTGACAAGACGGCGGTGCTACATCATTGCGGTGCGGCCAATGGTATTCACCGATAAGAGCATCTTCGGCGACTGCTTGGATGGTTTGATGTAGCCCAAAGCGAGCGTCTTTTGACGCAGGATCACAATCGGCTCATCCGACTTCTTTGGCAACGTCGCTGCCGCGATGGGCGGGCCAGCTGTGATTTCAAATCGCTGCTTTGTTTTGTTGAGAGTCTGATGAAAGAGAGTCACATCCCGCATGGTGGGATGGATGGCGTCAAAAATATAAAAGAGCGCGGAATTTCGGGCTTGGATGTTGACCAGAATGACATGCAATTCGAATTTTTTTTGGCAAACATCGCCGCGGATGCCATCCACGGCCGTTCATAGAGCTTCAGCCCGTGCCGCTTGGCCAGCCGACCCGATGGAAATATAATACCGAACCGCCCCGCATCCGTCGCCGTGCGCACGCACTCCATCGTTTCACGGGTCTTTGTGTAACTACGGCGATCCACGCGCCATTCCAAAGGCGTGATGCAGTCTGACAGTTGCGGCAGAACGCGCAGAATATCGCTATTTGCAAAGAAATAGGCGTCGTTCCGGCGCTGGCAGATCAAGTAATTGGAGACGATGCCGTCGGCGATACCTGTTGGGTGGTCGGCGACGATAAGCGCGGGGCCATCATACGGGATATTTTGCAGGCCACGAATCTGAACCTGTTTAGCCAGCATGTGTCCCATGATCGCCATGATTTCATCAGCAGGTTTGTCTTTCAGAGCCGTGCCGAGCGCCAAAGTGCGTTAGTAGCCAAGGGCAATATGCAGCGCGCCGCGCAAGGTCCGAATGCCAGGGGCGGTGTGATAGAGCCAAGGCGCGCGCTCTGCAATGAGGGGATCGATGCGATCTTTCATACCTCATTAATGGGCATTGGGACGTAACGGTTCCATGTCAGCGAAAGAAAGCACAAAGACTCGCTAACGACCGCTTAGATTTGGTGTTTGATCGGCTGGGTTTTGCTGGCAATCTTCAGGGATGGACCCACATCACCTGTCAGACGACACTTCCGGTTCGTGCTATGGCCAAGATGAGAAAGAAGGGCGATCTGCCCCAAAAGACCTGCGAAACCTGCGGCAAGCCATTCGCGTGGCGTAAGAAATGGGCCAAAGTTTGGGATGATGTGAAATACTGTTCTGGTCGTTGTAGGAACGAGCGGAAGCGTATTTCAGGTTAATTGGTAATATTAATTTACCAAAGCTGTTGCGTATCGGAAACTTCTAGCCTACCCCATTTGTAATACCGGCAAATGGAGACGTCAGATGGCGCAACGGATCGAGAAGAATGGACTGCACGTTGATCAGGTCCTTGCGGACTTCATCGAAACACAGGCGTTGCCCGGATCAGGCGTGGAGCCAGAGCAGTTTTGGACAGGTCTGTCATCGCTACTGGAAGGGTTCGCGGGCAAGAACCGTAAACTTTTGAAAACCCGCGACAACATTCAGAAAAAGCTGGATGATTGGCATATTGCGCACCGCGATGGCCCCCATGATCGGGATGCCTATCAGTCATTCCTTGAAGAGATTGGATACCTTCTGCCGGAAGGAGATGATTTCGAGATCGAGACGCAGAATGTCGATCCAGAAATCGCCTTGGTCCCCGGTCCGCAGCTTGTGGTGCCGATCACGAATGCGCGGTTTGCACTGAATGCGGCGAATGCGCGTTGGGGCAGCCTCTATGATGCGCTCTACGGCACAGACGCTATGAGGGTGACTGCGCCCAAAGGCGGCTATGATCGCGGCCACGGGAGCCGCGTTGTTGCGCGGGCAAGGGTGTTCTTGGACAGTGCGTTCCCGATTGAGGGGACCAGCCACGCAGATGTGCGGCGCTATCACATCGAAAAAGGGGCGCTGCTGATTGACGATCAGCCGCTGAAATCCCCAGAGAAATTCATCGGCTACACCGGCAATCCCAAAGCCCCCGATATGATCCTGTTACGCAACAATGGCTTGCACGTGCAGCTGATTTTCGACCGCGCGCACCCGATTGGCAGCCGCGATCAGGCGTTGCTGGCGGATGTGCGTCTGGAGAGTGCTGTGTCCGCCATCATGGACTGCGAGGATTCGGTCGCCTGTGTGGATGCTGAGGACAAGGTTTTGGCCTACAACAACTGGCTGGGACTGATGCAGGGCAATTTGGAAAGCACCTTTGAGAAGGGTGGGCAATCGATGACCCGTCGTCTGGCGGACGATCTCAGCTATAAAACGCCCGCAGGCGACGACGCGACGATGAAAGGTCGCGCTTTGCTCTGGGTTCGGAATGTGGGCCACCTGATGACCAATCCTTCCATCCTGACCAGCGATGGCGAAGAGGCGTTTGAAGGTCTAATTGATGCGATGATGACCACGCTGATCGCGATGCATGACTTGAAGCGCGACAGCGGCAACTCCGTCCACGGCTCCGTCTACATCGTGAAACCGAAGATGCACGGGCCTGCTGAGGTCGCCTACACGAATGAGATTTTCGATCATGTGGAGGACGCGCTGGGCTTGCCGCGCCACACCGTCAAAATCGGTATTATGGATGAAGAACGCCGAACGACGGTGAACCTGAAAGAGTGTATTCGCGCCGCGAAACATCGGGTCGCCTTCATCAACACAGGCTTTTTAGATCGAACAGGCGACGAGATTCACACATCGATGGAGGCGGGTCCGTTCAGTCGGAAAGACTTCATCAAGCGGAAGGCGTGGATTGGGGCCTATGAAGACCAAAACGTCGACATTGGTTTGGAATGTGGGTTTTCTGGCAAGGCGCAGATCGGCAAAGGCATGTGGGCGATGCCCGACATGATGGCCGCGATGCTTGAGCAAAAGATCGGGCATCCAAAATCTGGCGCGAACTGTGCTTGGGTGCCAAGCCCGACCGCCGCGACGCTGCATGCGCTGCACTACCATGCGGTCGATGTGATGGCGGTTCAGGCGAAACTGCGTGCGGGTGGTCGCCGCGCTTATGTCTCCTCCATCCTCGATATTCCGCTGGCAACGTTCCAGCGCTGGACTGCTGCTCAGATTGAGCGGGAGGTAGAAAACAACGCCCAGGGTATCTTGGGCTATGTGGTTCGTTGGGTCGATCAGGGTGTTGGATGTTCGAAAGTGCCCGACCTCGATGATGTTGGTCTGATGGAAGACCGTGCGACCTGCCGGATTTCCAGCCAAGCCATTGCGAACTGGCTGCATCATGACGTTGTGGAAGAAGGCCAAGTGATGGACATCATGCGCAAAATGGCCGAGGTCGTTGATCGTCAGAATGCGGATGACCCGTCGTACCGTCCGATGGCGCCTGAATTCTCTGGCATCGCCTTCCAAGCGGCCTGTGATCTGGTCTTCAAGGGGCGTGAACAGCCGTCTGGATATACTGAGCCGGTGCTGCACCGTCGTCGCCTCGAACTCAAAGCACAACGCAATCATTAAGGATCGTCAAAATGGCAGAGATTTCATCAAACCGCGCGCGAATAATCATTCGTAAGACGTTGAAAAAAGGCAAAGAAATGAGTCTGAAGCCTTTGTCCGTTGTAATCTTGGACGCGGGCGGTCACGTCAAAGCGTTTGAGCGCGAAGATGGCGCGGCACCAGGCCGTTTTGCGATTGCGCACGGCAAAGCTTACGGCGCTGTCATGCTGGGCATGCCCGGAAGCGCGCAGATGGCGCGGGCAGAGCAGCAGGCTTACTTTATGAATGCTGTGAACGGTGTTTATGGTGGCCAAGTGGTGCCTGTGCCTGGTGGTATCCTCGTCCATGACAAGCGTGGAAATGTCATCGGGGCCGTTGGTGTAACAGGTGACACGTCAGACAATGATGTGATCGCAGGTATGGCAGGTCTAGAAGCTGCTGGCCTTGAAGGCGCGAGCTAGGTTCAAAGAATTTTGCACAGACTAAGGGCGGTCTGTGCACCAAAGTCCGCTTTTCATTCGGCAAGATTTACCTATCTTGGCGGTGGAAAGGACGGATCATGACGCGACCTATCGTTGGTATTATCGGAAATCATTGCCTGCTCAATGATGAGTATCCGGCCCATGCAGCAGGAACGATGAATTCTGATGCGGTGTCGGCGGTCTGTGGGGCAATGCCCCTCATCGTGCCGAGCGATCCGAAATATGTGTCGGTGGGCGAGTTGATGGCTGTTTGCCATGGCTTTGTCTTCACCGGTGGCCGTCCAAATGTGCATCCCTCTGAGTATGGTGAAGCGGAAACTGAAGCGCATGGCGCCTTCGATCAGGCCCGTGATGCGATAACGTTGCGGCTGATCCGCGCGTGTGTGGCCGCAGGTCTGCCGATCCTCGCCATTTGTCGCGGGTTTCAGGAGTTGAACGTGGCTATGGGTGGCTCGCTCTATCCCGAAATCAGGGATTTGCCAGGGCGAGACAATCACCGCATGCCGCCTGATGGGACGATGGAAGAGAAATTTGCAATGCGCCACATTGTGACCGTGTCCGATGGCGGGCCGTTCCATCGCGTGTTTGGAAAGCGCGAGGTGTTGACCAATTCACTGCATGGGCAGGGCATCAAGGTCGCTGGCGAGCGGATTGTTGTCGATGGACACGCGCCCGACGGAACGCCGGAGGCGATCTATGTCGCTGGTGCCCCCGGTTTTGTGCTGGGTGTTCAGTGGCACCCTGAATGGCAAGCGGGGATTGACCCTGTGTCACGCCCGCTCTTTGAAGCCTTTGGTCAAGCGGTGGGCGCCTGGCGCGACGGCCAGCAGGTGCATCCGGTCAAAACAGCCTAGATCAACTGCGGCTGCTTAAGACCTTGCAGCAGTTTTGGGATGACCGATTTGAATTTGAAGAACCCACCTGTCGCGGCAGACCATGCCTTGGCATCATAAGGTCTGAGCACCTCGTTCATTGCAAAGTTCGCGGCTGACAAGGCGTCTTTAGTGCGTCCAACCGGTTGATAAGGCGGGTAAATTAGACCTTTTCCCAAGGACGCTGCCCAGTCCTTCAAATTTTCGATCGAGTCCAGAACCACGACATCATGCCCACTCGCTCTCAGGTGTTCTGCCGTGTCCTTTGCAAGGCCCTCGACAAAGGACTGGCGGATATCGCTTGGCGCCAAGGGTGCATCCGGCGACCGAACCCAGAAGACACCGATGGGCATTGTGCGGTTGGGGAGCCAGTCTGTCGACAGATCGTCTTCGGTCAGAAGAATTGCTGAGGCGTCACTGGGTGGCGCACTCAGTCCGCCCGGCACAGGCCCCAATTCTGGCAAGGGCGGACCGTCTAAGGGGGCGGCAAATGGGGCGAGGTCGGTGGGGTGGAACCGCCCTTCGGTATATTTTGCAATGTTATCTGGACGGGCGAGGTAGGTTTTTCCTACCGTCTGTAGTCCAGCTACCCAACGCCAAGACAGCGTGTTGGGCGCCGCATCGCCATCCAAAAGGTGTCGCAGGAAGAAATCTGCACCCAACGCCCATGGCAGGCGCAACGTGAAGATCCAGATGGAGGCAAACCACATCCGTGAATGGTTGTGCAGATACCCCGTGCTCGCCAGTTCTTTCGCCCAATGATCAAAGGCGTCGATACCCGTCTCACCCTTGCAGGCTGCTTCCCAATCACCGCGCAAACCGGCTTCGGTCTGCACGCGGTTGAGCGCGGCGTTCAGCTCCGCTTTGTAGCTGTCCCACAGCGCTGGGCGCCGCTCCAGCACGCCTTTCCAATAGGTACGCCAGCAAACCTCTTGAATGAACTTTTCCGCAGCACTGGGGGAATGGTGCTCAAGCGTTTTGGTGAGGACTTCCTCTTCTGTCAAAACACGGTGGCTGATGTAGGGCGACAGGCGCGACACATGCGGATGACCTGCGATGTCAAAGTTCCGCAGCCGCGAATAATCGCGTCCAGCATGGGGAAGAAATTCGTTAAGACGGTCTAACGCCGCCGCACGAGAGGGTTGGAAACTGGTCATCATAGCGAGGTAAAGCTCACCGCTCTTCTGGCAAGGGTCGTCACGGAATGCCGCGATCTGCTGTCGCCTGCTGCCCTTGAAGCCCCTGCGGGTCACTACTAAGACTCTACCAGGAAAACACCTGTATGGACGTCAACGTCCCCCAATTGAGGCACTCTACATGCAAGATCCCGTCGAAACATATATGAACTTGGTCCCCATGGTGGTTGAGCAGACCGCACGTGGTGAGCGAGCCTATGATATTTTCTCCCGCCTGCTGAAAGAGCGGATCGTGTTTGTGAACGGTCCCATCCATGATGGCATGTCTCAGTTGGTTGTTGCCCAGCTTTTGCACCTTGAAGCGGAAAACCCGAAGAAAGAGATCAGCATGTACATCAACAGCCCCGGTGGGGCTGTGCATTCTGGGATGAGCATCTATGACACGATGCAGTATATCCGCCCGAAGGTGTCCACCCTGATTTGTGGCATGGCGGCTTCTATGGGGTCTGTCATCGCGGTTGGCGGTGAGCGTGGAATGCGCTTTGCCCTGCCGAACTCAGAAGTGATGGTGCACCAGCCGTCCGGCGGCGCACAGGGTATGGCATCTGATATCCTGATCCGCGCCAACCACATCGAACAAACCCGCGAACGGATGTACAAGTTGTACATGAAACACACCGGTCAGACGAAGAAAGAGGTCGAAAAAGCACTCGACCGCGATAAGTGGATGACACCGGAAGAAGCGAAAGCATGGGGACACATCGACGAAATCGTCGAAAACCGTGCCAAAACTGACGAGTAACGCAAAGTGACCATAAACTGGTCATTTTGACGTTGTAGACCCCCACGGGCTGCCCTAGAACAAGAAATAGGGCAGTCCTGTGGTTACTAGAGGCGAGCGCCAGGGAATAAAGCATGGCAAACACATCGGGTACCGATAGCAAGAACACACTTTATTGCAGTTTCTGCGGGAAAAGTCAGCACGAAGTGCGAAAGCTGATCGCTGGCCCGACTGTTTTCATTTGTGATGAATGTGTCGAACTTTGCATGGATATAATCCGTGAGGAGACGAAGACCGCCGGCCTGAAAGCAGGCGAAGGGGTTCCAACGCCACTGGAAATCTGCGGTGTGCTGGACGACTATGTGATCGGTCAAGAACATGCTAAGCGCGTGCTGTCCGTTGCAGTGCACAACCACTACAAACGCCTGAACCATTCTGAGAAGTCCGATATTGAGTTGGCAAAGTCCAACATCATGCTGATTGGCCCGACAGGTTGCGGTAAGACGCTTCTTGCCCAAACACTTGCCCGTATTCTGGATGTGCCGTTCACGATGGCCGATGCGACCACGCTGACCGAAGCGGGATATGTGGGCGAGGATGTTGAGAATATCATCCTGAAGCTGCTTCAAGCCTCTGAATACAATGTTGAACGCGCGCAGAGAGGCATCGTTTATATCGACGAGGTTGATAAGATCACACGCAAGTCTGACAACCCCTCCATCACGCGTGACGTGTCGGGTGAGGGTGTGCAGCAGGCTTTGCTGAAGATCATGGAGGGCACAGTTGCCTCCGTCCCGCCGCAGGGCGGACGCAAGCATCCGCAGCAGGAATTCCTGCAAGTCGACACGACGAACATTCTGTTTATCTGCGGTGGCGCGTTTGCGGGTCTGGACAAGATCATTGGTCAACGCGGCAAAGGCTCTGCCATGGGCTTTGGCGCTGATGTCCGCGAGGAAGATGACCGTGGCATTGGTGAAATTTTTACCGATCTTGAGCCGGAAGATTTGTTGAAGTTTGGCCTGATCCCTGAATTCGTGGGTCGTTTGCCTGTGATCGCGACGCTGACTGACTTGGACGAAGACGCGCTTGTGACGATCCTGACACAGCCGAAGAATGCGCTGGTCAAGCAGTACCAACGCCTGTTCGAGCTGGAAGAGACCAAGCTGACCTTCACCGATGATGCGCTCTCTGCGATTGCCAAACGTGCGATTGAGCGGAAGACAGGTGCACGTGGCCTCCGGTCGATCCTTGAGGATATCTTGCTCAACACGATGTTCGATCTTCCCGGCATGGAAAGCGTGTCAGAGGTTGTCGTGAACGAAGAGGCGGTCATATCTGATGCCGCACCGCTGATGATCCACGACGACAGCAAGGCCAAAGAAAGCGCCACGGCAAGCTAATGCCCCTCCAAAAAGCGACGCCGATCCTGCGGATGTTCGATTAAGAGCATGCGCGGTTGTTCTGCGTCTATTGCTTGCAGTTTGAACATCGCTTTGGGCCTGACATATCGCTTTACTTGGGGCTGGTGAAAGATGGTGTCGAACTGCACCTTTCTGAGCATTATGGCGACACGACACTCGGAACGAGGGTCCCCGTCGCAGTGACGGACATTCATGGGTTTTATAAGGACCTGATGAGCAGACCGTTCAAGAACTTGACCCCAGGTCCGCCGCAGGAACAATCTTGGGGGGGAAAGGACCTGACCCTGACTTACCCCTTTCCAATAAGCTCACGTTTTATGAGGACGGCTCATGACCCGCAAACACATCACAACAGGATCGCCCTTTGAACGGGACATTGGCTACAGTCGTGCTGTGGTGGTTGATGGCTGGGTGTTTGTGGCGGGAACAACCGGCTACAACTATGACACCATGATAATGCCTGAGAGCATCGAAGAGCAGTGCGAGAACACGTTCAAAACCATTGCAAAGGCGCTGTGGGAGGCGGGCAGCAGACTCGATGACGTGGTGCGCGTGACTTACATCATTCCAGACAAGGCGGAATGGCCGAAATGCTGGCCCATCACTTCGAAAGCCTTTGCCAACGCGCGGCCAGCGGCAACCATGATTTGCGCGGACTTGCAAAGCCCTGATATGAAGATCGAAATTGAGGTAACGGCCAAGATTGGTAGCTGATCGGCGTAGTGCTGCAATGCCCTTTGGATGGCTTTTGTGGCACTGGACCTTTCGCTATGATTCCTGCAAAAGAGACCTGAGCAAAACCTAAGGCGCGCGACATGTTTCAGTTTATCAAACGCATCTTTACATGGTGGGACGGCCAGACATTTGGCACCCAGCTTTGGACATGGCGCAAGGGTGTCCGCGTTGGCGAGGATGAAGCTGGCAACATCTTCTACCGCAACGATGACGACAGCCGTCGCTGGGTCATCTACAACGGTGATATGGAAGCGTCGCGGGTAAGCCCAGAATGGCACGGTTGGCTGCACCATACGTGGGACGAACCGCCAACGGATCGTCCTTTGGCCCACAAAACTTGGGAAAAGCCACATCAGGAAAACCTGACTGGCACGCTGGCCGCCTATGTGCCAGCAGGTTCGCTGCGCAAAGCAGACCCTGTTGAGCGCTCCGATTATGAGGCTTGGTCGCCAGAATAATGCGTGAGAACGGCGCAGAAGTGGCCACTGGGGCCATTGTACTGGCCGCGGCGGTTGGCTTTGTCATCTATACCTTGCAACTCACTGGGTTTGGCGCGGGCAGTCGTAGCTACGATCTATCGGCCAGCTTCCGCTCCATCGAAGGGATCGATGTCGGGACAGAGGTGCGCTTGGCCGGTGTCAAAATTGGCAATGTCAGCGACATCAGTTTGAATTCTGAAACGTTTCGTGGGGATGCGACGCTTACCATCTCGCGCGGTGCGGAAATCCCCAACGATAGTTCGGCCGTGGTTGCGTCAGAGGGTATCCTGGGCGGGAATTTTGTTGAGATTGTTCCGGGTGGATCATTTGATGTCTACGCGCCGGGAGATGAAATTCTGGACACGCAAGGGGCGGTGAGCCTGATCTCCCTCCTTTTGAAATTCGTGTCAGGTGAGGGTGACAGGTGAGGGGCGTTCTTGCTTTCGTTATTGCCGCCGTTGCGTCCGCTGTGTCGGCGCAAGAGGCGTTGGATGGCACCGGCGGGACGCTGCGGGTGCTCGACAAAGTCACCGGCGAAGTGAGCGATCTGGATTTGGCGGTTAACGAAAGTGCAGAGGTCGGACGCCTAAAAATCACTTTGGATGATTGCCGCGTGCCGCGCGTGAACCCGACGGGCGATGCCTACGCTCAGGTGACGGTATTTTACAGCGATAACATCTCCCCCGCATTCGCAGGGTGGCTGATTGCGTCCGCTCCGGCCCTGCACGCCATGGATCATCCGCGTTATGATGTTTGGGCCCTGCGCTGTAGCACGTCCTGACCTGTTGCCATTGGCCTGCTTTGCCCAAACTGAACATCATGTAACACAGCCTTAGCAAGCCGCGCGTGATAGGCCGTGCGCGGGATTTCCACCGCGCCCATGCTGCGGAGGTGCTCGGTGATGAATTGCGTGTCGAAAAGGGTGAACCCTTGGGTTTTCAGGCGGTCGACGAGGAAGGCCAATGCTGCCTTTGACCCGTTGGTGCGGTTCGAAAACATGCTTTCGCCAAAGAATGCCCCACCGATCGCAACGCCGTAAACCCCACCAGCCAATGCACCGTCCTGCCAAACCTCGACCGAATGGGCGTGACCGCCCTCATGCAGGTCCATGTAGAGTTGGAAGATTTTATCGTTGATCCACGTCTCATTGCGCGCGGCGCAACCTTCCAAAACCTGTTCGAAAGCGGTGTCTACCGTTGCCTGAAAATCCCCCCGTTTCAGGGATTTCGCCAGCGTTCTTGATATGTGAAAGGCGTTGAGTGGAATGATCCCGCGCATTTGCGGATCGACCCAGAAAAGCTCTAGGTCGTCGCGTCCTTCGGACATGGGAAACACGCCCATGCGATAGGCATGCAGTAGCAGTTCAGGCGTTACCGGCGGCGCGTCATCCCGCATCGTTCATGTTGGTTTCAAGCCATTGCTCCAACCAATGAATGTTGTAATCGCCGGTCAGCACTGCCTCTTCCTGCAAAAGCGCGTGGAAAAGGGGCACGGTCGTATCAATACCGTCCACGATCAGCTCACCCAAAGCGCGCGCCAAACGGGCCAAAGCCTCTGGCCGGTCGCGACCGTGCACGATCAGCTTGCCGATCAAACTGTCGTAATAGGGGGGTATGCGGTAGCCGTCATAAAGCGCGGAATCCATCCGAACGCCCAAGCCACCGGGTGCGTGGTATTGGCTGATCGTGCCTGGGCATGGGGCGAAATTCGGCAGGCGTTCTGCGTTAATGCGCACTTCAATCGAATGACCGTTGATGTCCAAATCGTCCTGAGTGAACGACATCGGCATGCCAGCGGCGACGCGGATTTGTTCGCGCACCAGATCAACACCGAAAATGCTCTCAGTCACAGGATGTTCCACCTGAAGACGGGTGTTCATTTCGATGAAATAAAACTCATCGTTTTCAAAAAGAAATTCGATGGTGCCCGCACCGATGTAATTGATTTTGGCCACGGCATCGGCGCAGACCTTGCCGATCTTGGCGCGCAGTTCGGGTGTGATGCAGGGGCCGGGAGCCTCTTCAAACACCTTCTGGTGGCGACGTTGAAGCGAACAATCCCGCTCACCCAAATGGACCGCATTGCCTTTGCCGTCGCCGAAGACCTGAATCTCGATGTGGCGCGGTGTGGTCAGGTATTTTTCGATGTAAACTTCATCGTTGCCGAAGGCGGCTTTGCCTTCTGCACGGGCGGAATGAAATGCTTGCTCCATATCCGCAGCCGTCTGGGCCACTTTCATCCCGCGGCCACCACCACCAGCGGTCGCTTTGATGATGACGGGGTAGCCAATTTCTTCACCGATGCGCTTCGCATCATCCAACGTGTCAACACCACCGTCGGAGCCTGGAACGCAGGGCACGCCAAGCTGTTTCATGGTGTCCTTGGCCGTGATCTTGTCGCCCATGACGCGGATGTGTTCAGCGGTCGGTCCGATGAAGGTTAGGTCATGATCTTCGACGACTTGAACGAAGTTCGCATTCTCAGACAGAAAGCCATAGCCGGGATGGATCGCTTGCGCGCCCGTAACCTCACAGGCGGAAATAATCGCGGGAAAGGACAAATAACTTTCGGCGGATGAGGGCGGACCGATGCAAATCGCCTCATCCGCCATGCGGACATGCATTGCGTCAGTGTCAGCGGTTGAATGCACAGCCACAGATTGGATGCCCATTTCGCGACATGCGCGGACAACGCGAAGCGCAATCTCGCCTCGGTTAGCAATCAGGATTTTGTCAAACATCGCCGGTCCTATTCGATGATGACTAGAGGCGCGCCAAACTCAACGGGGGAGGCGTCTTCAACTAAAATCCGCTTGATCGTGCCGGAGCGTGGGGCAGGGATATGGTTCATGGTTTTCATCGCTTCGATGATAAGAAGCGTCTCACCTTCTTTGATCTCGCGACCGACGGAGATGAATGCGGAAGCGCCCGGTTCTGGCGCCATATAGACCGTACCTACCATTGGGGATGTCACTGCACCAGGATGTGATGCAGGGTCATCCGATCCGCTGGCTGCGGGCGCTGCCTCTGCTGATGGGGCCGCAACAGGGGCGGCTGCGGCAGCAGGTGCGGCCGCTTGAACGATGGTTTGCTGCTGCTGGCGGCTGACACGGACGTTGAGGCTGTCCGCCTCACCATATTCGCGTTTTACCTGCACTTCGGTAAGGTCGTGGTCGCGCAATACTTCTGCTAGTGCCTGAATAAAGCTGACGTCGCTGTCGCGCGTAGATTTGTTGCCCATGATCCGCCTTGGTCCCTTGCCCATTATTATCTTTGCCATGAGTCACGTAACGTAACTTCGGACAACATATATGTTAAGGCGGGCGTGCTGAAAAGCCATCAAGCGCAGATGCGCCCGATGGCTTTGGTCTTGTCGTCAGATGGCGAGGTATTTCGTGCGCAATTTCTCGTCGTCGAGCACCTCTTTGGCCGAGCCGTCGTAAACAACCGTGCCTGTGTCCAAGATCACGGCGCGGTCGGCCAATTTCAGGGCCGCGACAGCGTTCTGTTCCACGATCACGGTTGTAATGCCTTGGTCACGGATCACGTTCAGCGTTTTGGCTATTTCCTGTACGATCACAGGGGCCAATCCTTCATAGGGCTCGTCCAGCAACAACACTTTGATGTCGCGGGCGAGGGCGCGGGCGATGGACAGCATCTGCTGCTCACCACCAGAGAGCGTTACCCCTTCCTGCGTCCGGCGTTCGCCAAGGCGAGGAAACAGGTCATAGATGCGCTCAAGCGACCACCCAATGGGCGGTGCGATTTGCGCCAGCTTGAGGTTTTCCTCAACCGTCAGTCCCGGAATGATCCGGCGATCCTCTGGCACCAAGGCGATGCCATTGGCAGCGGCTTCATGGCTTTTCATCTTATGGAGGGGCTGGTGATCTAGCCAGATCTCACCATGACGCGCTTCTGGTTCATCCAGTCGTGCGATGGCCCGCAAGGTCGATGTCTTGCCAGCGCCGTTCCGCCCCAAGAGGGCAAGGATTTCGCCCTCGTGGATGTTGAAGCTGATGTTTTGGACGATGTAGCTCTCACCGTAGTAGGCTTCGAGCTCCCACACGCTCAGAAACGCTGGGTGCGTTGCGGCGTTGTTTTGGTTTTTGTTGAATGGTGCGTTCATGACGTGTCCTTACACCTGCGCTTCGCCGAGGTAAGCCTCGCGCACTTTTGGATGGCCTTTGATGTTCTCAGGCGTTTCTTCGACCAGCGGTGTGCCTTGCGCCAACACAGTGATCCGCTCCGCAAGAGAGAAGACGACGTGCATGTCATGCTCAATAATGGCCATGGTGATGTCGCGCTTCTCATTGATCTCTTTCAGCAGATCGATGGTGTTGTTGGTGTCGGCACGGGCCATGCCAGCGGTCGGTTCGTCGAGCAGCAAGAGCTTCGGCTCTTGCACCAGACACATCGCCATTTCCAAACGACGCTTGTCACCCCGTGATAGGCTGGACGCCTGCATGTTCCGCTTGTCGAGCATGTTGACGTCATCAAGGATCGTTTCCGCCTGATCGCGGATGTCGGTTTCCTTTTTCATGTCACCAATGCCGTTCATCTTGAACGCACCGTCCCGTTTGGCAAAGCAGGGGATCATGACGTTTTCAAACACTGTAAGATCGCCAAAGATCTCTGGTGTTTGGAACACGCGGCTGATGCCCAGCTGATTGATTTCATGCGGCTTGCGGCCCAGCACGGATTGACCATTGAACATGACCGATCCGCTGTCCGGGATGAGTTTACCCACCAGCACGTTCAGTAGGGTGGATTTGCCCGCCCCGTTAGGGCCGATGATGGCATGGACGGAGTTTTCCGCTACGCTGAGGTTCACATCCCCCAGCGCTTGCAACCCGCCGAAGCGTTTGTTGATGCCTTTGACTTCGAGCATTCCCATTGTCCAGGCTCCTTATTCTGCGGGTTCGGTGGAGCCACTAGTGGCTCCGTCAGTTGATTTCTTTCGGCTGAAGACACCGAGGATTTTTTCACCCAGTTGAACCAAGCCACCGGGCAGGAAGATCACGACAGCCATGAAGAGCACACCCAACGTCAGATGCCAGCCTTTGCCTACGAATGGGTGGATAATTGCGACCATGAAGTTCTCAAGACCTTCCGGCATGAACGCAAACCAGCTGTGCAAGATACCATCGTTGATTTTGGAGATGATGTTCTCAAGGTATTTGATGAGACCTGCACCCAAAACCGGTCCGATCAACGTACCGACGCCACCCAAGATGGCCATCACTACGATTTCACCCGAAGCTGTCCAGAACATCCGTTCTGCGCCTGTCAGCGGGTCCATTGCGGACATCAGACCACCGGCGAGGCCAGCATACATGCCAGAGATTACAAAGGCTGCCAGCATGTAGGGTTTGGTGTCCAAACCGGTATAGCTCATCCGCGTCTGGTTGGATTTGATCGCGCGGAGCATCATGCCCATCGGTGATCGGAAGATGCGGATCGACAGGTAGAAGCCGAGCAACATGAACACGGCTGCAAAGTAGTAACCGTTTTGGAATGTGAATTCCCAGCCGCCCACTTGCCACAAGGTCTGCGCGTTCATTTCCCACCCAAAGAGGTGCGGAAGTATTGGATCGCCTTCGCCTGCAAGGATCTGTGGGTCGTCTGCATAAACCTGAAGGCCGGTTTCACCGTTCGTGATGATCGTATTCAGGAACTTACCGATCAGGTCGGAGTAAGCAATCTGGTACATCATCTGCGCGAAGGCGAGCGTCAGGATCGAGAAGTAAATACCTGAGCGCCGCAAAGCAACAAAGCCAATTGCGACCGAGAAGATACCAGCTACGATGACCGATGCGATGATTGCGGGGATCACGTTGTAGCTGAGCAGTTTGAACATCCAGACCGCAGCAAAGGAACCCACACCCAAGAACGCCGCGTGACCAAAGCTTAGGTAGCCCGTCAGACCGAAGAGGATGTTGAACCCGATGGCCAGCAATCCAAAGATCACAAAGCGCTGCATCAGTGCGGGATAGCCCGCATTAAAACTTTCACCCAGCGCACTGTTCACAGGGAATGGGTTCAGTAGGATTGGCGCCAAGAGCGTCATCGCAACGACGATGAGGAAGAGGCGGAAGTCTTTTGAGTTGAGACCAAGCATAGTGGCTTACTCCTCCATGACGCCTTTGCGACCCATAAGGCCACGCGGACGTGTCAGTAGAATGATAATGGCGACCAGATAGATGATGATGAGGTCGATACCGGGCAGGATTGCTTTCACTTCGTTCATGGACGCGAAGGACTGCAAAATACCCAAGACAAAGCCGGACAGGACAGCACCGGGTAGGGAGCCCATACCGCCCACAACAACCACAACGAAGGAGAGGACGAGGAAGTCCATACCGATGTTGTAGTGCGGCGATAGGATTGGTGCGTACATCATACCCGCAAGACCAGCGACAACCGCAGCAAGGCCGAACATCAGCGTAAAGCGCTTGTCGATGTCGATGCCCAACATGCCAACGGTCTCGCGGTCGGCCATGCCGGCCCGAACCACCATCCCAAAGGTGGTGAATTGCAAGAAGGCAAAGACGGCAGCGATGATGATGGCCGAGAAGAAGAAGTAAATAAGACGCCATGTCGGGTAGAGGACCGAATTCGGCTCCATCCCCAGCCACGCGCCGAAGTCGACGGTGCCCACGAAAGCCGATGGCATCGGTGTTTGGATCGGGTTCGCGCCGAAGTTCGCTTTGATGATCTCGCCAATGACGATGGCAAGGCCAAAGGTCACAAGGATTTGGTCCGCGTGAGGGCGCTTGTAGAAGTGTTTGATGAGACCACGCTCCATCGCCCAACCAACAAACAGCATGAACGGGACGGTCAGGACGATTGCCAACGGCACCGACCAATCAATCAAGGTGCCACCAAAACTCTCTCCAAACCAGCTTTGGACGTAGGGCACTTCGACTTTGAGCGGATTGCCCAAGAAGTCTTTCTGAGTTTCATCAATGACTGTCGTGGAAAGGTTCAGGATCCGCTGCATCGTGACAGCGCAAAACGCGCCAATCATAAACAGCGCCCCGTGGGCGAAGTTTACGACACCAAGCGTGCCGAAAATCAAAGTCAGACCCAGCGCGATCAGCGCGTAGGCAGACCCTTTGTCAAGGCCATTGAGGACTTGAATAAGAAAGGCGTCCATCGGGTTTCTCCTAGGAACCGGTCAACAGTGGAAGGCCAAATAATGGCCGTGATGTGTCGGAGGGCGGCCAGGCCGCCCTCCGCAAAGGATTGCGCTTAAGCGCCTGGGTTACATGTCCCCAAAGACGCTTCAGCACCGCCAAACATTGGGTGATCTGGTGCATATGTGACCTGTTCAACTGGCGTAACTTCAACGATTTCCAGTGTGTCGTACTGGTTTGTTGGGTTCTCTTTACCCTTCATAACCAGAACGTCTTTGAAGCACTGGTGGTCTGCGCCACGGTAAAGCGTCTTACCGTTGCCCATACCGTCAAACTCGAAGTCTTCGAGCGCTTCAACAACACCACATGGGTTGAACGTGCCTGCACGTGTTACGGCGTCTGCATAGAGCAGTGTTTGCACGTAGCATGTGTGTGCCGCATTTGAAGGTGGACGGCCGTACTTCTCACCGAAGGACTTCACGAAGGCTGCTGTGCCTTCATCTTGAAGCTGCCAGTTCCAGTTCATGGAGCCGAACACGCCTTCGATGTTGGAGCCCGCACCAGCGGCCATCAGCTCGGAGTAGAGCGGAACAATGATGGTGAAGTCTTTGCCGTTAACCTGCTTGTCCTTCAGACCGAACTGAACAGCCTGTGTCAGAGAGTTGACCATGTCGCCACCGTAGTGGTTCAGGATCAGCGTATCTGCGCCGGAGTTCAGAACAGGTGCGATATAGGACGAGAAGTCACCTGCACCAACTGGTGTCAGAACAGTCTCTGCAGTTTCCCAGCCCATAGCTTCAGTCGAAGCTTGAATGGATTCCTGCTGTGTCCAGCCCCAGTTGTAGTCAGCTGTCAGGTGGTATGCACGACGGTCTGTGCCGTATGCGTTCTTAAGCACTGGTGCCAGTGCCACACCGGACATGTAACCGTTGAAGAAGTGGCGGAAGCCATTTGCTTTGCGGTCTTTGCCGGTTGTGTCGTTGGAGTGTGTCAGACCAGCCATAAAGATGATGCCGGCTTCTTGGCAGAGACCCTGAACAGCAACAGCCACACCAGAAGATGAGCCACCGTTGATCATGATCACGCCGTCTTTCTGGATCATGGACTGAGCGGATGCACGTGCAACGTCAGACTTTGTCTGCGTGTCACCTGTCACGAACTCAACTTTGCGGCCCAGAATACCTGTACCGTCGAGGTTCTTCTCGGAGAAGGTATTCAGCATACCGCCGTCACCCATGCCGTTGAGGTGCTCAACAGCCAGTTCCTGCGCGCGCAGTTCGTCCAGACCCTCTTCAGCGTATGGACCAGTTTGCGGCACGTTGAAGCCGATCTTGACAGATCCTGCGCCTGGCTCGTTTGTGTAAGCGGATGCGGAAGCTGCCGTAAAGATCGTTGGAACTGCAAGACCTGCACCAGCGATAGTACCGGACTTCAGAACGCCACGACGTGTTACGTTTTTATTGGACATTAAAATCCTCCCTAGGTTTGTGACTGCGACGGACCTCCTCGTCCGAACGCAGTAAGGCGCTTTACAACGCTGGTGCTATCATGGTTTTCAAACCCCCGCTTGCACAGCATGTCGTAGCAAACGCTAGACTTTTTTGTAAAGTAATGCACAGAATACTTTGGTGTACTGTAAATTGACATCTGCGCACGTGCAGAAAGCCGTTGAAAAGGTTCAAGGAAATGGCACTTCAAAGCGCTCCTCAAACGGGCACTCGGATACGCGAACGGCGCATTGACCAAGGTTTGCGGCAAGCTGATTTGGCCCAAATGGTGGGTATTTCACCGTCTTATTTGAACCTGATCGAACACAACCGCCGCAGAATCGCGGGGCGTTTGCTGGGGGACATCGCGCGGGTTTTGGAAGTCGAAGCGGCGCTGCTGACCGAAGGCGCCGACCGCGAAGTGCTCGAACAGATGCAAGCGGCCGCGACGTTGTCACGAAGTTCCGGCGCGGAACTTGATCGGACCGAGGATTTGGCAGGCCGCTTTCCAGGTTGGTCGCTGTTGATTGCGGAACAGTCAAAACGCATTCAGCAGTTGGAAGGGCAGGTGCAGGAATTGTCGGACCGCATAGCGCATGATCCGGCGCTCTCCGCCTCCTTGCACTCCGTCATTTCATCGGTAACGTCGATCCGCTCGACAGCCTCAATCCTGACGAGTGGTGAAGACCTCGATCAAGATTGGCAGAAACGGTTCCACAGCAACATTTACGAAGATGCGCTGCGGCTAGCGGGAAATAGCGATGCGCTCGTTCGGTATTTGGAAAAGCCACAGGAAACGCCCATCGGCAAACTGCCGACGCAAGAGGTCGAGGCGTGGTTGGAAGAGCATTTTGACGATGTGCGGGCGATAGAGCTAAATGGCACATCGGCGGCTGATGTTGTGGCAAAGGCAACCCTCACGGCTGCGGCGTCGAAGCTTTTGCTGTCGCATCTGACGCAAGCCCTCGATGATGCGGATCGGATGCTGGAACCGGCCTTCTCTAAGGCGGCGAAATCTTCGGGGTACGACCCAGTCGCCCTCGCCGATCTCTTTAACGCAGAGTTTGATGCGGTCCTGCGCCGTTTGGCCACGCTGTCGCCGGAGAAGGGGCATCCACCCATGGGCTTGGTAGTGTGCGATGCGTCGGGGGCGATCCTGTTTCAAAAGACCGTGCCGGAGTTTGGATTGGCGCGGGCGGGCAACGCCTGTCCAAGATGGCCGATATTTGCCGCACTCAGCCAGCCCATGCGCCCCATCGCGCGGGAGGTCGCCTTGCCCGGCACGCCTGAGACTCGTTTCATGTGCTACGCGATTGCGAAAGAGTTCGGAGCGACGGTGTACGAGCCGCCAACCGTTCGCGCGTACATGTTGGCGATTTCTGAGCCAGCAGGGGGGGCAGTTGACCCGCTGAAAGTTGGTCCAACCTGCCGCATCTGCGCACGATCTGACTGTGCCGCGCGGCGGGAGCCATCAGTGCTTGGCGCGTTGTCTTGAGGTTTTGACAGGCAAAAGTTTTGTCGCAATAGTCTACCCAACGCGGTTGAGGGAGCCGCGTTGCTTATCTTGGGAGGGATATGCGGGGATGGGAAAGCGAGTTCTTCTGATTGAGGATGAGCCCAATATCATTGAAGCGATCAGCTTCATCTTATCGCGAGACGGCTTCACGGTGCACACCCATGAGGATGGCGAGACGGCGATGGACAAAGTCCGTTCGTCACCGCCGGATATGATCATACTGGATGTCATGCTGCCCGGTCGAAGCGGGTTTGATATCTTGCGCGATCTGCGCGCCAATCCAGACACGGAAAAGCTGCCGGTGATGATGCTGACCGCGCGGGGGCAAAGCAAAGACCGCGATCTGGCAAGCCGTTTGGGCGCTGACCATTTCATGGCAAAACCGTTTTCAAACAGCGAAGTACGCGAACTTGTTCGCTCAGTTTTGGAACCTTGAGCAAGCTGCCCAAATCTAGCGTTTTTCTGGAACGCAAGAGTTACCGGCAGCGCCGGTTTCGGGATATTGTCCGCATCCTGCCGATCTTGGGTGCGGTGCTTTGGGCGATCCCGCTGATGTGGTCGCAAGAGCCTGAGGTGGGCGTCAGGAATGCGTCGGCGTTGCAGTATATATTTGGAATGTGGTTGGTGCTGATCCTCATCAGTGCCGTCATGTCCCGATTGCTGAGTGACGACTCTGACCAGACGACACAGGACAGCTGATGGTCTCGTTCAACCTCCTCATCTCGGTCTCGCTGGCCTACGTTGCATTCCTGTTCTTCGTCGCGTTCCTGGCGGAACGGCGCGCGGCGCGTGGGCAAGACAGCTGGCTGCGGTCGCCGATGATCTACACGCTATCCCTGTCGATCTACTGCACCGCTTGGACGTTCTATGGTGCGGTGGGTTTTGCCGCGCGGTCGGGGTTGGAGTTTGTGACGATCTACCTTGGGCCGACACTGGTGATGATCGGCTGGTGGGTCGTCCTGCGCCGATTGGTGCGGATCGGTAAGACCCAGCGGATCACCACGATTGCCGACTTGATCTCAAGCCGTTTTGGCAAATCAACGCAATTGGGTGTGATTGTGACACTGATGGCGGTGATCGCAACGACCCCCTATATCGCGCTGCAGTTGCAGTCGGTCACGCTGTCCTTTGCAGTTTTTGCCGAACAGGACGCACAGCTCTGGAACTTCTCCGACCTCAATGCGAGTGCGGCTTGGGTTGCCATCGGTTTGGCAATCTTCACCATCGGTTTTGGCACGCGCAACCTTGATTCAAATGAACGACACCACGGCATCGTCATGGCCATCGCGGTGGAGGCTGTCGTGAAACTGGTAGCCCTGCTCGCCGTTGGGGTCTTCGTCGTTTGGGGCTTGGCAGGCGGTCCGGGGCCGATGCTGGATCAAATCGAGGCGTCGCCATTGTCAGCCTGGTCTCAAGACGGGAGCCGCTGGGCAACGCTCATCTTCTTGTCAGCGGCGGCTTTCCTCTGTTTGCCGCGCATGTTCCAAGTCTTGGTGGTTGAAAACTCCGACGAAAAGCACCTGCAAGTCGCAAGCTGGGCGTTTCCGCTGTATCTTTTTTTGATGAGCCTCTTCGTGCTTCCAATCGCAGTTGTTGGGCTCAACACACTCCCGCAAAGCTCCAACCCCGACCTTTTCGTGCTGACTCTGCCGTTGAACCAAGGTCGGGAGGGGTTGGCGATGTTCTCCTTTCTTGGGGGGTTCTCCTCCGCCACGTCGATGGTGATCGTGTCGACGATCGCGCTGGCGACCATGGTGTCGAACCATATCGTGGTGCCGATTTGGCTGTCATCGTCGGGCAATGATGGTGCGTTGCAATCGGGTGATGTGCGCCGCGTGATTGTGATTTCGCGTCGGGTGTCCATCGCAGGCGTCTTGGCGCTGGGCTATGTCTATTTCCGCCTGTCAGGCGGCGGCGCGGCTTTGGCCGCGATTGGTTTGGTCTCCTTCTCTGGCGCGGTGCAAGTCCTACCTGCCATGCTCGGCGGCATCTTCTGGCGCGGCGCGAACCGCGTTGGGGCGTCGCTTGGTCTACTCACCGGCCTCATTGTCTGGCTCTGGACACTGTTCCTTCCCAGCTTTGGTGAGGGCGCAGCACTCTCCGCCTCCATCTTTGTCGAAGGTCCAGCGGGCATCGCATGGCTGCGGCCTCAAGCGCTTTTCGGAATTGACGGGATGGACCCGCTGGTCCACGGCATTTTCTGGTCAATGCTGCTCAACACGTCGATGTTCTTCCTTGGATCGGTGTTGAGTTTTCCAAAGCCCTTGGAACGTTTGCAGGGTGCGCAATTCGTGAACGTCTTTATGCACTCGGCCACTTCAAGCACGTGGACCAAGGGCAATGCAGACGCAGAAGACCTGCTCATCATGTCTCAGCGGATCTTGGGCGGCACTCAAGCGCAGACGCTCTTCCGCGCGCAGGCGCTGGAACAGGGCAAAGACGGGTACCTGCCGGATGTGACGCCGCTGTTCGTGGAACGATTGGAAAAGGAATTGGCGGGCTCGGTGGGGGCGGCGACGGCGCACGCGATGACCAGCCAGTTGACCCAAGGGGCAAATGTGTCCGTGGAAGATTTGATCGCGGTGGCGGATGAAGCCGCGCAAATCTTGGAATACTCCAACGAACTTGAAGCGAAATCTGAGGAACAGGAACGCACCGCGCGGGCATTAAGAGACGCCAACGCCAAGTTGACCGAGATTTCTGAGCAGAAGGACGCTTTCCTGAGCCAGATCAGCCATGAGCTTCGGACGCCGATGACCTCCATCCGGTCCTTTTCCGAAATCCTGCGTGACACGGCGATGCAGGACGAAGACAAGACGAAATACGCGACCATCATTCATGATGAGACGATCCGCCTGACGCGCCTTTTGGATGATTTACTTGACTTGTCCGTTCTCGAAAACGGGCAGGTCACGCTCCGCGAAACCACGGGGCAGTTGTCCGATCTGATTGATCGCGCGATTGGGGCCGCTGGCTTGGCCCCCGGCAGCTTGGATATTGAGCGCCGACCAACGCATGAAGTGCTATTTGTCGAAACCGATTTGGACCGTTTGGTGCAGGTGTTCATCAATCTCATCACCAATGCGGCCAAGTACTGTGATGCGGCGGAACCGCGTCTCAAAATCACTGTGCGTCGGGTCGATGGCGACACGGTTGTTGATTTCATCGACAACGGCACCGCCATCCCACGGTCAAAACAGACGGTCATTTTTGAAAAATTCGCTCGCGTGACCGATCAGTCCAAGGCGGGTGGGGCCGGCCTCGGACTCGCCATTTGTCGAGAGATCATGCACCGCTTAGATGGCAAGATCAGTTACTTGCCGGGGCAGGGGGGCAGCGCCTTCCGCGTGACCTTACCCGCACCGCAAGCGGTCGCGGCGCAATAGACTAGCCTTGCTTTAGACTATCGAGCGTAGGGCGCATCCCGCCCAAATCATACCCAGCCTTCGCCGCCGCTGTGATGATATCATCCGCTGGCATCTTTGACGCTTGACCCAAGGCCCACATAATCGAAGACCGTGTGCCGGATGCACAATAGGCCAGGACCGGACCCTCGCTTGCGTCGATGGCCGCTTTCTGTTGCGCAGCTAAATCCAAGCCCATCGTTTGGTGCGTGACAGGCAATTCGACGAAGGTGAGACCTGCCGCCTCCGCCAAGGCTTTCAAGACTTCTGCATGGTGGCTCGGTGGGATTTCCATGTCTGGTCGGTTGCAGATAATCGTCGTGTATCCTGCCGCTTGAATGGCAGAGACGTCAGCAGGGTCAATCTGCGGGGAGACGGCGTAGCGGTCGCTTAAAGGTCGGATATCCATGTGGCTCGTTTAAGCGCTCCCCAGTGCAGCGTCCAGTCGCGACTTGATTTTTGGCGCAACGTACATGCCCGCAATCATAGCGGCGACGAAGGCCAATCCACCCCATCCGTCAAATGACAGCGATGCAATGGATGGTCCGGGACATAAGCCCGACAGCCCCCAGCCCACACCAAACATTACCGAGCCGACAACAAGGTTCGTGTCGAGTTCAGATGTCGGTCGAGCCGGAAAATCACCGCCCAAGACCGGTGCGCGGTTTGATGTGAAACGCCATGCAATGGCCATCGGAATAATGGCCCCACCCATCACGAATGCGAGTGTTGGATCCCATTCGCCGAAGAAGTCCAGCCAGCCTTGGACCTTCGTGGTGTCCGTCATGCCGGAAATGAGCAAGCCTGCGCCAAACAGACCACCCACGATGAATGCAGATAGTGCGCGCATATCTCAGCCCCCCAACATTGAACGGAAAAGGGCGACTGTGATCGCGCCTGCACCGATATAGACAACGGTCGACATGATGCCGCGTAGCGACAAACGGCTGATGCCGCAAACGCCGTGCCCAGAGGTGCATCCATTGGCCATTCGTGTGCCGACGCCGACGCAGAGCCCCGCAATGACGATGATCGCCCAGTTATTTGTGAGATGCGTCTCACTTCCGCCCATCAAACTGGCAAGCACAGCAGGGACCACGAGCAAGCCCAGCAATAGCGCGCCACGCTCCATCCATGCATGATGGCCCGAGCCGTCGACGAGACCGCCCAGTATCCCTGAGGCCCCCATGATGCGTCCGTTGATTAACAGATACATGGCCGCGGCCAGTCCGATAAGCCCGCCGCCGAGCAGGCCCATAAGCCAATCTTGAGGCATGATCGCTCCTATAGTTCGTTGATTGGTATTTTGAAGAAGCGCTTGCCTGTCTCATCAGGCTCAGGGAAGTGACCTGCGCGCATATTTGTTTGGAGCGATGGCAGGATCAAACGCGGCATGCCCAGTTTGGCGTCACGCTCCGTCCGCATGGAGACGAAATCCTCCATCGGGCGGCCTTCGCCAATATGAATGTTGAGCGCCTTCTGCTCCCCGACCGTCGTTTCCCAAGCGAATTCATCCCGACCGGGCGCTTTGTAGTCGTGGCCCACAAAGATCCGTGTGTCATCTGGCAGCGCCAGAATTTTCTGGATTGAGCCATAGAGGTCTTTTGCAGACCCACCTGGGAAGTCGCAACGGGCCGTTCCAAAATCTGGCATGAAGAGCGTGTCGCCCACAAAGGCTGCATCGCCGATCACGTAGGTGAGGCAAGCAGGCGTGTGACCCGGTGTATGCAGCACATCAACCCGCAACTGACCGATATGGACGCTGTCGCCTTCCTTGAAGAGCGCGTCGAACTGCGACCCATCGCGTTGAAAAGCGGTCCCTTCGTTGAAGATTTTGCCAAAGGTGTTCTGGACCGTCGTGATGTTTGCCCCGATCCCGATTTGTCCGCCAAGCTCCTCCTGCAAATAAGGCGCGGCTGACAGGTGATCCGCATGCACATGACTTTCGAGAATCCAAGCCACCTGCAGATCCTTTTGGCGCACGCACGAAATGATCTCATCCGCTGAGGCTGTCGATGTCCGGCCCGCGGCCGCGTCGTAATCGAGCACGCTGTCGATTATTGCGCAACTGCTGCCGGCAGGGTCTCGGACCATGTAGGAAACCGTGTTGGTCGCTTCATCAAAGAAGGCTTTTACAAGTGGGGACATGGCGACACCTCGCGCAGAGAGTAGAAGAGCGTCTTTGCGAATATGAAACAGCAGCATTGACTGCCGCGTCAAGTGAGGTTCGTCATGATAGGGCGATGCCAAGAATAACCATCATCAAGCCAATGACGGACATAAAGAGGGAGCCGAGGTTCAGCGGCAAAACTTTTGACATCCGCTCGCGCAGTTCTTCATCACTTAGGTTCGAGCGTTTTGCCTTGGCCACGCGCAAGATGCTGAGCAAAATCCCCACCAAGCCGACAACGGAAATGCCCGCACCAATCCAGATCAGATATTCCATGTCAGCCTCCTAAATCGGGCCGAGCCCTACCGCGCCATTCTGGCGCTTGCAAGGGGCAGTGGAGGCGGCTAGGGAAGGGGCCTTAGTCCAAAGGAGCTATTTAATGTCTGACGAGACGACCAACCCAGAGCCATCCGCCACAACATCAGTTGCTGCGCAAGAATTGCGTCAATTCGTAGAACGGATTGAGCGTCTGGATGCTGAGAAGAAGGACATCGCGGACGCACAAAAAGAAGTCATGGCCGAAGCGAAAGGTCGTGGCTACGACACGAAAGTCCTGCGCAAGCTCATCGCGCTGCGCAAGCGCGACATCAATGATCTGGCCGAAGAAGAAGCGGTCCTTGATATGTACAAGGCGGCGCTGGGCATGTAGCGTGCTGCGGCTCAGATTTGGATGAGCCGCGCACCTGGCATTTGGCCAATCATCTCCACCTCCTGATCGTAGATTTCGGTTAGGCTTCCGTCCATCTCATCATCAATTCTAGGCAGATCAACTTCGGTCTCTATTTCCTCGTCCAACGCATATTTGTCCAAGAACGCCGCGATAATTTTGCGCTTTTGAGCTTCCGTTTGCGGTGGCTTGTTTTGGATGTAGCTAAAAAAACCGCTTCATCCCTTCGGGCACCATGATCGTCGCCAATAGGTCAAACCCACCGGTGATCCGCTGTGCCCGCTCTATCCCCGCAAGGGCGCGGACAATTTCTGACCAGATCAACGGGGTGTCTTCATTGCACCACATGGTGATGGGGCTATCTGACACTGTGGTGGATCCGTTTGATGACGTCTGACCAGCAGATATCGGTGACGTGAAATCCCTTGAGGTAGGCTTCAAACGCTGTGGCTTTGCTGTTGCGAAACACGTCCGGGAAGAAGGTTGCCGGATTGCATATTCCAATAAAGATTTCAAATTCATCATTTG
>NZ_CBFIEO010000004.1:144370-164642 GCF_965661665.1 Cognatiyoonia sp. | reverse complement strand
CGTGAGACAGTTCGGTCCCTATCTGCCGTGGGTGTAGGATACTTGAGAGGAGTTGCCCCTAGTACGAGAGGACCGGGGTGAACGTTCCACTGGTGGACCAGTTGTCGTGCCAACGGCAGTGCTGGGTAGCTATGAACGGAAAGGATAACCGCTGAAGGCATCTAAGCGGGAAGCCCCCCTCAAAACAAGGTATCCCTGAGAGCCGAAGTAGACCACTTCGTCGATAGGCCGGAGATGTAAGCGCAGTAATGCGTTCAGTTGACTGGTACTAATTGCCCGATAGGCTTGATTTGATCCAGTAGAAGTAAGACTGGAAATCAAGTGCACTTATGCAAAGTCACTGACTTGGATGATGTTGTTTATTTGGTGTGGTGGTTATAGCGCGAGCAAAACACCCGATCCCATCCCGAACTCGGCCGTTAAGTGCCGCTGCGCTGATGGTACTGCGTCTTAAGGCGTGGGAGAGTAAGTCACTGCCACACCTAATAAGCAACATCTGTGATCTCTCGACGATGTTCTCAACTCACTTTTTTGGAACTATCGCAATAGTTCTAGATGTGATCGTATCACTGGTCACGCATGTGGTTAAACGTTAGCAGTTAATTTCCAAACATGCGTCCAATGGTAGTATGTCGTGCTTAAAGGGCAGTGGGACGAACCATTACATCTAGCTTTTTGGATGAACAAGGCACTGAATTTCTTGCATTGCGTGAGCTGACGCCCGCTGGATTTGTTGTTGCTTTGAACCTGGATTGGTCAGGACCGCAGACCCTCTACTCATAGTTTGATCCTGAGTGGCGAAGGGAATACGAAGAGAAAAACTATTTTATGCTCGAACCAGTCTTTTATTAAACCATCACCCATAAAGGTAGGACTCGGTGGTCCGAGATTAAACTGCCTGACGTTGCAAATGTTGGGAGTAATGCAGCTGCCTATGGCATGAAATACGGTGTGGTTTTCTCTGCGCGATCGTCCCGAAACCGGTCCTTTTTGACAGCGGCACGAAGCGATCGAGAATATACGGAACCAGAAATGGAGCGGCTGAATAAGATATTTCAGCATTGCATGAATGTCTTAACAACGATTGAGCATATTGAATGCAAAGAAGCGCAAACTCCTGTCGATCCTCAAGGTTCGGACAAGTGATGCCGATGCAGCCAAAAAAATATTCACAGACCATCTTTCCACGGACTAAGCTCTTGTAGTTTCTGAAACTTGGGACTACATCACGTCTACTTGTCGCGGGATGGAGCAGCCCGGTAGCTCGTCAGGCTCATAACCTGAAGGTCGTAGGTTCAAATCCTACTCCCGCAACCAAGTCAAACAACCGGGCCTTGTGCCCGGTTTTGTGTTTTTGGGCTGTTCCGTTTCATCAGGCTCGACCGGGCGTGAGCCGATCAGCGAAGCGACGAATTACCCAGTAATGAAACCACCCAAGTGGGTTTGCCAGGCGAGCAGCCCGTCCATGGCCCACCAGAGCACGACGTTCAACGCGACCAAGAACAGCGCCCCTTGTTCTACTAGTCACAGCGCCTCGTTCAAAGAATAGCGGTCAACGTAGTTCCAAGACCGCAAACCACCGATGAGCCGAAAAGCGCCACAGAGGCGCCAGGGTAGGCACCAGAAGGCCGTAACCGATGCCCCCCAACGATAGAGGCAGCATAGAGCCTCAGAAAGCCCTTGCTGCCCACACAGTCGATCACAATCTCCCCGGCCGTCCACAGCGTCAGCATATTGACGATCATATGCGATGGGCCGTTGTGCAGAAAGCCGCACGTCAGAAACATGCTGTTGGGGTACGCTGGGTGGTTCGACTCCCACAGGCCTAAAAGACCCGACCAGATGCCTGCGTAGTCATAAACGCGCATGCGCAGATTGCGGAGCTCAATGAGGCCGTAGTCAGCCAGTGTCAGGACACCTTCGATCCCGACACAAAGTGCGACCAGTATCCAAAGTGAAAAGATACCCGCAGCCCACCGAGTTGACGCGCTTTCTTCAGACATGTGCGCGTCCCATCGTGCTAATCTGAAAATCACGCCCCCACGGACGCCAGTTGAAGGTCTTATCCAAACCAACAAAGACGATGCTGGTGCTCCGATCGTCTTGGCCATCCTCGGTTGCATAGGAATACGTGTACCCCCGAAGAGACCCTAGTCACGAGCAAACTCATGTCGGTACCGTACGCTTCAATCCATGCGGCTTGCATCCTCTACGTCGATATTCACGCCTTTAGAATCGCGCAGCTGACGGGCGCGTCTATCGGACGCTGAACATCATGGACGAATACACTAGGGAGGCGCTGATGATCGGGGTCGACCACAAGCTGAACTCAGGCCATGTCATTGATACGCTCAGCGACCTGTTCATCTCGCGCGGTGTGCCGTCATTCCTACGATCCAACAACCAGCCTGATTTCGTTGCTTAGGCTGCCCAAGACTGGATCAAGGCTGTTGGCGCAAAGACGGCATATATCGAACCAAGGTCACCTTGGGAGAACGGATATTGTGAAAGCTTTCATGCAAGGTTCCGGGATGAGTTCCTGACCGGTGAAATCTTCTACAGTTTGCACGAGGCTCAAATCCTGACCGAAGAATGGGGGAAACACTACAATACCAAACGCCCCCACAGTACCCTGGGCCACCGCCCACCAGAGCCAAAAACCATCGTCCAGATGGACTAAAGGCCGATCATGCACTAACAATCAATTTGGACCACTCAGGTAGGGCTGATCACTACGCGTGTGCAACTATATGTTTTAGTACGAATTTTTGGCTCCAGTGGTAGAGGTGGAGAAGATAACTAAGTATCTGATAAACAGAAATCTTATAGCCTTGAGAGTCGTGCGTTTTCTACCAAGCGTGCGACTTCGTTTGTACTAAAAACGGGTCAATAATCGTCGGCCTTTGGCCCATCGGTACGATGATTTTGCGTTTTCACGCCATCGCAGATCCTCCAATTTGCGGGACAATTTATCTCAGTTGGTGGACCACTTTCAGGAAGCTACTCCATTTCGCTGACGCAAAGACAGGTGGCGCTGGCGGACACGCACGGCTAAGCTCCTCACACAAAGCCAATCGAGAGGTTCACATGCCGCGCAATTCAAGCCTATCTGTCGCCCTACTTTCAGCCCTTTCCCTGAGCGCCTCGCCGCTATCCGCGCAGTCCATCGATGCCAGCAACCCGTTTGATCTTATGCAGCTCATCCGCGCTGAAGGCTATAAGGCCGAGCTCTCTCAGGATAGTGATGGGGATCCGATGTTAAAGGGGCGGATCAGCGATACGAACTGGTCCATGTTCTTTTTTGGCTGTGAGGAAAACCGCAACTGCGACATTGTCAAGTTTTCTGCTGGCTATGACCTCCAAAACGGTGTTTCAGCCGCTAAGGTCAACGAGTGGAACAGTTCGAAGCTCTTCGGCCAGGCCTTTGTTGATGAAGAGGGAGACCCTTTCATCGAAATGACCGTCAATCTTTATGGTGGAGTCTCCGAGGAGAATTTCGCGGACACGTTCGACTGGTGGCGGATTGTAGTCGAAGGTTTCGAAGAGCATATTGACTGGCGGTAATCCAAGGAATGCGGCCCTGAGAAGTCATCGAAAAGGCCCAAGCATTGGCTTTTGAGTGTATGGCTGGCGACTACTAGAGCTGCGGTTATTGATAATCCTGTAGTAAGCCTACGAAGGAGGTTTGTTTGAGACGGACCAATAAGGTGGTTCGGATAAGTTATAGCGGTGGTTTTCT
Source organism: Cognatiyoonia sp. (assembly GCF_965661665.1). Lineage (NCBI taxonomy): Bacteria > Pseudomonadati > Pseudomonadota > Alphaproteobacteria > Rhodobacterales > Paracoccaceae > Cognatiyoonia > Cognatiyoonia sp. Next base: position 160,903 of record NZ_CBFIEO010000004.1, on the reverse strand, counting down.
GGGACTTGTCTTTGGCAGTGCCAGAGGAAAAGCTTGAAAAGGTACTTTAAAAAAACAACCGCAAGGGCTGGAACCCAGCAGAAGTCCTACCCGACAACCCCAATCTGATTATCTGGGTGATGCGCTTGGCTTTACTCATTCTAGCGCTGGGGCTGTGGACGTTCGCTACAAGCTATTTTCTGATTCTTGAGCGACCCATGGATATTTACGACCACCTCCCTTTTTGATGAATGGTCGACCCGAGACACACCCCAAGCCCCTGAGAGCCAACGCTGTTACCCGGCTCAGCCGAAGCAAAAGACATCGCGTGCCCGTTGGGTTCGCTCGATGTTGGCGAGGTCAGACCCGACCCCAATGATTATCTTGCCGTCACCGATCCGGTTGCCTGGTTTACGATAATTTCGACTGCCTCGATGGGTTGGCGACCATCCGGGAAACGGACCGGCACACGAAGTGTGAGGCCCTTTGCGGGGTCGTAGGACGAGCGGGTTTCAGATATCACCGCCTCGGCGAAATAGCGGCTGCCCTGCTCTTCATACAGCACCGCAGTGCATGTCCTCATCGGGTACGGGTCGCCAGGCACTGGGTGAATGACACCAATTGCGGCACCTGCAGCCATGGTGGGTGCAACAAGAGCCTCAAAAATACGAATTGCGCCTTCTGCATATGCTCGGCTGTAAAGCTCCCAAGGTTCCGTAATCATGGATATATCGATGACCCCCTCGCAAGGTACGACGGATTGCGCCATGCTGGGTTCGGAAAACATGAGACCGAACGCTAAAGCGAGCCGGTTTCCAACTTTCAGAATTTGGTCCTCCAAGTCTGGGTGGAAGGAGTGGTACCACAATCCTTTTTCTCGTGGCAAGTCTCCACCAGCATGGCATTGGAAGTACCGGATTGCGTCTATTGCGAGTTGTTTTGCGAATGCTGTAGGAATTTCGTCGTGACATTCTCCGGACACGTGAGGGAGCGGTATTTCAGACTGTGAATTCAGGATTTGGACTAGCGATGGCAATCAATGCCGGAAGCGGAACCCTCGGGCATTCTGCTGTCTGAAGGTCCGACCGCAGTCCTTGATGACGTCCAGCAGCTATACCAAACAAACATTATGATTTTTGTTTTACTTCTGTGCTAGTCAATGATGATACAAGAGCATTCCTCAAGAACGTTGACTATGCTTTGATTATCAGTCGCGCAAGTGTCACCAAATACAGCCAGTTTGATATGTGCGCACGGGAAATTGCAGAGCATATGAACGTTCTTGGTGTCGTGCTGAATGCCTGCTGGAACAGGCGCGCGCGCAGAAATCTGACAGCACCTCGGCCAAAGTTGGACAGGCTTCTCTGCTGTTGCTGTCTAGCAAATATGGCTTGTCCTTTTCCTTTGGTGGTGACTGAGTTAGGCAGAGAGGATCAAAAGAAGAGGGCGCAGTATGTCCGCGATCGTTTCTGTCAAAGACCTTGGTAAATCTTACGTTGGTGGATTTACGGCTCTGACTGCCGTTAATCTGGAAATAGAAAAGGGTGAAATACTCGCCCTGCTCGGCCCAAACGGGGCGGGTAAGACCACGCTCATTTCTGCGATCTGCGGCATTGTTGTCCCGACCGCTGGCCAAGTGTTGGTTGGTGGCCATGACGTTGTGACCGACTACCGAAGAGCGCGGAGTTTGGTGGGGCTTGTCCCGCAGGAGATCAACCTTGAACCGTTCGAGACGGTGAATAACACGGTTCGTTTCTCTCGTGGGTTATTCGGCAAGCCGCGCGACGACGCCTATCTCGATCAAATCCTTAAAGATCTGTCGCTTTATGATAAACGCGACAGCAAGATCATGATGCTGTCTGGCGGGATGAAGCGTCGGGTGCTTATTGCCAAGGCACTGAGCCATGAGCCGCGCGTGCTATTCTTGGACGAACCCACAGCGGGGGTCGATGTCGAGTTGCGCAAAGACATGTGGGACGTGGTGGCGAAGCTGAAAGCGTCAGGTGTCACGATCATTTTGACCACACACTACATTGAAGAGGCCGAAGCGATCGCCGACCGCGTTGGTGTCATCAACAAAGGCACCATTCTTCTGGTTGAACAAAAGAGCGCCCTGATGCAGCGCATGGGAAAGAAGCAGCTTAGGATCGACCTTGCGAAACCCATCGATACCGTTCCGAGCTCTTTGAACAAACACAGCTTGGAGCTTGCCGAGGATGGTCAGGCGCTAATCTATAACTACGACACCAAAGGTGAGCGGACGGGCATCACGGCGCTGCTCAACGATCTTCAGGCCGCAAAGATTGCCATGGTCGATATGGAAACACAGCAAAGCAGTCTTGAAGACATCTTTGTCGATCTGGTGAGGGAACCGTCATGAACTTTACTGCTGTTGTCTCGATCTACCGTTTTGAGATGGCGCGGTTCTTCCGCACGATCACGCAGAGCCTTGTGTCACCCGTTTTGTCGACGTCGCTGTACTTTATCGTTTTTGGGGCCGCGATTGGCAGCCGGATCGATCAGGTGGAAGGTGTCAGCTATGGCGCGTTTATCGTGCCCGGGTTGGTGATGCTGACCGTCATGACGCAAGCAACGTCAAATGCCTCATTCGGTATCTATTTTCCAAAGTTCATCGGCACGATCTATGAGCTGTTATCTGCTCCAATCAGCTTTATCGAAGTTGTCATCGGGTATGTTGGGGCTGCTGCTACAAAGGCACTGTTCATTGGTCTGATCATCTTGGGCACATCGTATTTCTTCGTCGACATAACAATTGCCCATCCAGCGGCGATGATCGCGTTCCTTGTGCTGACCTGTATCAGTTTCTCACTGCTGGGCTTCATCATCGGCATCTGGGCGGGGAATTTCGAACAGCTGCAATTGATCCCACTTTTGGTCATAACGCCGTTGGTGTTTCTGGGGGGCAGTTTCTATTCTATTTCGATGCTGCCTGAGATCTGGCAGAAGATCACACTCTTCAATCCGGTGGTCTATCTCATCTCTGGCTTTAGGTGGGCCTTCTTTGATACTGCCGATGTGCCGATTGCGATGTCGCTGGGTGCGATCGCGCTCTTCACGGTGGCCTGTTTGGCAGTGATCTGGTGGATATTCAGAACAGGTTGGCGCATTCGTCAGTAACGGCCCTTGTTGGTAAGTGCTTCCCGCCCTAGATCATGCTGATGAAACGTTTTATTCCTTTTGTTAAGTCTGAGCCCACGGTGAATGTCGTGCGCTTGCAGGGTGCCATTTCAAACAGTGGGAGCGGGTTGGACGACCCGTCACTTGCCCCGGTCATTGAGAAGGCTTTCACAAAAGGCAAGCCTGACGCGGTTGCGCTGCAAGTCAATTGCCCAGGTGGTTCGCCTGTTCAATCCTCTCTAATCGCGGCCCGCATTCAGCGGCTTGCGGAAGAGAAAGACGTGCCGGTCTATGCGTTTGTTGAGGATGTTGCCGCCTCTGGTGGCTACTGGCTCGCCTGTGCTGCCGATGAGATATATGTCGATCAAGGTTCCATCGTTGGCTCCATCGGCGTGATCTCTGCTGGGTTCGGATTGACGGAAGCGATTGATAAGATCGGGGTGGAGCGTCGCGTACACACCGCCGGTAAATCGAAATCAATGCTGGATCCGTTCAAACCATTGGTGCCTGCAGACGTAAAGCGGTTGAAGGGCTGGCTTGAAGACCTTCACACGATATTTATCGACTATGTGAAATGCCAGCGCGGCGGGAAGCTGGTGGATAAGCCTGACCTTTTCACGGGAGAGGTGTTCATCGGTCAGAACGGGGTCGATGTTGGTCTCGTCGATGGTGTTGAACATCTGGTGCCCTTTATGAAAGCCAAGTTTGGCGACAAGGTTCAGTTCCGCAAATTTGGCCAGCGCAAGTCTTTGCTGCAACGGGTCGGGGCGCGGGTCGTCGCTGAAGCGATGGGGTCTGTCGAAGACAGGATCGCTTTCAGCCGGTTCGGCTTCTGACATGCTAGCGAAGGTCATTTTCCTCTTCTTTGCCTTTATGATCGTTCTGGCAATCTTTGGAAAACTTCGCTTTCCCGGTCAGGCGCGATTGGCTGCCGCGAAATGCGCCAAATGTGGCCGCTACCGCATCGGCAAGAGCAATTGCGGATGCGGGAAGGGCTAGCCTGTGTGGGATTTGATTTACGTTGCGCTGAGCCTAGTCCTGTTGCTGTTTGCGGGCGATGCGCTGGTTCGGGGCGCGGTAAACATGTCCCTTCGATTGGGTGTTCCAGCGCTAATCGTCTCGCTTACCATCGTTGCTTTTGGTACATCCGCACCTGAACTTCTGATTTCTATTCAGTCGATTTTTGACGGTGTTCCCGGACTTGCGCTCGGCAACGTGGTTGGATCGAACACAGCGAATATCTTGCTGGTTCTTGGCATCCCTGCGCTGTTGGCGGCAATGCACACCCAAGACTGCGACACGCGAAGTTCATACCTGCAAATGTTGGGTGCGACGGGTTTGTTCATTTTACTGTGCTTTATGGGGCCTTTCACGTGGACAAGCGGGCTCATACTGCTAGCGGCTTTGGCGGCAATGTTGATTTGGGCGGGGCGTGAGGCGTCCAAGCATCGGGCGAATGGCGCTGGCGATTACGACGATGACATCGAGGGCGCCGATCCGAGTTTAGGCTGGGCCAAAATTTCTTTTTTTTTTATTGCGGGCCTGATTGGATTGCCGCTCGGCGCAAAGTTCTTGGTTGATGGGTCGACAAGCATCGCCCGCGGCTTTGGCGTTAGCGAGACGGTGATTGGTTTGACACTCGTTGCGGTGGGCACGTCACTTCCCGAATTGGCGACGACCGTTGCGGCCGCGTTGCGTGGGCAGGCTGATGTGGCACTTGGCAATGTGATCGGGTCCAACATGTTTAACTTGCTCGGGATCATGGGCGTGGCAAGCTTGTTCGGAACCATCCCAGTTGACCCCGATATCAACCGTTTTGACGTTTGGATCATGTTGGCTGCGACCTTGGTCTTGATCCCGTTCGTCTTCTTCAAAGTGAACATCAGTCGCCTTTGGGGCGCGATCCTGTCGGTGGCTTATGTCATTTACATCATAGTGGTGTTGGCCTGATGCGGGCGCTTGTGACCGGGGCTTCAGCGCGACTGGGGCGGGAGATGGCGCTTTATCTGGCGCGGCAGGGGTTTGACGTGGCCGTGCACTATGGCCGCTCCAAAGAGGCAGCAGAAAATGTAATGGCAGAGATTGCCGCGTTGGGGCGTAAGGCTGTCGCACTGCAAGCAGATCTGCTTGTCGAAGATGACATGCAAAACCTTGTCTCCCGCGCGGTAGAGGCACTTGGTGGGCCATTGAACTGTCTCATCAACAACGCGTCGATCTTTGAAAAAGACAGCTTGCAGGATGCGACCCGCACATCTTGGGACCGGCACATCGAAAGCAACCTGCGTGCCCCCTTCGTGCTGTCGCAAGGGTTCGCGGTGCAAGCGCCTGAGCCTGCGCAAAGCGAGGCGGGTGAGCCGGAAGGCCAAGCACTGATCGTCAACATGATCGACCAAAGGGTCCGCAAACTGACACCGGAGTTCATGAGCTATACCATCGCCAAGATGGGCCTTTGGGCGTTGACCCAGACATCCGCCCAAGCTTTGGCGCCGCGTGTTCGAGTAAATGCCATAGGTCCAGGTCCAACGTTGCAGGGCGAGCATCAAACGGCGGCGAATTTTGCCAAGCAACGGAAGGCCACCATTCTAGAGCGTGGTGCCGATCCAAAAGACATCACCGCAGCGCTTGGGTACTTTCTGAATGCTCCCGCGGTGACGGGTCAAATGCTTTGCGTGGACGGGGGTCAGCACTTGGCGTGGGAGACCCCAGACGTCGTTGGATTAGAGTGACGCAAGGGCAAGTTGTGCACCTCTGGCTGAAGTTGCCTTATTCTGTTCACAAAATGTAATGAATTCAGTCATTTGGCATTTTGGTGAAAAAATTATGAATGAAATCAGTAGCTTGGATAATTGCCTATTTTTTAGGCAATCACTTGAAATGCCCGAAAAGTAACAGAAATTTTGGGAAGGCGCTGAATTGCCCACGGAGTTATCCACACCTTACGGGGATGCCTTTTAACTTGCCCGTTGGGGAGTATCGTTGCAGCAACATTAAGAATCATGATTCTCGGCAGATGAGCGAAAACCAGACAGATACAATGAGCAGCGGACCTACCGGTCACGCCTGCATTCAAGCGTACCTGAAAACGCTTGATGGATCGCCTGGTGTTTATCGGATGCTCGATGCAGAAAGCCGAGTTCTTTATGTGGGTAAAGCAAAGAACTTGAAGGCGCGGGTGAGCAGTTACGCGCGACCCGCAGGGCATTCGCCGAGGATTGCGCGGATGATCTCTGAAACCGCGTCGATGATGTTTCTGACGACGAGTACGGAGACGGAAGCGCTCCTCCTTGAGCAGAACCTGATCAAGCAGTTGAAGCCACGTTACAATGTGCTGCTCAGGGACGACAAAAGCTTTCCGTTTATCTTTATCTCGACAGAGCATGACTTCCCTCGGTTGGAAAAGCACCGTGGAGCGAAGACGCGGAAGGGACGTTATTATGGGCCGTTTGCGAGTGCGGGGGCGGTGAACCGCACGCTTAACACGTTGCAGAAGGTGTTCTTGCTGCGGAGTTGCACCGATAAAGAGGTCGAAGCGGGCAACCGCCCTTGCTTGAACTACCACATGAAGCGTTGCGCGGGTCCCTGTGGCGGCAAGATTAGCAAAGAGGATTACGCCAAATTGGTGAAGTCAGCAGATGACTTCCTTTCTGGTCGCTCCACCAAGGTGCAGCAACAGCTTGCCGCTGACATGATGGATGCGTCTGAGGCGATGGAGTTTGAGAAGGCTGCGGGATTGCGCGACCGGATCAAGGCGCTAACGATGGTGCAATCCGCGCAGGGCATTAACCCACGGACGGTTGAGGAGGCTGACCTCATAGCGCTGCATCTTGAGAATGGACAGGCTTGTGTGCAGGTCTTCTTTATCCGCGCGGGACAAAACTGGGGGAACAAGGATTTCTACCCCCGCGTTGGTGCTGATTTTGATGCGGCTGAAGTGCTGGAGGCCTTCGTGGGTCAGTTCTACGCCTCCAAAGACCCAGCGCGTCGATTGATCCTGTCCCACCCGCTCGACAATCCCGACCTGATGGCCGCCGCGCTCTCCAGTAAGATCGGGCGCAAGGTTGAAATTCTCGTGCCAAAGCGCGGTGAGAAGGCTGAATTAATTGATGCGGCCCTGCGCAATGCGCGCGAAAGCCTTGCGCGGAAGATGAGTGAGAGTGCCACGCAGACGAAACTGCTGAAGGGTTTGGCGGAGGCGTTTGATTTGAACGCGCGGCCCAAGCGGATTGAGGTTTACGACAACTCCCACATTCAGGGCTCATTTGCTGTGGGCGGTATGATCGTTGCCGGGCCTGAAGGCTTCGAGAAGGGGCAATACCGCAAGTTCAACATCAAAGGGGACGATCTTACCCCCGGTGATGACTTTGGAATGATGAAGGAAGTGCTGACCCGCCGCTTCAAACGGTTGAAGAAGGAAGACCCTGACCGGACGTCCGGCACTTGGCCCGATCTGCTTTTGATCGATGGGGGTGCGGGACAGGTCAGCGCCGTGCGGGAGATTATGGAGGAGTTTGGCGTTGGTGACATTGCGATGATTGGCGTCGCTAAGGGTGAGGACCGTGACGCAGGTAAGGAGGAGTTTTACCGGACCGGCAAACCGGTCATGGCACTCCGCCACAATGATCCGGTGCTCTACTTCATTCAGCGTATGCGGGATGAGGCGCATCGTTTCGCCATTGGGACCCACCGCGCAAAGCGGTCTAAAGCCATCGGCGCCACCCCGTTGGACGACGTGCCGGGGGTCGGGGCCACGCGGAAACGTGCGCTCTTGGCGCATTTTGGGTCAGCCAAGGCGGTGTCGCGCGCGAACCTTTCCGATCTCACGGCGGTGGAGGGGATTTCTGCCAACATGGCGCAAACGATCTATGACTTTTTCCACGAAAACGGATGATAGTGTGGCCAAGCCCCAGACGACATTGTACTGATTTTCCATGACACTAAACTTGCCCAATATTCTAACGATCCTGAGACTCCTCGCCGCCCCAATGGTGGCGGTGATGTTTCTGTATTTCACGCGACCTTGGGCAGATTGGTTTGCGTTGATCCTGTTTGTGGGTGCGGCAGTGACGGATTTCATTGACGGGTATCTGGCCCGCGCGTGGAAGCAAGAAAGCCGTTTGGGTGCGATGCTTGACCCGATTGCCGACAAATCGATGGTCGTTATCGCTTTGCTCGTCATCACGGGCTTTTCAGGGATGAACCCGTGGATCTTACTGCCCGCAACGGCGATCATCTTTCGCGAGGTGTTTGTGTCGGGCCTGCGGGAGTTTATGGGTGATACAGCTGGTACGTTGAAAGTGACGGCGCTCGCTAAATGGAAGACGACGGCGCAGATGGTGGCGATTGCTGTGTTGTTCGCCAAAGGCGCGTTTGAGCATTTCATCATTGAGCAAACCATCGGCATGGACGAAGCGCTGATTGATGGAATTCTCGCCGGCGACATTCCGGATGAGGTTGGCCTCGGCTGGAAGTTCCTTGGTTGGGATATCGCTTGGTACGGCGGCATCGCGCTGCTTTGGGTGGCAGGTGTTTTGACGCTAATCACTGGATGGGACTACTTCAACAAAGCGAAGCCTTATCTGCGGGAGGACCGTTGATGGACGTTCTTTATTTCGCATGGGTGCGTGAACGGATCGGCCTGCCGAAAGAACGGGTGGATACGTCTGCCACAACAGTCGCGGAACTGGTCGAAGAATTGAAAGCGCGGGAGGAACGTTACGCGGCAGCATTCGCTGAGATTCGTGCGTTGCGCGTCGCCGTCGATCAGGAACTAACAGACTTTGATGCCCCGCTTGAGGGCGTTCGTGAAGTTGCGTTCTTCCCGCCGATGACGGGTGGCTGAATTGGACGTTCGGGTCCAAGAGGCGGCATTCGATCCGGGTGGGGAGTTGAATGCATTCACCGCGCGCCAAGATGGGGCCGGTGCCGTGGTCAGCTTCACAGGGATTGTACGCGATGTCGAAGGTGGTCTGCGCCATATGGAGATTGAGCATTACCCTGCTATGACCCAATCCGCGATTGAGGCGGTTTGCACTGACGCTTTGGGGCGCTGGGCGCTGCAAGATGTACTTGTCATTCACCGGCATGGTCAGCTTGCGCCCAACGACACGATCATGATGGTCGCCACGTCTTCCGCTCATCGAGCGGGTGCTTTCGCAGCTGCGGACTTCTTGATGGATTACCTGAAATCCCGCGCGCCGTTTTGGAAGAAAGAAGTCACCGCTGAAGGCAGTCAGTGGGTTGATGCGAAGGATGAAGACGAAGACGCGCTCAAACGGTGGTCATCTAGCTAGACGTGCGTGACAGTGGCAACCTGTGATGTGGTCGTTGACCATGCCGGTCGCTTGCATGAAGGCGTAGACAATCGTCGGGCCGCAGAATTTGAAGCCAGCTTTCTTGAGATCCTTTGAAATCTGCTGCGACAGCTGGGTCTGCGCGGGCACGTCAGACATCGCGGCCCTGTTTGGCTGTAAAGGTTTGCCGTCGACGTAGTTCCATAAGAACTGATCGAAGCCTTGATTGGCTTCAATCTCTTGCCAGGCGCGGGCGTTGGTGATTGTCGCTTCGATCTTGCCCCGATGACGGATGATGCCGTCGTTTTTGAGGCGTGCATCAACCTCACCCTCCCCCCAACCCGCGATAACGTTTGGATCGAACCCAGCGAAGACATCGCGGAAATTTTCGCGTTTCTTCAGAATAATGATCCAGCTTAGTCCGGCCTGGAATCCATCAAGGACCAGCTTTTCCCAAAGCGCGCGGCTTTCATAATCGGGCACACCCCATTCGTCGTCGTGATAATCGAGGTAGATTTGTTCGGGGCCTGCCCAGCTACATCGCATTTTCATGACCTATCCCCTGATTTGTTTTGCTGCTTAATACAATACTAGCCCTTACCGGACAAATCTTCGGCATGGTCGATGTGCTGAATCCAAACCTGATGGCCATGCAAGTAGAAAGCGATCCTTTCACCCATGCGGTTGAAAGTCATGACAACGATATTTTGTTGATCGTCGGGGGTACGATTGCGGCGGGCCGCACACCGTTGGCGTTTCAGCCGGTGGTGCTGGCTAATGACCCCTCCCGCATTGCGTTTTATGAGGGTTTGATCCGCATTCAGGACCGCGCGGGGCGGACCATCCCCGCCGCGCATTTAATACCTCTGGTTGAGGCAATGGACTTTGGCCGGCAGATCGACAGTATCTCCCTCGATCTGGCCTTGCGGTTCTTGGCCCAAAACCCAGCCGCGAAACTGTCAGTCAATGTGTCCGCACGTTCGTTGGGGGATACGATATGGCTCAATACGTTGGACGCAGCTTTGTGGCAGCAAACGCACCTCGGCAATCGGCTGATTTTTGAGATTAGCGAAAGCAGCGCGATGATGCTGAATGAACTTGTGATCCGCTTCATGAAAGAAGTGCAGCCGCGTGGGATCGGATTTGCGCTTGACGGGTTTGGTTGGGGTGTCACGACCTTCCGCCACCTGCGCAGTTTCTTTTTTGACTTTGCCAAGATCGAGAAGGGTTTCGCCTGCGGCATTGCGCATGACCCCGACAATCAGGTGCTGGCGGAGGCGCTGACAACAGTCGTCCATCAGTTCGATATGTTGGTGGTCGCGCACGGGATCGAGCGGGGTGAAGATGCTGATTTTTTTCCGTGCGATCGGGGTCGACTGCCTGCAAGGGTATCATTTCGGCCTGCTAAAAATGGGTGTGTCCTAGCTCGAAATGACATTTGCTGCTGCAGCATAACGGGTTTGCAGGCGCAGAATTATTATTGCTCTGTGAGGTGCGACCTCCTACATACACTTCCAATCAAACGTAGTGTTCACCGATTTTGGGGAATCTGCACGCGTCTAGTGATTGGAGGAAATCAATGACCAATGTTGTTATCGCTTCCGCGGCCCGTACCGCAGTGGGAAGCTTCTCAGGTTCTTTTGTAAACACACCCGCCCATGATCTGGGTGCTGCCGTTCTGGAAGCTGTTGTTGAGCGCGCCGGTGTTGAAAAGGGCGAAGTCAGCGAGACCATCATGGGTCAGGTTTTGACAGCGGCCCAAGGTCAGAACCCAGCCCGCCAAGCGCATATTAACGCGGGTCTGCCGATCGAAAGCGCCGCTTGGGGCATCAACCAAGTTTGCGGTTCTGGCCTGCGCGCGGTTGCGCTGGGCGCACAGCACATCCAACTGGGCGATGCCGATATCGTTGCTGCTGGCGGTCAAGAGAACATGACGCTCTCCCCGCACGCCGCGCACCTGCGTGCCGGTCACAAGATGGGTGATCTGAAGTACATCGACACAATGATCCGCGACGGTCTATGGGATGCCTTCAATGGCTACCACATGGGTCAAACGGCAGAGAATGTTGCTGAGAAATGGCAGATCTCGCGCGACATGCAGGATGAATTCGCAGTTGCGTCTCAGAACAAAGCGGAGGCCGCGCAGAACGCTGGCAAGTTCGCGGACGAGATTGCGGCCTTCACTGTGAAGACACGCAAGGGCGATATCGTTGTAGATAAGGATGAATACATCCGCCACGGCGCGACCATCGAAAACATGCAAAAGCTGCGCCCTGCGTTCATCAAGGACGGCACTGTAACTGCTGCAAACGCATCGGGCTTGAACGACGGCGCTGCCGCGACATTGCTGATGAGTGCGGACGCCGCCGAAAAGCGCGGGATCGAACCTTTGGCCCGCATCGCGTCATACGCAACAGCCGGTCTTGATCCAGCGATCATGGGCGTCGGCCCGGTCATGGCGAGCCGCAAGGCGCTGGAGAAAGCAGGTTGGTCCGTATCAGACCTCGATCTGGTGGAGGCAAACGAAGCTTTTGCCGCGCAAGCCTGTGCTGTGAACAAAGATATGGGTTGGGATCCAGAGATTGTGAACGTCAACGGCGGCGCAATCGCGATCGGTCACCCAATCGGCGCATCCGGCTGCCGCGTGCTGAACACGCTTCTCTTTGAGATGAAGCGCCGCGATGTGAAGAAAGGCCTCGCCACACTCTGCATCGGTGGTGGTATGGGCGTCGCGCTCTGCGTTGAGCGTTAAACAGCGCCACGTCACAAGAAATGACTGCGCAATAATGTTGCGCAGTCACGATCACTACCGTAATTACATTTCGAATCAAATTTCTTGAAGGAGAACTCCCATGTCTCGTGTTGCTCTTGTTACCGGCGGTTCGCGTGGTATCGGCGCTGCCATCTCAACCGCTCTGAAAGACGCAGGCTACACCGTTGCTGCGACTTACGCTGGCAACGATGAAAAGGCTGCTGCTTTCACGGCTGAAACTGGCATCAAAACCTACAAGTGGGATGTTGGTAACTATGAGGCTTGCGCCGAAGGGATCGCGCATGTCGAAGCTGACCTTGGTCCTGTTGAAGTGCTCGTCAACAACGCCGGCATTACGCGCGACGCACCTTTCCACAAGATGACACCACAGCAGTGGAAAGAGGTGATGGACACCAACCTGTCCGGCGTCTTCAACATGACCCATCCGCTTTGGCCAGGTATGCGTGAGCGTAAGTTTGGTCGCGTGATCAACATCAGCTCCATCAATGGTCAGAAGGGCCAGTTCGCACAAGCCAACTATGCAGCTGCGAAAGCTGGTGACATCGGGTTCACTAAGGCGCTGGCACAAGAAGGCGCGCGTGCAGGCATCACGGTCAACGTGATTGCACCCGGCTACATCAACACAGAGATGATGAGCACGATCCCAGAAAAGGTGATGAACGAAGTCATCCTGCCACAGATCCCAGTGGGTCGTCTTGGCGAAGCGTCAGAGATTGCACGCGCAGTTGTGTTCTTGGCATCTGACGAAGCAGGCTTTGTGACGGGTTCCACCATGTCGGTGAACGGTGGTCAGTACCTCACCTAAGCCTGACTGATCTGAAGAAAATCAGGGCCGCGTTGATCAGCCGCGGCCGTATCTACGTTCGGCACCATCATTGGCGCCGGAGCGAAGACTTATCCTTGGCGTGTGACCCAGCGCCATACCTCACCCAAAATCTTCCCACGTTCTTTGTGGGCGTTCTCAATCGCTTGGCGGGCTTTCGTATTTGTTGCAAATTCGAACATTTCAATTCCTTTCAGCGTTTGCTGTCTTGAGGAATATATGGAGGCTTCAGCGTCTTCTGACAAACGAGACTTTTTATCGTTTCAGTTAAGCTGTATTTAACTGAAATGGATCGCTTACCATCACTCATCGCGTTGCGCGCTTTCGAAGCGGCCGCTCGCCATATGTCATTTGCCAAAGCGGCGGAGGAGCTTTTTGTCACCCCAGCCGCGCTGTCCTATCAGATCAAATCCCTTGAGACGGATTTGGGGCAGCCGCTGTTTCACCGCCTGAACAGGGCAGTCACGCTGACCGAAGCGGGCCGCGCGCTTGCGCCGGGTGCATCTGATGGGTTCGCGACGTTGTTGTCAGCTTGGCGCAATACAAGACGTTTGACTGACAACAGTGTTTTGACCGTGACCGCGGGCCCTGCCTTTACGGCCAAGTGGTTGGCCCCTCGCATGTTTGATTTCGCGCAAGCCCATCCGGAGATTGAGCTTCGGTTCTCCGCCAGTTTGCGGATCGTCGATTTCCATCACGATGAGGTGGATGTGGCGATCCGATTTGGCTTGGGGAATGACAAAAAGGTTTATTCCAACCCTCTCATTAAGGAATGGATGACGCCGATGATGGCGCCGGAACTGGTGGACGAGTTTGGCGCGGATTTGTCTGGTGCGACCTTGATTCACGACGACTCAATCGGCTTTTTCAAAACGCCTTGCGATTGGGCCGCTTGGGGTCGCGCCGCCCAGGTTGATTTGGACACATCCCATGGACCGTGGTTTTCGCAAGCCGATCACGCGCTTGACGCAGCGATGTCTGGGGCGGGTGTGGTGCTGGGGCGTGTGTCACTAGCCACGCGCGCTTTGGAAACCGGTAGGTTGGTGGCACCGTTCAAGGTCGGCTTGATCGCAGATGCGCGATTTCGCTTTATTTGTCCCGAAGGGACAGAGACACGCCCACAGGTCAAAGCCTTTGAGGCTTGGGTTCAAAAAGAAATTGCTGCGTCCTCAAAGTTCGAAGAAGGACGCACGCTCATCCATTCGCAGGATGTTGCAGTGACCTAAGCGATTTGCGTGCTTAGGCGGGAAATTTCCTCTTTGATATGCAGCTTTTCTTTTTTGAGTTGGGCGATTTCGAGATCGTCACTTGCTGGGCTGCGCTGAAGCTTTTCTACCGATGTCGAGAGATGCGCGTGTTTTTTCTTCAGTTCCGTAACGCGTGAACCCAAGCTCATATCAATCCTCCAATGTTCGGTTATGGGTTGAGTGGACCACAAACGCGGCGTTCTGTCACGCCGCAGGGCAGAAATTTCCGTAAACTTAGAGTTTCCACCCGAATTCTTGCGAAAAGCTTAACCGTCCCAGCCTAGTTTTTCACCGCCTCGCAAAATCGCACGAACGGGGGCGGTGTAGCTTTCTACACCTCCGATATGGTGATTGCCTTCATGCATCACAAGTGGCGGCAGCAGGACAAACGGGGCTTTCCCGTCCTGTTTCGCTTGCAGAAGGAAGAGTTTTCCGGGCTTCCCCTCACGCGGCACGATCGGGCGCAAGCGGATCGATCCCATCCGCCCGTCAATGGCTTTCATCACCTCTGGCAGCCGCTCAACTCGCTGGATGACCGTCAGAGTGCCCTTTGCGGCCACACGTTTGATCCCGGCGATGAGCCAGTCCTCTAACGACGTGGCGCCGCCCAAGGCGGTGTCGCGGCCAGCGTTAGTTGAAGAGTGGCCTCTGCTCCGCTCAAAATAGGGTGGGTTGGTGATGACATGGTCAAACTGCATTTGCCGGATGTCATTTGGCAGATCAGCGACATCAGCCACCACAACACTCAGATCAGCATTTGCGTCTCTGGCGTTCTCTCGTGCCAGTGCGGCGTAGTTGTCTTGAATTTCTATCCCAACCATCCGCAGGTTTGGCCCGCGGGCATGAAGGCAGAGCGCTGCCGTGCCGACGCCGCATCCAAGGTCGAGCACGGATTGCCCGGAATGGGCCGCGACAGCAGAGGCCAACAGGACGGCATCGACGCCAGCACGATACCCTTTTTGCGGCTGCGTGATCTTGATGCGCCCGCCAAGAAAGTCGTCCTGTGTCAGTGCGTCACTCACGGCCCAGATCGATGTCCGCGTCGCGCATTACGGCCTCCGCAATGAATAAATCTTTGTCCGCAACCATCAGGCGGCGCGGCATTATGCCTATGCTGCCTTCCAGCACGCTCATATTTACGTCGAAAGTAAAGCAAGTTATACCCTCGCCATCCAGAAGGGCGGTCGCAAATGCAATGACTGTCAGGTCGTTTGTCCGCAAAAGCTCTTTCATATTTTCGACGTAAGACTTGCTTTAGTCTTTGTCCATTCATGTAACGGAATTGCGCATGGGCCTTGATCACGCCGCAACTAAACCGCACGAACGTTTGGCCGGCGCTTTGGCTGAGGATTTGGACGCTGTAAACCAGATGATCCAAGAGCGGATGGCGTCCGAACATGCACCGCGTATCCCGGAAGTGACGGCGCATTTGGTCAATGCAGGCGGCAAACGTTTGCGGCCTATGCTGACGCTCGCCTCTGCCCGCATGTGCGGCTATTCCGGTCCCTACCACGTGCATCTGGCGGCGACGGTGGAGTTTATTCACACCGCAACGCTCCTGCATGATGATGTGGTCGATGAAAGCGGTCAGCGCCGTGGGCGCCCAACCGCGAACCTGCTTTGGGACAACACGTCGAGCGTTCTGGTGGGCGACTACCTCTTCGCGCGCTCATTCCAGTTGATGGTGGAAACCGGATCGCTTCGCGTCCTAGATATTCTGGCAAATGCCGCCGCTACGATTGCTGAGGGTGAGGTGTTGCAACTGACTGCCGCGTCTGATCTTTCGACGACTGAGGACGTCTATCTCAAGATTGTGCGCGGAAAGACGGCTGCGCTCTTCTCTGCCGCGATGGAAGTTGGTGGTGTGATTGCTGGTCAGCCTGACGCAACGGTGAAGGCGCTCTTTGATTATGGCGATGCGTTGGGGATTTCGTTTCAGATAGTGGATGATCTACTCGATTACGGTGGATCAGATGCCATTGGGAAAAATACAGGTGATGATTTCCGCGAACGGAAGCTGACCCTGCCCGTGATCCGCGCCGTTGCTTTGGCGAATGAAGAAGAAAGCGTCTTCTGGGAACGGACCATCGCAAAGGGCAAGCAAGTCGACGGCGACCTTGAGACGGCGATATTTTACCTTAAAAAGCACGGCACGTTGGAGGCGACACGCCTGACTGCGCTCGCGTGGTCAGAGAGCGCGAAAGCGTCCCTCACCGAGTTGCCGGATCATGACTTGAAAGACATGCTGATTGATCTTGCTGACTACGTGGTCGCGCGGATCAA
>NZ_CBFIEO010000004.1:136262-144124 GCF_965661665.1 Cognatiyoonia sp. | reverse complement strand
AACGGAATCCTCATAGCGTCCGAGTTGGAACAAAACCCAGCCAAGGCTGTCGACAATCGCTCCACTATCGGGTCGAGCAGCGACAGCGGTATCAATCATTTCTAGCGCTTCGTCGAGCTTCTCCCCCCGTTCGACGAGAGAGTAACCGAGGTAATTGAGCACTTGTGGTTGTTCAGGGTTTAGTTCTAGGGCAGATCTGAAATCGGCCTCTGCCTCCGGCCATTGGTCGATTGCGTGATAGGCAATCGCGCGGGTGTAGTAGACGACCCACCGCGCGCTGTCTTCGTCGTCGAATTTTGCCAAGGCGTTGGAATAGGCGGCAACGGCATCTTCATAGTCCTTCAACTCGCGCCGCACGTCGCCGAGTTTCGCATGGACCGACGGCCGGTCAGGGTGCGACCGTGCCAAAGCGTCTGCGACTTCAGCCGCGGCGTCCAATCGATCTGCGCGGCGCAGCACGTCAATGCGGCCTAGCTCTGCCCCCACATAGGCGGGGTTGTCTGCTCCGATTTTGGCAGTAGGTTTCGCTGGCCAGTTCATACCGATCCATCTGCTCCAGCAATCGGGCACTTGCGAGGGTGGCCTCGGTGTTTGTGGAGTCGAGGTATTCGGCCGCACGGGTGTAGGTCAGGATGTAGCCATCCGCCGTCTCGTCGCGCAGAAGATCCGCCACCATCAAGAAGACTTCGCCAATGCCTGCCTTTGCATCGCGGACCATCGTGAAGGGAACCGTCTCCCCATTCGTCAGCCGTGTGCGCAGGTCTAGTACGGTTGAATTGCGGGTTTGGCCAAAGACGGCCTGAAGCATCTCTAGTGCGTCAGAATTGCGAGACAATTGGCTCAGCACTTGCGCGTGCGCGATGGCAGAACGGGAACTGAAAGCGCGCCCGTCCTTGGGGCTGGCCAGAAGCGCATCCGCGCCTTCAAAGTCGCCTGCCGAGGCCAGTGCTAGCGCCTTGTGATAAATGCTATAATTGCGCGTTTGCGGTATCTCGATCGCCGCATCAAAGTTCTCAATCGCGCGGTCCACGTCGCCCTCGCCCATCGCAGCCCACCCTTGGATCAAGCCATCCACAAGCGGGCTGACCATCAAACCGCTTTCGAGGTCGGAAAAGACGCGGTCCCAGTTGTCATTACTGGCGGCGGATGTGAAACGAATGATCGACGCAAGTTGCGTGCGGATTTCAAGCGCGACCATCTGATCGGCAATCGGCGCCGCGCGGTCAAACTGGCCCAGACCTGTGAATGAATTGGCCGCGTTCTCAAGCAGTTGCGGGTTTGTGGGATCAGCGACCAGTGCTTCGGTGTAATACCGCGCCGCGGCTTGGTAATCCGCCTCCATCGCGGCTTGGCGGGCGGCGAGGTAGGCACCAAGGTTGGCATCTGCATCGGCTGGAATTGCTGTTGAGATCAAAAAACCTGCAAAGACTGCGCGCGCCAGACCGTTTTTCACTGATACATACCCATAGCTTTGACACCTGTCAGAGCAGGTTAGGCAAGCGATCCGGCAGTGGCAATGAAAGAAGCTGTGAAGCGGCGGGATGTCGCGTCGGACACCCCGCCGAGTAGATCACATATTTGGATAGTTTGGTCCGTCGCCGCCCTGCGGCACCGTCCAGGTGATGTTCTCGATTGGGTCCTTAATATCGCAGGTCTTGCAATGGACGCAGTTTTGGAAGTTGATTTGGAAGCGGGTATCTTTGCCTTCCTCCTCAACAAACTCGTATACGCCAGCAGGACAGTAGCGGGCGGATGGGCCTGCAAACTTAGGCAGGTTCACACCAACGGGGATGCTTGCGTCCCTGAGTTTCAGGTGCGCAGGCTGGCTTTCCTCGTGATTGGTGAAGCTGAACGCAACATTTGTGAGACGGTCAAAGGACAGGACGCCATCGGGTTTTGCATAGTCGATTGGCTTGTGTTTTGAGGCGGGTTCCGTGCTTTGTGCGTCATTCTTTCCGTGCTTGACAGTGCCGAATGGGCTGACCTTGAAGATCGTCTGGAACCACATGTCAAAACCACCAAGGGCAAGGCCGCCCAAAGGACCGAACTTGGCATTCAACGGTGCCACGTTGCGCACGCGCTTAAGGTCTTTGCCCACTGGACCAGATTTGATCGCGTCGTGGTACTCCTGAAGCGTGTCGCCAGCGCGGCCTGCTTTGATCGCCGCATAGGCCGCATCGGCCGCCTGACGGCCAGAGTGCATGGCGTTGTGGTTGCCCTTGATCCGCGGCAGGTTCACCAGGCCAAGCGAACAGCCCAGAAGCGCACCACCTGGGAACGTGGCTTGCGGGATCGACTGGAAGCCGCCTTTGGTCACCGCACGCGCGCCGTAGGCCACGCGCTTACCACCCTCGAGCACTTTGGCGATGCGCGGGTGATGCTTGAACCGCTGGAACTCCATGTATGGGAACAGGTGCGGGTTCTTGTAGTTCAGATCGACGATGTAGCCGACGTACACTTGGTTATTGTCCAAGTGGTACATGAACGACCCGCCAGAGTTTTTGAAACCAAGTGGCCAACCCATGGAGTGGGTGACTTCGCCTTCGTTGTGGTTCTCTGGCTTGATTTCCCAAATTTCCTTCATGCCAATGCCAAACTTTGGCACGTCGCAATCATCGGCAAGGCCGAACTTTTCGATCACTTCTTTCGACAGCGATCCACGCACGCCTTCGGAAAGGAAGACATACTTGCCGTTCAGAACCATGCCGGGCTCGTAGTTTGGTCCCATCGAACCGTCAGCTTCTTTGCCGAACTCGCCAGCAACAACGCCTCTCAGTTCGCCATTTTCGCCGTAAACCAGCTCTGAACAGGCCATGCCGGGGAAGATTTCGACGCCCATTGCTTCGGCCTGTTCCGCCATCCAACGACAGACATTGCCCATGGAGACGATGTAGTTGCCGTGGTTGTTCATCAGCGGTGGCATGATGAAGTTTGGAAGGCGCAGCTGACCGGCCTCGCCGAGGACATAGAAGTTATCCTCTTTCACCTTCACGGTGATTGGTGCACCCTTGTCTTTCCAGTCAGGGATCAGCGCATCCAGACCAGACGGGTCAAGCACCGCACCAGACAGGATGTGCGCGCCCACTTCTGAGCCTTTTTCGAGCACAACCACATCAAGGTCGGCATCAAGTTGCTTCAAGCGGATAGCTGCCGAAAGACCAGCAGGTCCAGCGCCTACGATGACGACATCATAGTCCATTGCTTCGCGTTCAATTTCGGACATTCCTGTACCTTTGCTACTTGGGTCCGCGGACCCGTCCCTGGGTTTTGTGTGAAATTATCGCAGGTCATTTTCATGCGCAAACGAAACACGACGTCACAACATCGATGCACGACGTCATTCGGGCCTTGCACTTGACAGTGAACTGGCAAATTAAGTTATTAACGTCCGATTATTAGGGCCGGTGTATTAGAAGGGCGCAGAATTATGGATAAAATTCCACTCACTCAGGCAGGATTCGATAAGCTCAATGGGGAGCTGAAGCACCTGAAAACGGTTGAGCGTCCGGCCATCATCAAAGCCATCGCCGAGGCCCGCGAGCATGGCGATTTGTCCGAGAATGCGGAATATCATTCCGCCAAGGAAAAGCAGTCCTTCATCGAGGGGCGCGTGAAAGAGCTTGAGGGTGTGATTTCGCTCGCTGATGTGATCGACCCCACAAAGCTGTCTGGCAGCATCAAGTTTGGCGCGACTGTTGAGCTGGTTGATGAAGATACGGACGAAGAAAAGAATTATCAGATTGTTGGTGAGTATGAAGCTGACATTGATGCGGGTCTTTTGAACATGAAGTCACCATTGGCCCGCGCTTTGATTGGCAAGGACGAAGGTGACAGCGTTGACGTGAAAACACCTGGCGGAACTCGGTCGTACGAGATCCTGTCCATCACCTACAAATAGGCAGGCGGGGGGCGATGTCAGAAGAACGTCCAGTCCAAGTCGCGAGAGATACCACGATAAGCTCATCCGAGATTATCGCGATTGTCTTGTCCGTGGGCTGGTTGTTTGTGGTTGGCTTGTTTTTCCTGATCCTGCCGCCGCAATCTGGTGAAAGCGGGTTTGACAGCTTGCGGATCATTTTGATCCTGATCGCCATTTTATTGCCAATCGCGATGATCTGGGTGGCTGCCGTGGCCGCACGCTCCGCAAAAGTTATGCGGGAGGAATCGGCGCGTTTGCAGTCCGCGATTGATGGGATGCGGGAAACCATTGCAGGTCAGAAACTCGCGGGCCAAAACTCTGGCCCAACGGTTGAGCGGAAGCTGAACGAAATTGCGCAGACCGCTAAAAAGACAGAGTCTGCCTTAGCTACTTTCGCCTCCTCTCGCGACGGGTGCCTCTCCACCGCGCCGTCGGCCGCGCCAAAGGTCGACATCAGCGATGCGCCGCCGACGTTGGAGCTAGGCACATCGAGCGAAGATATGGCCCCCATCCTGTCGCGGAGTGATTTGGTTCGGGCGCTGAACTTTCCAGACACGGATCAAGATACCGAAGGGTTTTCCGCTCTGCGCCGTGCGCTGAAAGATCGCAATGTGCGGCAGTTGGTTCAAGCTGCGCAAGACATTCTGACACTGCTGTCGCAGGATGGCATGAATATGGACGACCTGCGCCCAGATCGAGCACGGCCAGAGATTTGGCGGCGTACGGGATCGGTCTTCGCTTGTTTTGACGGCTGCGTGGATTCGCGAAGACACGATCTTCCGCGATGCGGCGCATCACTTCCTGTGGCGATTTGATCAGATGCTTATTACCTATGAGACCGAAGCCTCCGACGAGGACTTGATCGCACTGTCAGAGACACGCAGCGCGCGGGCCTTCATGCTTTTGGGTCGTGTGGCGAGAACCTTTGACTGAGGTTTTTCTCCAAACTATCCCGTTTTTTGCGATCATCGCGCTGGGCTTTGGCGCGGGGCGCGTTGGATTCTTCGGGCCTGATGCCACCGCCTATCTGACACGCTTTGTCTTTTATTTCGCGCTATCAGCGATGTTGTTCCGCTTTGCCGCGAACCTGTCTTTGACAGATGTGCTCGATTGGACGTTCATGGGTGCCTATCTTGCGGGCTGTGTTGTGGTCTATGCGCTAGCCTCTGTTATCGCTTTGATCCGAAAACGCGGAATGGCGGAGGCGGCGGTGGAGGCGCAATGCGCCATTATCGGTAATGTCGGTTTTTTGGGTATCCCAATGCTCGTGCTGCTTTTGGGGGAAGCCGCGATTGGCCCCGTAATGATGGTTCTGGCCGTCGATCTTGTGGTCTTCAGCAGTTTGATCGTGATCCTCATCACCGCATCGCGCGAAGGGGCGATCAGGCTCCGTACGTTTGGGACCGTCATCTTGGGGCTTTTCAAGAACCCAATGGTGGTCTCGATTGTTGTGGGTTTTTTGTTTGCGGCGCTCGCCCTGCCAATTCCAAAACCTGTGAATGCTTTTCTAGAGCTGCTGGGATCAGCTGCAACACCCGGTGCCTTATTCGCCATCGGCGCGTCCCTTTCCGGAAAGTCGGCGGAACGTCTGTCAGTGGCCAGCTGGCTGACCGTCTGCAAACTATTGCTGCACCCTGCGGCTGTCGCTTTCTTTGCTTTGGCCGTCTTTAATATCGACCCCTACTCCGCAGGTGTCATGATTGCGGCGGCTGCCCTGCCGGTGGCAGGCAACGTCTTCATGATTGCGCAGACCTACAACGTTGCCCCAGCGCGGGCATCAGCGGCGATCTTTTTGTCGACCGTCCTTAGCATTCTCACGCTGCCGATGGTGATTGCTTGGGTGACAAGTCTTTGATCCTGCGCTAGCGATGAGACGCGCAAAGGAGGCCTGACATGGAAACCATTTCTGAAAACCGCTGCTTTGACGGTGTTCAAGGCGTCTATCGCCACGCCTCAAACACCTGCAATTGCGATATGACCTTTGGCCTGTTTCTACCGGAAGAAGCGAAATACGCCCGTGTGCCTGTCCTTTGGTATTTGTCGGGCCTGACCTGCACCCATGAGAATGCAATGACGAAAGCGGCTGCGCAGGTCTGGGCGGCGGAGCATGGGATCGCGTTGGTTTTTCCTGATACGTCCCCACGCGGTGATGATGTGGCGGATGACCAAGGTTATGATTTGGGCCAAGGCGCGGGGTTCTATGTAAACGCCACTGAGGCGCCTTGGTCACCGCACTATCAGATGTACGACTACATCACGTCTGAACTGACGGATTGGATTGGAGAGAATTTTTCAGTCGACATGGATCGTCAGGGGATCACGGGTCACTCCATGGGTGGGCATGGGGCGTTGACCATTGCAATGAATGAAGCAGGGCGGTTTGCGTCCGTGTCCGCCTTCGCCCCGATCTGCCATCCAACAGCGTCGGATTGGGGCCGCAAGCAGTTGGTGGCCTACCTTGGCAAGGATGAGGCGGCTTGGGCCAAACACGATGCGACACTGCTAATGAAAGAAAGAGGCTTTGATGGTCCGATCCTGATCGACACTGGAGTCGACGATCAGTTTGGTGATCTCTTGGGGACAGAGCATTTGGCCGCCGCAATCGCCACACGCCGCCAAAATGCGCAACTGCGCCTGCAATCTGGCTATGATCACAGCTACTTCTTTGTGTCGACCTTCATCGAAGACCACATCGCGTTTCATGCGCAGGCGCTTTACGCATGATCTATGTCGATGCGGACGCCTGCCCTGTAAAGGCGGAGGTGGAGCGTGTCGGCACGCGGCATAAAGTGAAGATGTTTGTTGTTTCAAACGGCGGTATTCGCCCCACGCAGAACCCCTTTGTCGAAACGGTCGTGGTGCCGGATGGACCTGATGTGGCTGATATGTGGATCGCGGATCGGGCGACTAAGGGCGATGTGGTCGTTACTGGTGACATCCCTCTGGCGTCAAAGTGCATTGAAGCGGGTGCGTTGGTCATTAAACACAACGGTGACATGCTGACCGAGAAGAACATTGGCAACACGCTTGCCACGCGCGATCTGATGGCTGATCTGCGGGCCGCTGATCCGTTTCGGCAGGGCAGTGGGAAGCCCTTTTCCAAGGCGGATCGCTCCCGATTTCTGGACGGGTTGGAGCGCGTCTTGCGACAAGCTGCACGAACGTAGTTGCGCGAAAGCGTGAATCGCGGGATGCTCCTCAAGACACGCATGAGTTAGGGTCGGCGGGAGGGTGCAATGACTCAATTAATCACCTTTGAAGGGGCCGATCCCCTGCTGAATTGGCTTGGGCTGACCGATGCTTTTATCGCTGGTCATGCTGCGCCAAAGGCTGAGGTTGAAGACGTCTTTCTCTATCGGGATGATGCGTCGCTTTTGAACCGATCCGCTTGGATCAGGGGCATGGGCGTTGCTGTCAAATGTGCGACTGTTTTCCCGTCAAACGTTGCGCTGGGCAAAGGTGTCATCAATGGGGCTGTGAACCTATTTTCGGACGAAGATGGGCGGTTGGAGGCAATCCTAGATTTCCATCTTGTGACCAAGTGGAAGACGGCTGCGGACAGTCTACTGGGCGCACGTAAGCTGGCGCGGCGGGACTCTAAGAAGATCCTGCTGGTTGGCGCGGGTAACGTTGCGCATTCGCTGCGTCAGGCCTATGGCGCGTTGTTCCCAGATGCGCGCTTTAGCGTCTGGAACCGTTCGCCAGAAGGTGCTGAGCGTTTTGCGGAGCAGCACCCTGATGTTGCGATTGTCGCTGATCTTGAAGCTGGAATTGCAGAGGCTGACATCGTCTGTTCGGCCACGATGTCGTCAGAGCCGATCATCAAGGGTGAATGGCTTCAACCGGGCCAGCACATCGACCTGATAGGGGCGTTCCGCCCGAATATGCGGGAGGTTGACGATGCCACCCTTAAACGTGCGCGCATCTTTGTCGACAATATCCA
>NZ_CBFIEO010000004.1:130518-136210 GCF_965661665.1 Cognatiyoonia sp. | reverse complement strand
ATAAGTCGAGATGACATTGTCGCCGATTTTTACAATATCGATAGGTTTGAACGGCAAAATGCAGAGGAAATCTCTCTCTTCAAGAATGGCGGTGGCGCCCACCTCGACCTGATGGCCTGCCGCTACATCCTTGATGCCTGGAACGCCCGATGATCACGAAAGACCAAATCGATGATTTCCAGCGGGATGGTGCCGTCGTCGTGCGCGGAGTCTTTGACGACTGGATCGACCGCATGGCCGAAGGCGTGGCGGAGAATATGGACGCCCCGGGTGAGTACGCATCAGAGAATGACGTCAGCGAGGGCCGCTTTTTCGACGATTACTGCAACTGGACACGGATCGCCGCGTTTGAGGATGTCGCGCGGAACAGCCCCGCAGCAGAGCTGGCCGCCCGCGCGATGCGCAGCCAGACCGCGCAGTTTTTTCACGACCATGTGCTGGTGAAGGAGCCGGGAACACCGAAGCCAACACCGTGGCACCAAGATGCGCCCTATTACTTTGTCGAGGGCATGCAGACGGTCAGCATTTGGATCCCGCTTGATCCGGTGAAAGATGCATCGCTCCGCTTCATCGCCGGATCGCACAAATGGGCCAAACTGGTGCGGCCCGTGAGTTGGTCAGACGATAGTGACTTCTACGACGGCGATCAGGATTGGACGCCTGTGCCGGATCCTGACGCGAGCCCCGATGATACGACCATTCTCGAATGGGCGATGGAGCCGGGGGATGCTGTTTTGTTTGACTACAAAACTGCGCATGGCGCACGTGGGAACGCGACGCAAGATCGGCGGCGGGCGCTGTCTTTGCGTTGGGTGGGCGATGACGCGCGCTATGTTGAGCGGCCGGGGCGCACTTCGCCCCCGTTTCCGGGACATGGCTTGTCGGCGGGTGAGCGTTTGCGTGAAGATTGGTTTCCTATTTTGTATCAGACCGCCAAGTGAACGCACTCATCCTGATTATCTTGGCCTTAGGCGCTGTCGCCCTCGCGGCATGGTGGCAAGAGAATGCCCGCGCTGAGGTTGACGACAGCTATAAGACGCCCCCGGATCATTTGCGCATCTGTCGCAAGGCGTGACGCATTACAGATGGCACGGACCGGTGCGCGAGCCGGTTTTGGTCGCGATCCATGGCCTCACAACGCCGTCGATGGTGTGGGACGAACTGGCGCGTGGATTTGTAGCTTTTGAGTTTCGGGTTCTGACATATGACCTTTATGGCCGGGGATATTCCGACGCTTACGATTGCCCGCAAGACGCCGCGCATTTTGTGAAGCAGCTGGAAGAGCTTTTGGCGGACCAAGACGTTGGACAGGATGATCGCTGGCCGGCTATTCCATGGGCGGGTCGATTGCGACGGCGTTTGCGGCGGCAAACCTGTATAGTGTGGATCGGTTGTTTTTGGTGGCCTCCGCCGGTATCAAAACGGAGGAGAGCGGGTTCGGTCAGTTCTGTCGAAAGACCGGGCCGCTTGGAAGTCTCGTCTTCGCCGCTTTTGCAGGCCCTTGAACGAAACGTGCCCTTCAATCAGACGAAAGCGTTTTGGACGTGCCAGGCCTGAAGGAGCATTAATTGGCGCAACTTGATCGGTAGGGGTTCTGCCCTCGGTTCTGGCCAGTCGTCGGGGTCTTCTATCGGATCGGCAGGAAGCTGAGCATCGCGCGATCGCGCAACGGAATATTCCCATTTTTGCTGTCTGGGGTGGGGCGGATGCGGTCATTCCGGTCTCATCAGTCGGGACATTGGCCAAGTGGAACAGGTCCGCGTTTCAGGACGTTATTGATGGGGCAGGGTATGCTCTACCGAACACCTATAGTTATGAACTGATGGCCGCTTTGCGGAGCCAGATCCATCATTAGAATTATGCGGGCTGCGGCGTCCGGTTTTCTTTGATCGGCAAATGCACAATCGCGCTGAACGCCCCCACTGCGATGCCAACCCACCACACGGCGTCATAGCTGCCATAAATGTCATAGAGCTTTCCACCCAGCCATACGCCCATGAACGACCCAAGCTGATGGGAAAAAAAGACGATGCCATAAAGCGTTCCCATGTAGCGCAAGCCGTAAAGATGCGCGACGAGGCCGGAGGTCAGGGGTACCGTCGCGAGCCAAAGAGCGCCCATGGTGAGTGAGAAGATGATCACTGTTGCAGGTGTCATCGGAGTGATGATGAAGACAAACGCGACCAACGTCCGGCTCGCGTATATGCCCGCCAGCAGATATTTCTTTGAATACCGCTTGCCGGCCCAACCCGCCAAAAGCGTACCCGCGATATTCGCCAACCCGATAAGGGAGATCGCCACCGCGCCCAAAGCGCTTGTCGTTGTGATGCCAAGGCCCGCCAAAATACTGCCCGATGCGATGGGTCCGCAAACCTCTGTCACGAATGCAGGGAAATGGGCTGTAATGAAGGCCAATTGGTAGCCGCAGGAAAAGAAGCCAAGAAAGATGAGTGTGTAAGATGGGTCCTTGAACGCGCGGGTGAGGATTTCACCCATGCTTTCTTCAAGCTCGGCTTTGCTTACCGGATCTGGGCTGCGCATCATCGGTAGGACCATGAGCACGGCAATAATCGCGGCGGCAAATGCGACGAAAACCATTTGCCATGTCATGAAGCCTAGCAATATTTCCGCAATCGGTGCCCCGATCACTTGTCCCAGCGATCCCGCAGCTGTTGCTAATCGCCAGTGCCATCGACCGGTTTTCATCTGATGCCGCACGACCTACGACGGCCAGAATGACCCCAAAGCCGGTGCCTGCGATCCCGAAGCCGACGAGCACTTCGTAGGCTTGGTGTGCAATCGGTGACGTCGCCCCGGCAGAGAGCAAGAGCCCAGTCGCATAGGCCAATGCGCCCAAAATGATCGCCTTCCGGTCACCGATCTTCTCAGCAATGGCGCCAAAGATCGGTTGGCCTATGCCCCAAGCCAAGTTCTGGATCGCGATGGCGAGGCTGAATTCAGCCCGAGCCCAGCCAAACTCATCCGCAATCGGGATCTGGAAGACCCCGAAAGAGGCGCGGATCGCGAAGCCTGTCATGATGATCAGGCAACCGGCAATCAGCACTGGCGACATGAGTTTGGCTTCTTTTCTCATGCCATCAGTTGGTCGCGCGCGCCACCGAATGTCAATGAGGCGATCCTGACTTCCCAAAGCCAGCCGCGCATCGTATGCGAAGAGGATGAGCATCGAGGCTGCATATGACGCTGAAATAGACGCGGGTCGGTTGACCGGTGATCCGGCGCAGCGTGATGTCATGCCTGAGCTTGACCGTATCCTCACCGACCTGTCCAAACCCGTGAAAAAGGGGCTTTTCGCGCGCAAACCTGAGCCGATCAAGGGGCTTTACATGTGGGGCGGTGTAGGTCGCGGGAAGTCCATGTTGATGGATTTGCTGTTCGAGAATGTGACAGTTGAGAAAGAACGCTGGCATTTTCATGCGTTCATGCAATGGGTGCATGGGGAGATGGCAGAAGTCCGAAAGATGGGCGTTGATGATGCTATCAAGCCCGTCGTGCAAAAGCTGGCGGATCGGTTGCGGTTTCTTGCGTTCGACGAAGTGCAGATCACCGATATCACCGACGCGATGATTGTTGGCCGTTTGTTTGAGGGGCTTTCTGATGCTGGCGTTGTGATCGTGACCACGTCGAACCGTCCGCCAACGGACCTTTATAAGGATGGCCTCAATCGGCAGCTCTTTGTGCCGTTCATTGATCTGCTGTCGGAAAAACTGGTGATCCATGAATTGGCGAGCGATCAGGATTACCGCCAAGGTCGTTTGGAAGGGGCGCAGACCTATTTTTCCCCCCTTGGCGCAACGGCCACCGCCGCACTCAATCAAATCTGGCAGGATTTAACGGGTGGGGAGGAGGCAGCGTTGACCCTACACGTGAAAGGGAGGAAGGTTGTGATCCCGCGTTTTCACAACAGCGTCGCGCGTGCCAAGTTCTTTGATCTGTGCGGCAAACCCCTTGGCGCGGGGGATTATTTGATGCTGGCCCAATCGGTGCGGGTTCTGATGCTGGAAGACATCCCGCGACTGTCACGTCAAAATTTCAATGAGGCAAAGCGTTTTGTGACCCTGATCGACGCGCTCTATGAAGCCAAGATCAAGCTCATCTGCTCTGCCGCCGCTCAGTCGGAAATGCTCTATATCGAAGGGGAAGGGACCTTTGAATTTGAACGGACTGCCAGCCGATTGCGTGAAATGCAGTCGAAAGATTGGGCGACGACCCCCTAAACGACAAAAGGACAGGCTGGTGCCTGCCCCCTCGCCCTGCCAGACCCAGGCAAAGCGCACTGCGCTTCGGTTGCGTCGAATCTAGCTGCATCACTGATTCGCCGTCAATGGGCTGATTCGTCGATTTTGAAATTTGATTAGGTTGACGTGGCGTTAAGGCGCATCACATGGCCTGCGAGGTAGAGCGATCCGCAGATGAGCACCCGCGCGTTTGGCGCCTTTGCGACAATTGTCTGAATGGCGGCTTCAACGCTGTCGGCGGTTGTCGCCGTCATACCAACCGCTTGCGCGGCTTCAGCCGTCGTTTCTGCGGAGAGGGTATTCGCCTCCCCCGGAATGGAAACTGCTGTCAGGTTTTCGGCGATGCCGGCCAGGGGTTCCAGATAGCCAGAGATGTCTTTGGTGTTGAGCATTCCGCAAATTAGGTGTGTTGGTCGTGCAGGTTGCCCTTTCAGCGTTTCCGCCAAGGCGCGGCCAGCGGCGGGGTTGTGACCGCCATCCAGCCAAAGCTCCGCCTGTTTGGCCATATCAACCAATGCGCCGGTCGTCATCTTTTCCATACGTGCAGGCCAATAAGGTTTGATGAGCGCAGCTTCGCAAGCCGCTTCGCCTAGACTCAGCGCGCGGAGTCCTGCAGTCGCGAGACCTGCATTTTGAACCTGATGCGGCCCGCGCAGGGCAGGCATAGGCAGATCAAGCAGTCCATCCTCATCTTGGAAAATAAGCCGTTCGCGTTCGGTCGAGACATGCCAATGCTGGCCATAGGCAAGGAGCGGCGCCCCATGTTTCGCCGCCACCCCTTCAATGACGTCCATCGCAGCGTCGTGCTGTGGCCCAACTGTGCAAGGGATGCCGCGCTTGATGATCCCCGCCTTTTCACCCGCAATCTCCTCGATCGTCTCTCCCAAGAATTGTTGATGATCGAGGTCGACCGGCGTGATCATCGTGAGTGCGGGTTTGGGGACCACGTTTGTAGCATCTAACCGCCCGCCAAGGCCAACCTCCAATAGTGTGTAGTCAGCTGGGGTTTCCGCGAAGGCCAGTATCGCGGCAACGGTTGTGATCTCAAAATATGTGATTGATGCGCCATCATTGGCCGCATAGCAGCGGTCGAGTATGTCGGTGAGGTGAGCCTCTTCAATCAAATTTCCAGCAAGCCTGATCCGTTCATGAAACCGGGCAAGATGCGGTGATGTGTAGGCGTGGACCTTTGCGCCCGTCGCCTCTAACCCCGCGCGGATCATCGCTTGGGTAGAGCCTTTGCCATTCGTACCCGCAATGTGAATAACAGGGGGCAGCTTGTCCTGTGGGTTGTCCAACCGCTCCAACAGGGCCCAAACCCTGTCGAGCGTCAGGTCAATGATCTTCGGATGCAGCGCCATCATCCGTTCAAGGATGACGTCAGATGATTGGGTCACTTCGCTGCTGCCTTTTCAGCGTCTTTCGAATTTGGC
>NZ_CBFIEO010000004.1:0-130500 GCF_965661665.1 Cognatiyoonia sp. | reverse complement strand
ACGGCGGGGGTTTGCTTCATCAGCATACGGACGATGGTGATAAGCTCATCCTTCAAATCGGTCCGCTTGGTCACACGGTCCAGCATACCGTGATCGAGCAGGTATTCGGCCCGTTGGAAGCCGTCGGGCAGTTTCTCACCAATCGTTTGTTCAATCACGCGGGCGCCTGCAAAGCCGATCAAGGCGTTTGGTTCGGCGATCTGAACATCACCTAGCATCGCATAAGATGCCGTCACGCCGCCCGTGGTTGGGTGCGTCAGTACCACGATGTAGGGAAGGCCAGCTTCTTTCAGCATCTGAACCGCGATGGTGGTTCGTGGCATCTGCATAAGGCCGAGGATGCCTTCCTGCATCCGCGCGCCACCAGCAGCAGAGAAAAGGATCAGCGGACGTTTCAGTTTGATCGCGCGTTCCGCCGCAGTGATGATCGCGTTACCAACGTACATCGACATCGATCCCCCCATGAAGGAGAAGTCTTGCACGGCGACGACAACAGGCGTGCGCTCCATTTCGCCTTCCGCCACCAACATCGCGTCTTTTTCGCCAGTTTTCTTGCGGGCTTCTTTGATGCGGTCGCCGTATTTCTTCTGATCTTTGAAGTGCAACGGGTCGGCGATGGGTTCTGGCACCTCGACTTCGACAAACACGCCACCATCAAAAAGTGACGCCAAACGGTCCCGCGCACCAATCGGCATGTGGTGGTCGCAGTTGGTACAAACATTCTGGTTTTCGGCCAATTCGCGATGGAACAACATGGTCCCGCAGCTGTCGCATTTGGTCCAAAGGTTTTCAGGGACTTCGCGCCGCGAAAAAAGCGAATTGATCGTTGGTCTGACGTAGTTGGTAATCCAGTTCATGCGACTGCCCTTTAGTTCACGCCCTTGAAATAAGGTGGGCAGCGATGTTTTGCAATCAACGTCTGACCGCGATCCGTGCGGCCGTCCACATCATGGCAAGCACGAGAAGCGCCAAGATCATGTCGAAGATTGAGGCGGGCGCGAGCAGTGTAGCAAGGCTGTAATCGTAGACTTCGGGATCAACGTAGTGCGCCAGATAAAGCGCGAGGCCAGAGGTCGGCCAAAACTCGATGCCCACGTGGAGGATAACACAAAGGTTGTTGACCGCGTGCAATCCAATCGCGGCTCCGAGGTCGCCCATTATAACCGTCAGATCGGCGCAGGCCCATCCAAGACATGCGGCCCATATGGCGAGGAAAAGCCCCTCCGACGGGCCAAAACCGTTGAAATTGTGCGCTGCCGAACAGGATCGATGGTATCCCGATCCAAACCCATTTCTCCGGCCTGTAGGCCGCGAGTTGCTGCTTCAGATAGCCGCGATAGATCACCTCTTCAGTCATTGCTTGGATCGAAATGATGGGAACTGCGAGGGTGGCGAAGAAGAGCCAACTTAGAAAGGGTCGTCTGAGGGCGATGTCCGCGTCGCTGAGGAATGGCGGCGCAGTTGCGATGGTCAGGGCCAGAATCCCAACAAGTACGAGCGTGCGCCGATAATGAAACCAACACCGTTTGAACGGGCCCAACATCGTTTCGATCCCGCGTTTGTGCACGAGCCAGACCAAGGCATGAAACAGCACAAGGACGATGCCAAAGATCGCAAATCTGAGCAGCGTGCCGAGCGGAGTGTCAGCCGAAAACGGACTGTCGCCATCGCCCGAATAAAAGAGGGGCATCGTCAAGAGGAACACCACTTCTGTTCCGATCAAGACAATCATGATCTTGTACAGCCCGCCCGACCATCGTCCTGGTGTGAAGAAATCATCAAGGTATTTCGGATGCTGGGGTCGCTGCAATATGGCCTCGTCTTTGGGGGAATGCGTTCTTTGCGCCTTGTTTCCTAAACCAACGCAATTTAGACCCGACAGTAACAGATTTTCGGGAGAACACTCATGCTCAAAGGCAAAGCCGACAAGTCCAATCTACCCAGTCGTCACGTGACCGAGGGCCCATCACGGGCACCGCACCGGTCATATTTCTATGCGATGGGTCTCGATGAAGAAGACATTGCGCAGCCGTTCGTGGGTGTTGCGACCTGCTGGAACGAGGCGGCACCTTGTAACATCGCGCTGAACCGTCAGGCCCAATCCGTGAAGCTGGGCGTCAAGGCGGCGAGCGGCACACCGCGTGAGTTCACAACGATCACTGTGACCGATGGTATTGCGATGGGTCATGAAGGGATGCGGTCTTCGCTCGCGTCGCGCGAGGCGATTGCCGACACGGTTGAGTTGACCATGCGTGGACATTGCTATGATGCGATTGTTGGCCTCGCTGGGTGCGACAAGTCTTTGCCTGGCATGATGATGGCGATGGTGCGTTTGAATGTGCCGTCCGTGTTCATCTACGGCGGTTCCATCCTGCCGGGCCGTTTGGAAGGCAAAGACGTGACAGTTCAAGACGTGTTTGAAGCGGTTGGTCAGCACCAAGCAGGTAATATGTCAGATGAGGCGCTCAAAACGCTAGAGCGCGTGGCGTGTCCATCCGCAGGTGCCTGTGGGGGCCAGTTCACCGCCAACACAATGGCTTGTGTGTCCGAAGCGATTGGTTTGGCGCTGCTCAACTCCTCCGGTGCGCCTGCACCGTATGAGAGCCGCGATCAGTATGGTGTCGCTTCCGGTGAGGCCGTGATGAACTTGCTAGAGAAGAACATCCGCGCCCGTGATGTCGTTACACGCAAGTCGCTAGAGAATGCGGCGCGTGTTGTGGCCTGTACGGGTGGTTCTACGAACGCAGGTCTGCACCTTCCCGCTATCGCACATGAGGCGGGCATTGATTTCGACCTCTTCGACGTTTGCGACATCTTCCGCGATACGCCGTACTTCGTCGATCTGAAGCCGGGCGGTCAGTATGTGGCAAAAGACCTCTATGAAGCAGGTGGTGTGCCTGTCGTGATGAAGGAGCTTCGCAAGGCGGGTCTGATCCATGAGGATTGTATCACGGCGTCTGGCCGAACGATGGGTGAAGAGCTGGACCTGATCGAAGGTGATGCCGATGGCCGCGTGATCTATCCAGTTAAAAAGCCGA
The DNA here is from genome assembly GCF_965661665.1 of Cognatiyoonia sp. NCBI lineage: Bacteria > Pseudomonadati > Pseudomonadota > Alphaproteobacteria > Rhodobacterales > Paracoccaceae > Cognatiyoonia > Cognatiyoonia sp. The sequence goes on along the minus strand of NZ_CBFIEO010000004.1, from coordinate 127,462 downwards.
TCACTCCGACCGGTGGCGTCGTTGGCTTGAAGGGCAACCTCGCCCCCGAAGGTGCGATCGTGAAGGTCGCGGGTATGTCCGAAGAAGATCAGTCCTTCACCGGCCCAGCGCGGGTGTTTGAAAGCGAAGAAGACGCCTTTGACGCTGTGAAGGCCCGCAAGTACGAAGAGGGCGAAGTTCTTGTGATCCGCAACGAAGGCCCAGCGGGCGGTCCAGGCATGCGCGAAATGCTTGCAACGACTGCTGCATTGTCGGGCCAAGGTATGGGCAAGAAGGTCGCGCTCATTACCGACGGCCGCTTCTCCGGCGCGACACGCGGGTTCTGTGTGGGCCACGTTGGACCAGAAGCGGCGCACGGTGGTCCAATAGGGATGCTAAAAGACGGTGACATGATCACCATAAATGCCATCACGGGCGAGCTTTCTGTCGACCTAACAGATGAAGAGCTTACCGCGCGCAGAGCGGACTGGTCCGGTGCTAAGGAAACGATCTATGCCTCTGGTGCGCTGTGGAAGTACTCCCAGCTTGTCGGCGGTGCGTTGAAGGGTGCTGTTACGCATCCGGGCGCAAAGGACGAACGCCACATCTATATGGACCTCTGATGCCGAAGATGTTTGGGCGGATTGCCCTTGCGCCGCTGATCCTTTTGGCGGGCTGCGTCACTCTACCTGCGATCCCGTTCCTTGGTGGCGGGGGTGCACCGTCACTGTCGCTTCTTGGTGGGGATGTCACGGCCGTCGGTCCGGACGGGTACTGTGTCGATACGCAGTCGAGCAGCGCTCGGTCAGGGTTCGCCATCATCGCCCCTTGTGACACGATGGGTCCGTTTGAAGGCACAGCGCCATTGAGACGGGGATTGCTGTCCCTGCAAGTAGGCGCGGAAGGTGCGGTGGATATTGCTGGGGTGGCGGACCTTCTCGCCAATGCCGACACGCGCGAGGCGCTCTTGGGCAGCAACGAGGTGCTGACCAGATCAACGTTGCAGAGTGATTCAGGGGTTCTGGTGGTTTACTGGACAAAGGCACCCGCCTCCGACCGCGTGCAGCCCTTGGAGGCGCGGGTTTTTCTGTTTCTGGCCAACCGATTGAGCACAGTCATGGTGCGTGGAACGTCCAAGGCCCCATTGTCTGTGGAAGGGATCGAACGGCTTGCCCTTGATGCAATTTCCGCACTGACCGCCGCGAACCGAGCCGAGGCTACGGATGCGTCTTGACAGGTGTTACGGGCGATGTGGTGCCATAGATCAACGTACCCTTAAATGATCGCACGGTCGCCACACTCCAGCCCGAGAAGATGTCAGACGGATAGCAATGGGTTGTCGCGTTTGAGTTTGAGGGTGCGCACCTGAGTGACGGGGTTCAGACCTATCTCTTCACAACTGGTGATGATCCGAAAGTTTTGGCGAGTTACGCAATCCTTTCGGGCGATGCGGCGTCTGACGATTTGCGGGCAGAGTTGGATTTGCTTCGGGCGGAGCTTGACCTCCTGAAACGTGTGTTTCGGCGTGATTTCGTGGAAACACGCTAGAACCGCTCTGGCATTTGCGAATTTTTGCCGAGTGATCTTTTGAGATGTTAAGGTCGAGGCGTTATTGGTGGTGCATCTGTAGCGATTTTTCAGGCTTTTTCGTTGTCAAGGACTCAGGAAGGCCCTGAGCACGCTGTAAATCAAGGCTTACCGAGTAAGGGAAATTTGTTTCGCTGCCTTCACCAGTGCTGTGGAAAATCGCCTTATTGTTAGCGTTACGTCGCATTCCTGCCCAGTTTGACGGTCAAAACTACACCAATCGGATTACTAAGTCAGAGGAACGGCATGGATTGCCTAACCGAACTGGAATCATTTGCCACAGTCGTGGATCAAGGGGGCTTCACTGACGCGGCAAAGAAGATGGGGATCTCAAAATCCACTGTCTCTAAACATGTGTCTTCCCAGGAAGCACGCCTTGGCGCGCGTCTTCTTAACCGTACGACACGCTGGGTGAGCCTGACCGAGATTGGTTTGGCGTACTACGACCGTGCACGCCGTGTTTTGAATGACGCAGGTGAGGCTGACGCGCTTATCACATCTATGCAGTCTGCGCCTTCAGGCCTGTTACGAATTTCCGTCGCGACAGATTTTGGTGTGAACCACATGTCGTCGATTTTGGGTGAGTTCCTCTCCGAATTCCCTGACATCACCGTCAACATGGTTCTCAAAAACCGATATGTTGAGCTGATCTCCAAAGGTTTTGACATGGCTGTTCGCATTGTGGAGCTGGAAGACAGCACGCTCCGCGCCCGCAAGTTGACCGACACTACCCGTCGGATGATTGCGAGCCCTGTCTATTCGCTCACCGATGTGATGATAACTTCCACCCGCCGATTAGCTTCCCGACCTTCCGCGGTCAGATTATTGGCAACTGGGGCGAGATATCCCATCCCTTCAGCTGCCAGTCGGCTGCGTTGAATTGCGTAATCGCTGACTAAACGCTCAAGAACAGACCCCGCCCGTCGTTTTGATAGCGCGATGTTTCCATCCAGCGACCCTTCGGCATCTGTGTGGCCGACAAGTGCAACTTTCAGACTTGGGTTTGCGGCAAGGTAGCTTGCCAAGTCTTGCAATGAGTCAAACAGCCCCTGTTCCAGTCTGGCCGATCCACGCTCGAATGCCAGATCGGCTAGAACGGCCCGACCTGTTTGATTCAACTGCTCTGCTAAGGTTCGCGCCGGTGCAAAACCCGCAGTTGGTGTGGCAAGAGCAGCAGGACCACTTTCAGGTTGGGGGTCTAAACTGTCCCCGACGAACGTGATCTGGAGGTATCCTGCGTCTCTTGTTTTCGATGCAATCAGCATCAGGCCCAGGTCGTCTTTGCGCGCAGTCAGAACACGGAAGTCTGCGAGGTTTATTTGCATTTTGGGTGGGCGGATCACATCGATGGCGAACCTGAAATCGAAACCGCCGCAGTCGTCGGTCTGGCAATCCAACAAGATATCAAACTGATTATTGGTGATCTGCTCCCTGAGGTTGCGCATGACCTGCTCTGACGTCAGACCGGCTGCATCAATGCGCCAACTTCTCGAGGTAACGGTGCCATCGATCTGGACTGTTGGAATTTCACCTTCTTGCCATGGACCAGTTGGTAGGGTGAGGCCAGCCTCGTCCTGCACCTCGGCGGTCAGGTTTGCAGTGGATGGCAGACGCAAGTCCTGCCCATGCGCAGGCGCGGCCAAAAGTACCCAAAGCAAACTCGCCCAACGCACGGTCACCTCGATTGCGCGTGGTATTCGTCGTTGGGACGCATATCGGTGGCAGAGGCGACGCGATTGGTCATGTTGAAAAAGCCCGCGACATTGGCGATGTCCCAGATGTCCCGATCACTGAAACCCACATTGCGTAACGCTTGTCTATCGTCTTCGCTGATTTTGTGGCTCTCGACGGTCATCTTTTCTGCAAAGAGCATCATCGCAGATTGTCGCGCATCCAGATCGGCACTGCGCCAATTCATCACGATCATTTCGCCAAGCTTGGGATCGCCTGACAGTTCACGGATCGCTGCGCCATGTGCCGTAAGGCAATAAAAACAACGGTTTATGGCAGATACGCAGACGGCGATCATCTCGCGCTCCAGTTTAGACAACCCGCTGTCCGCCAGCATCAGATCATTATAGACCGTCGTGAAGGCGTTCAGTTTGTCGATATCAAACGCGTAAGCCTTCAAGACATTTGGGACTATGCCAAGCTTGTTCTGACAAATGTCGAAATACTTCTGCGTTGCTTCAGGAAGCGGGTAGACCATTGGTAGGTCAAGCGCGGTTGGTGTCGATGTCACTGTCGCAATCCTATTGTTTGATGCGGTAGTGATACTGTCCCACAATGGACATCCCAAGGGAAGAATAGAGCGCGATTGCCCCCTCATTCGCGCGCGTGACGAGAAGCGTAAACCATTGGGCACCTTGCGCCTGCGCCCAAAACGCTGCTGAGACTGTCATGTCCCGACCCAATCCTGTCCGACGGTGGGGCGCCGCAACCTCAAGCGCGTGCAGCATTGCGTGGGGGCCGTCTGCCGCGACAAATGCCGCTCCTGCGGGCGTTTCCGACCTGCGGCCCAAAAGCGTGGTTTTCGAAAGCGTGCACCGATCCATGACGGCCAAACGCTCCGACCCGATCCCACCTGCGGCCCAAACCGAACGCTGACAGGCGAGGGGGGAGGCGACGGCGAAGCTGCTGAGCGTTTTCGGTCTTTCGGTGGCAATGGCTGTGACGGGTACGGCCATAAGGACTGTTGGATCCTTCACCGCATATCCCGCCATTTCAAGGGTCTGGTCTAGATCATCTTCGCCGACGCGGATCATGAATTGCGGGGTCTGGCCGAGATAGCGCATGGCATCTTCGGCCACCGCAAGGTGATCGCTGCTGGCTGACCTTGTCGCGGTCGCAGAGCTAACTCTGCTACCGCCGCCGTCACCCCGCCTGATTGTCCACGGACCGATGGACTGCCATTCTGCAGCAGGCCAGCTTTGATCGATCAGGTCATAGAGCTTTGAGAGGTCAGGCGTGGTCATTCAGCAAACATAGCCGAAAGCTCCGCCATTGCGGTATCCAGTTGCGACGCATCTTGCCCGCGCACTACCAGATTTGACCCGTACATACCGTCTTTCTGAAACGGGTACGAGCCAACGGAGAGGTCGGTGTATTTCTCGGCGAACGTGCCCAGCGGTCCTGCAATGTCACCCTCCCCGCGCATCACGGGCAAGGTGCGGGACAGCAGCGGTTTGCCGCCTTGCAATGTCGCAACAACGCTTTCCACCATCGCGCAGAAAATCTTTGGTATGCCCGCCATCACATGGACGTTGCCCAGCTTAAAACCGGGGGCGGAACTGATTGGATTGTCTATCAAGGTTGCACCATCGGGGATGCGCGCCATACGCAAACGCGCGGTGTTCAGTTCCTGACCACTGCGGTCATAATGGGCTTGAAGGATGGTGCGGGCGTCATCGCGGATGTCGATATGTGCATCAAGAGCCGCCGCCACGCAGTCGGCTGTAATGTCATCATGGGTAGGGCCGATCCCGCCGGAGGTGAAAACATAGTCATAGCTATCCGACAAGGCGCGTACGGCTGAGGTAATCGCATCCGCATCATCGCTGACCACCCGCACCTCTTTGAGGTCGATGCCGATCCCCGTCAGCGTGTTTGCCAAATGATGCATGTTCGCATCCCGTGTCCGGCCGGACAGTATCTCATCGCCGATCACTAGCATGGCAGCGCGCGGGTTGGGCATGTGACTTCTCCTTCGTCTTGGGTGTGGGTATAGCCCGACCCATGGAATTTGCCACACCTCTCATCTCTGCGCGGCTGATCAAACGCTACAAACGCTTTCTGGCGGATGTGCGGTTGGCAGACGGTCGCGAGGTGACCGCGCATTGCGCCAACCCCGGTTCGATGATGGGACTGGCCGAACCAGGGACAAAGGTTTGGTTGGAACCGAACGACGATCCGAAGAAGAAACTGAAATTCGGTTGGCGGCTTGTGGATCATGAGAATGGCCATTTCACGGGTGTGGATACCTCCATTCCAAATCATGTGTTGAAGTCGGCCTTGATGGCGGGGCAGGTGGCGGGTCTCGATAACTACGATTTGATCCGGCCAGAGGTGAAGTATGGGGAAGGCAGCCGGATTGATTTCCTGCAGTCCAAAGACGATGCTCCAGATTGCTATGTCGAAGTGAAGTCCGTGACTTTGATGCGGGAGCAAGGCCATGCGGAGTTTCCCGACAGCGTGACCGCTCGCGGGGCAAAGCATTTGACGGAACTCGCAAAGGTTGCGGCAGCCGGTCATCGCGCTGTGATGCTCTATCTCGTGCAGCGCACAGACTGTGATACGGTGGGCTTGGCTGCGGACCTCGACCCCACGTATGTTGAGGCGTTTCGTGCGGCGGAAGGTGTGGAGGTCATCGCCCTTAGCTGCGACATCTCACCTAAAGGGATCGTGGTTGGCACGCCCCTGACGTTTTTGGACCCATAAACGCATCTAGTTTTACGCCGCGATCTGCACTATGTGCCCCGAAAGGGTTCAAAAGGCAGCATCCTGCGATGACAAATACTGGTCAGCTCACAAAAGACGGCATCCGCCTTTACGAACAGGCGAATTTTGCAGGTATGCACGCGGCTGGACGTCTGACAGCGCAAATCCTTGATGATATCGCGGCACTGGTCATGCCGGGTGCGACGACAGCCTCCATCGACGATGCGATTCGCAATATGGTTGAGGAGGCGGGCGCAACCTCGGCCACGATTGGCTACAAAGGCTATCAACATGCCAGCTGCATCTCGATCAATCACGTGGTTTGCCACGGTATTCCCGGTGACAAGAAGCTGAAAGATGGTGACATCGTGAACATCGATGTGACCGTGATCGTGGATGGCTGGTTTGGCGATTCAAGCCGGATGTATGTGGCGGGTAAACTCTCCCGCAAGGCGGAGCGGTTGATTCAAGTCACGCATGACGCCTTGATGAAAGGGATTGAGGCGGCAAAGCCAGGTAACACGTTCGGGGATATTGGTCACGCGATCCAGACCTATGCCGAAGGGCACCGGATGTCGGTTGTGCGGGATTTCTGTGGTCATGGACTTGGCCGTGTTTTCCACGCGCCGCCAAACGTACTGCATTATGGACGTCCGGGAACTGGTCCGACGTTGGAGGAGGGGATGTTCTTCACCATCGAGCCGATGATCAACCTCGGCCGTCCAGAGACGAAAATCCTCGCCGATGATTGGACGGCGGTGACTCGCGACAAATCCTTGTCCGCGCAGTTTGAACACTCAATTGGGATCACAGCGGATGGCTGCGATATCTTCACGCTTTCACCTGCAGGCAAGTTTCACCCAACCTACTAGACCTTTTGCAGGATCGTGATCCACGTGTCGCCATAGCGCCGCTGGTCAAGTTGCGTGAATCCGGGCGGCGCAAGCTGTGCTGATGCCTCTTCCCAAACAATCAGCGCCCCGTCGGCAATCCAACCTTGGTCTGTTGCGTTTAGAAGTGCTTTGGTGCCAAGGCTTTTTTCGTAGGGCGGATCGAGGAAGATCAGCGAGCAAGCTTTCGCCGCCGTCCCTAGTCTAGTAGCATCCTCGGTCAGAACGTTCGTGTCGTCCGCCCGCCCGAGTTTTCGAATGTTGTCGCGGATCAATTTGCCGCCGACCTTGCCGTTTTCGACAAACGTCACATGGGTCGCACCGCGCGACAGCGCCTCCAACCCTAAGGCTCCTGTCCCTGCAAAAAGATCCAGCACTTTTGCACCCACCACGGTTTGGCTGAACCTTCCACCTAGGAGGATATTGAATAGGTTCTCACGCACTCGATCCGATGTTGGCCGAAGGTGTGCGGCAGCATCCCCTTTCCCTACATCGGCAAGCTGCGTGCCACGGTGTTGTCCGGCGATGATCCTCACGCTTTCAGCAGCGCTTTCATGTCGGTCTCAGGATCAGCGATTGTCGAGGGCGCTGGGCTTTTTCCCGCCTCGATCAACCGCTTGCCGATCATGTAGTTACGCGGGTCGTTCATGGCGTCGACGGCCAAAAGTGTATCGCCCGCGTAGTACCAATGGGAGAGGGCACCATCATCACCGGCCCGGACGACAACAGTATTATAGCCGATGTTCAAACCCGCGATCTGTAGTTTGCAATCATATTGGTCTGACCAAAACCAAGGCTTCGGCACGTAAGCCACGCCTTTGCCCATCATGTTATGCGCGGCAACCTCCGCCTGATCGATGGCGTTGCCGACGCTTTCGATGCGGATCTGGGTGCCATTCACAGGACAAGACGCGCAGTCGCCTGCGGCCCAGACAGAAGGGTCAGATGTGCGGGAAAATTCGTCTGTTTTGATACCATTCTCGATTTCGAGACCGCCACTCTCTGCCAGCTTTGTGCGGGGTTCGATCCCAACGCCGACGATGACGAAATCCACATCGATATTACGACCGTCGGTCAGTTTCGCAGTTTGGACATGTCCATCACCGTCCAGCCGGTCCAGCCCCACGCCCTCCGCGATATCAACACCGTATGATGTGTGGAGTGCGCGGAAGTAGTCTGATGTTTCGCGACAAGCGACGCGCTGCAAAATGCGGTCAGCCATTTCGACCAAAGTTGCTTTAACCCCGCGCTTGGCGGCGACGGCTGCGGCTTCCAAACCGATGTAGCCACCGCCAATGACCAAAGCGGATTTACCTTCGATGAAGTAGGGGGCCATCGCGTCGGCGTCGTTCAGATCGCGCACGGTTATAACGCTACCCAGATCGCCGCCGATTGCAGCGGGAAGTCGGCGGGGCTCAGACCCTGTGGTCAGCGCCAAAGCGTCATATTCAAGCACCTCGCCAGAGGACAGCGTGACGGTTTTCGCTTTGCAGTCCAAGGCGCTTGCAGTCATACCCAACTTCAGGTCGATGCCTTGGTCGGCATAAAAACTCTCCGGCCGCAAATATAACCGATCCTTGACCATCTCACCCAGCAGATAGGCTTTGGATAGTGGCGGGCGCTGGTAGGGTGGCTCGTCCTCAGCACCGACAAGCGTGATCTTGCCCTCAAACCCTTCCGTTCGGAGCTTGGCCACTAACGATAATCCTGCTTGGCCTGCGCCGACGACAACAAAATGCTGCATTTTCCGCCTTGTTTAGTGGTCCTTTTGGTGGGGCGAGCCTATATCCCCCACAACAACCGACGCAATTCAAAATGGGGTGCCTTCATGACTATTTCGACTGGCCAACGGCTTCCTGACGCAAACCTTATTGGTATGGGAGCAGAAGGGCCTGAAACCGTGACGCTGTCAGCGCGTCTGAAGGGAAAGAAAGTTGTCGTGTTTGGTCTACCCGGCGCGTTCACCGGAACCTGCACTATGGCCCACGTGCCAAGCTTTATCCGCACAAAAGCTAAACTTGCCGAGAAAGGCGTTGATGAGATCATTTGTGTAACGGTCAACGACCCGTTTGTCTGCGGCGCATGGTCGGACAGCATGGGAGCAGGGGAAGCAGGCATTTCGATCCTCGGTGACACTGATGGCTCTTTCACGAAACAAATCGGCATGGAGTTCAATGCGCCGCCAGTCGGCCTGCTTGGACGCTCAAAACGCTATACCATGCTCGTCGAGGATGGTGTCGTCAGCATTCTCAACGAAGAAGCCGGACCCGGCGTCTGCGAAGTGTCGGCAGGTGAAACGCTTCTGGCGCAGATCGCTTAGACCAATGCGTCGAGCTTGGCGGCAAGTTTCCTGTCAAGTTCGCTCAGGCCGCCCACGTCGTGCGTGGTCAGCGTGACTTCAACAGTCTTGTAGACATTCGACCACTCGGGATGGTGGTTGAGCTTTTCTGCCCAAATGGCAGCTTGAGTCATAAAGCCGAACGCTTCCACAAAATTTTTGAAGACATAGGTTTTGTGGATGGCTTCGCGTCCGGCCACCATCGCCCAGCCGTTGTTCAAAAGCTCTTGCTTGGCGTCATCGCTGAGTTTCGTCATTCTTGTTCCTCTCTTACGTCTTTGCGGAAGGGGCCGTAGCTGGTCAGCACTTCGATCTCATGATCAACGGCGTCCCGTTCTGCGATAAGGTATCTGTCGACCGCTTCCTTAAACCCAGCATCACGAAACCAGTGGAGCGAATACGTTGGTTCAGGGAGGTAGCCCCTTGCCAGCTTGTGCCCCCCCTGCGCGCCGGCTTCCACGCGCGCCAATCCCTGCGCGATAGCAAAGTCGATGGCCTGATAGTAGCATAGTTCAAAATGCAGATAGGCATGGTGCTCAACACAGCCCCAGTAACGGCCATAGAGCGCCTCTCGCCCGATGAAGTTCAAAGCGCCCGCTATGGGCCGCCCGTCCCGAATGGCTAAGACCAGCAGCATGTCGCCCCGAAGCGTTTCTTGTGCCAGATCAAAGAACATGCGTGTCAGATAGGGCGAACCCCATTTGCGGTGGCCGGTGTCTTGATAAAACTGCCAAAACGCATCCCAGTGTTCGGGCTGAATTTGATCGCCGGTGAAGCTGACAATTTCACCCCCAAAGGCTTGAGCCTGCGCGCGTTCCTTGCGGATGTTCTTGCGCTTCCGGCTGGACAGTGTGGCAAGGAACGCATCGAAATCGGGATAGTTCTCGTTCGCCCAGTGGAATTGCTGTCCCAGTCTGACCGACAGGCCCAACTGCTTGCCCGCCAGCGCTTCTGCTTCCGTGCAGAATGTGGTGTGGAGCGATGACAGCTCATCCTCCCCCGCGATCTGCGCGGCTCCTTGCACGAGTGCCGCCATGCCAAGTGCGTCAAACCCGTCGCGGGTCAGGAACCGCCGACCCGTCGCAGGGGTGAACGGCACAGCAATTTGAAGCTTTGGGTAATACCGACCGCCCGCGTTCTCATAGGCGTGCGCCCAGTTTTGATCGAAGACGTATTCGCCTTGGCTGTGGCCTTTTTCGTAAAGCGGCGCAGCGGCGATCATGAGACCGTCCTTATGCGCGGTCAGGTACCGTGGTTGCCAGCCTGTGCCTGGCCCGACCGAGCCTGATTTCTCCAAAGCATGCAGAAACCGATAAGTTGTGAACGGGTCTAAGGGACGATCCCCCGTCGTACCCGCGCAGGCATCCCAATCGGCGGCATCAATGCTGTCGAGACTCGGGTGGGCTGAGATTTCGATGGGTGCGTCGGTCATTTAAGGGAAGGTGGGACCTGACGGTGAACCGTCAAGCCAAGTAGCCTTCAAATGTGACATTGTCGGCGACTTTGCGGGCTTCGGCTTCCGCCTTGGCTGATTTGATTGTCCAGCAGAACACTTTGGCGCCTGCGGTCTTCAGCGTGGACACGCGAGGGCGGCTCAAGTCTTCTGCTTCGTGAGAAATGAACGATGCACCTACAGCATCAAAATCAGGAATGTCCCGCAGTTCATCCCGCCATTTGGCGGGGATCGTGGGCCAACCTTCGGCGGTGTAGGCGGAGGTCACAAGCCCAAGCGGGCGATCAAGGCCGATCCGGTGTAAATGCCCAATGCTGTGCGGATTGAATGACATCACAGCCGCGTCGCCGTCGTAGGCTTCAAGCGCTTTTGCTGTCGCATCCTCCAAGGGGCCAACCTTGGGGCCCATGATGCCGTCTTGATCTTTGATCTCGATCAGCAGGGGGACGCGACCTGCGACGAACGCCAAAACTTCCCCAAAGGTCGGGATCATACCACCATCGCCCTTGAGGGGGATCGCCCCCAACTCTTTTGATGTGCGCTGAGCAACAGCGCCCTTTTCGTCCGTGAGCCGTCCTAGATCATAGTCGTGAAACGCCATCGCGGCGCCATCCTTGGACAACTGCAAATCAAGTTCGATCCCGTAGCCGTGCGCAATTGCTGCTTCAAACGCTGCCATACTGTTTTCTGCGCGGCCTTCATCAAGGTTGTGCAGGCCACGATGCGTTATGGCTTTGGCGAAGAAGCTGGCGGGCAGGATCATTTGATCTGAAACACGCCGTCAATTTCGACGGCCACGCCGAACGGCAGGCTTGGGCTGCTGACCGCTGACCGTGCATGTCGTCCGGCGTCGCCCAATGCTTCGGCCATGAAGTCTGAACACCCGTTCACCACCTGTGGCTGGTCGCCAAAATCGCTCGTTGAATTGACAAAAGCGCTAAGCTTCACAACCCGCACCAACCGATCCAGATCGCCGGCACAGGCCGCTTTCACCTGTGACAGGAGGTTGATCGCGCAAGCCCGTGCTGCGGCTTGGCCCTGTTCGATGGTGACGTCATCGCCCAAGGTTCCAACCACCATCTCACCATCGCTGGCGGGCAATTGGCCGGAGACGTAGACCATGTCACCGGCAATGACATAAGGCACGTAATTGGCGGCAGGCGCGGGCGCGTGTGGCAACGTGACGCCCATTTCAGCCAGTTTCGTTTCAAATTTTCCAGCCATAACGCCCTCCAAATATTTCCGAAGGTCACCCTACCCTGAACGGATCAAAGTGCAATCAAGACTCGCGGAACGCGCGTGAGAAATAGTCAGACAACGGCTTTACCAGGTAGTCCAGCGGGCTTCTGTCTGCGGTACGGACGAAGGTTTCCACCGGCATACCGGGGATGAGCGTCAGCTCCGCTGGCAAACGGTCAATCTCACCGTTGTTCAACTGCACCTCTGCCCGGTAATAGGACAGGCCATTTCCTTCATCTTGAAAAGCATCGGCAGAGACTAGCGTCACCGTGCCGTTCAATTCAGGCGTGCGGCGTTGATCAAAGGCAGACAGGCGCAGGGTCACATCCTGCCCCACAAAAATCTGGTCGATGTCTGTGGGGGGGACCTGCGCCGCAATGACCAAGGGGCGGTCTTGTGGCACAATGAACATCACGGGGTCCGCCGCACGGATAACCGATCGTGGTGCGAACACTTGAAGCCCGTAGACAACACCAGAAACCGGCGCCCTGATATCCAGCCGATCAAGTTGCTGTTTCAAGGTCCGGCGACGCTCTGACAGTTCAAACTCGTTGTATTGAAGGTCGCGCAACTGGGTGATCGCATCTTCGCGCTGTTGCGTGGTGAGACCGAGGATTTGAATGTCGATCTCTGTCATCCGCTCGCTCGCTTGCGAGGCGGAGGCTGTGAGTTCCCCAATCCGCCCGAGCAGATTTGCCTCGTCCCGTTGCAGCGCCAAAACGCGGCTGGCTTGGGCCAAGCCACGCTCAAGCAGGCTTTTTTGATCGGCCAATTCCTCGCCGATTAATTCGCGCTGCGTCTCAATCGCGTCGCGCTGGGCGGCAATGCCAGAGAGTTGGCTGGCAATCTGTGCGCGTTGCTGGGTCAATTGCTCCGTCGCGCGCTGGATCGATTCCTTTCGCGCTGCAAATAGCCTTGTTTGGCCTTCGGTCAGATCTTGGTATTCCCTGCCAGCGTTGACCAATTGAGGGTCAAAATCGATCCAGTCGTTGCCGTCACGCTCTGCCTCCAATCGGCCTCGACGCGCGATCAGCTCAAAAAGCTGCCCTTCAATCACGGCCAGTTCGGATGTCAGGACTGACGCATCGAGCCGGATCAACATATCGCCGGCTGCGACGGTGTCCCCTTCGTCCACGATAATCTCTTCAACCACACCGCCATCAGGGTGTTGGACAACCTGCCTATTGCGGTCGACTTCTACCTGACCGGTCGCAATCACAGCGCCGGTAATCTGCGCCATCACTGCCCATGTGCCAAATCCACCAACAAGGATCAGCAGAGCGATCGCACCCAGAGAAAGTGGTCTCTTTGCGGACCAACGCGTCTCTACCTCGCTCATGCCACGCCTCCGGTTTTGCCAGTCGACTGGGCAATTTGCTCATGGTTTTTTACCATCTCTTTCAAGACTTGGTCTTTCGGTCCGAATGCGCGCAGACCACCATTTTCAATGACCTGAAGTAGGTCACATTCCTGAATGGCGGCAGGGCGATGCGCCATGATGAACACGATCTTGTCTGCGTCCTTTGCCTGTTTGATCGCACTGTTGAGCGCAAGCGATCCCGTGTTGTCGAGGTTTGAGTTTGGTTCATCTAAGACCAAAACCACGGGGTCGCCGTACATGGCGCGGGCCAAGCCAATGCGCTGGATCTGGCCCCCTGATAAGCGGCCGCCGTGCGTCGAAACGCGGGTGTCATAGCCGTCGGGCAGTTGCAGGATCATGTTGTGTGCGTCCGCCATTTGCGCGGCTTTGACCACCGCCGCGTCGTCTGGGGCCATCGACATCCGCGCGATGTTTTCCTTGATCGTGCCGTCGAACAGTTGAACCCTTTGCGGCAGGTATCCGATGTGTTGGCCCAAGACGTCTGGATCGTATTGGTCCAGTGCGGCCCCGTCCAACCGGATCTTGCCGCCGGCAGGCTTCCATACCCCCGTCAGCGCACGGGCGAGTGTGGATTTGCCCGAACCGGAAGTGCCAATAACACCAACCGCATGCCCTGGTTCAACATCAAAGCTGATCGCGCGGAGGGAGGCCGTTTGTTCCCCAGGTGGTACGATGGTCAGCTGATGGACTTTGATCCGTGCGGCAGGTTTGGGCAGCTCGGTGCGCTTTTCTTCTTCAGGCACAGCGGTCAAGAGCGTCGCAAGATTGCGCCAGCCTTCGCGACCTTTTTGGAAAACAGCCCATTGCCCGATCATCAATTCAATCGGTGCCAAGGCGCGACCCAGAAGAATGGAACCTGCGATCATCGCACCTGGTGTCAATTGTTCTTGCAGAACGAGATATGCGCCCAAACCCAACATGGCCGACTGCAAGAACAGGCGGAATGCTTTCGTCAGCGCAGTGAATGTCCCAGAGGTATCGGTCGCATCGATCGTGGCATCCAGCGATGCGCCACGCGCCAATTGCCAGCGGTCAAATGCGGATGTTCGCATGCCAAGCGAGTGGACCATCTCACCTTCTGCTCGGATTTCTGAGCCCAAAGCCTCTGACCGGAATGCCGTCGCATTTGCTTTGCTGAGTGGCTTGCGGCTCAAAACTTGGTTCAAGATCGCAATCGTCACCAAGATGGCCCCGCCAGCGAGTGCGAGATAGCCCATCATCGGGTGGAAGATGAATATGCCTAGAATGAAGATTGGCGTCCAAGGGATATCAAAGACTGCCATCAAGGCCGGAGAGGTGATCAGCCGCTGAACGCTTTCAAGATCACGCATACCCGTGGCGGCTTCTTTTGGCGCACGGCTGAGCGTTGTGGCCTTTAGAACCGCGCCAAACACCCGCCGATCAAGTCGCGATTGAAACCGCGCACCGACGCGGCCCATCACGCGGCCGCGGGCATAGTCCAAGATGCCCATCATCCCATAAAGAAACGCGACCAAAACGGAGAGCGCGAGGAGAGTTTCAACGCTGCGGGACCCCAGAACGCGGTCGTACACGTTCAACATGTATAGAGGCCCAGTGAGCATCAACAGGTTAACGAAGAAACTAAAGATGCCAACGGCCCAGTATAGGGTGCGGCTTTTACGGCGGGCGGCGATCAGTTCTTCCCGTCCAGCTTCGGCTTGGTTCTGGTTCATGCGCATTATTCTGCCTCTGTCACTTTTGGCATATTGTTGTTATTGCGGCACTGATATCAAAGTGAGAACACGAAACCCAAACCGGTTGAAATAGCATCGCTAATGCAACGGGATTGCACCAAATTGTCAATGTTCGACTAAACTGACCAACGAAAGTAAGCCGATTTGAACCGATTGACCCTGGCTTCTGCTTTTTTCGGATTTCTTGCCGCTTGTACACCAGCACCTAACGGCACTTCTGTGTTTGACCCGTATGAGGCCCAGAATCGCAAAGTGCATGCATTCAACAAGGGCTTGGATAAAGTGTTTTTCTCTGGCGGTGGCGATACCGAAATACCTGAAGAAATCGCGATCCCCGTTGCCAATTTTGCAGACAATGTCGGATTGCCAGGGATGGTTCTGAACGGTCTCCTTCAGGCCGACATCGGTGGGGCTGCGACCAACACGGTCCGCTTTTTGTTGAACACGACTTTGGGTCTTGGCGGGTTGCTTGACCCCGCAAGCGAGATTGGTCTTGATGAGGTCGAAACTGACTTTGGTGAGACGCTGGCAGTCTGGGGCGTGCCGGAGGGGGCATACCTTGAGTTGCCGGTGCTGGGTCCATCGACAGAGCGCGCGCTTGCTGGGCGGATTGTGGATGCAATTATCGACCCGCTCGACCGTGTTGGCACACCGTCCCAGATCGAATACGGAACGGTCGCCAAGATTGCAGGCCGAATTGTGAAACGGTCGCAATATGCTGACACGATCGACTCCGTCTTGCGCGAAAGCGCCGACAGCTACGCGCAACAGCGATTGATTTATCTACAGAACAGACGGTTTGAACTGGGCACGACATCAGAAGAGGATGCCGTCGATCCTTATGATGACCTTTAAAGGGAATGACCGCGATGCAAAGACGAACACTGTTGGTGAGTATGGCCGCCGCTGTTGCGGTGCCAACACGTGCCTTGGCAGTGTCTCCCGCAGCGGCACAGGCTATGGTCGAAGACCTTGTCGATGACGTGAACGAAGTGATCGCGTCCGGCGCGTCAGAGGCGGCGATGATCACGCGATTTGGCGAAATTCTCGATAACTACGCCGACGTTCCGACAATCGCCCGCTATTGTCTCGGCCCCGATGCCCGACAGGCCAGCGCCTCCCAGTTGGTGCAATATGCCAACGCCTTCCAAGGCTACATCGCCAGCAAATACGGTCGCCGCTTTCGGGAGTTTGTTGGCGGCGAGGTGCAGGTCGTTGGTGCCAAAACGGTGAAGTCATGGGTGGAGGTTGAAACCACGGTCTCCCTCCGCAATCGCAGCCCATTGCGCATGGATTGGCACGTCTCTGACAGGTCGGGCCGCAATGCATTCTTCAACTTCATCATCGAAGGCGTGAACATGCTTTTGACAGAGCGGGAAGAGATCGGCGCAATGCTCGATCGCCGCAGAGGTAGCATTGATGCCCTGATTTCTGATATGAAAGATATATGAATAAACGGTTTTTGTGTTTTTTGGCGTTGTGTCCAACGCTTGCCTTCGCCGCGTCTTTCGACGGTGTTGACAAGCAAACAGCCAATTCAGTCTGCGGTCTGATTGGCGTCGATGGTGGTTCCATTGAAATCAAGGGCGGCATTTCCCAAGGTGTGAAAGTGCAATGTCGGATGAACAATCCGGTGAGTGTCATCGACATGGATGCCATCCTTTATAACATGCAATGCTCTGGTGAGGGTCAGGTTTGGACGGAACGGGCCATGCTGATGAACTCTGCCGAAGATGATGAGCTGATCATGATTTAGAATGGATATGCCTTCGTCTATGAGGCGTGTTAGTCAAGCTCCTAGTTGCCAACCAAGAGCCCTTCCAAGATGCTCTTGATCTCGTCGCTTGCCTCGAATTCGTTTTCCTGAACGATCTGCCCCGTCGTTGCATTTGGCGGTACCGAGAATGGGAGCGGTGATGGGGTCATACCATCTGTCACGCGCACCATCGTTTCCCGCCAGATATCGGCAGGCAGGCCACCGCCTGTGACGTCGCGCAGCGGCGTGTTGTCATCATTGCCCATCCATACACCGGTTACGTAATCGCCCGTAAATCCGATGAACCACGCATCACGTGAGCTTTGTGTGGTGCCGGTCTTGGCGGCCACTTGCCAGCCGTCCAGCTTCGCGCGGCGCCCTGTGCCACCTTCAACGACATTCATCATCATCCACGTCAGTTGTCGTGCGGCTTCCTCTCGGATGACGCGTTCCTGAATGCCGAGTGTTGAGTTGTCCATCAGTGGTTCTTGATCCCCACGCACATGCAGGTTCACCAAACCATAGGGCGTGACAGCGGAGCCGCCGTTCAAGAAACCGGCATAGGCGCCCGTCATCTCGATCAAGGTGCTTTCCGACACGCCAAGCGCCATTGCCGGACCGGCGGCGATGCCACTTTCGATGCCGAACCCTTGGGCCACGTTGCGTACAATCTTCCGCCCAACCTCTTCATTCATAATTACAGCGGGGATGTTGCGGCTTTCGGCCATGGCTTGATTGAGGGTGATTGGCCCCTTGAACTCTCGGTCGTAGTTCTGCGGCTCCCACGGGCCGCTGCCGGGCACGTTGATCACAATCGGGCTGTCATCGACGAGGTCGTAGGGGGAGAACCCCAATTCAATCGCCGTGCCGTAGATGAAAGGTTTGAAGACTGATCCTGTTTGCCGTCTGGCTTGGGTCGCGCGGTTGAAGGCGCCGATTGCTTTGACGTTCCTGCCACCAACCATCGCGCGGACTGCCCCGTCGGCGGACATCACAACAACGGCCGCTTCCGCGACTGAACTTTCGCTGACCTTATTCTCGAACACCCAAAGCAGGGCCTCTTCGGTGGCTGCCTGAATGCGTTGATCAAGGGTGGTTTGGATGATCACATCCTCTGTCGTGTCGCGGGTGAAGAACCCTGGCCCATTGTCCATCACCCAATCTGCGAAATAGCCGCCGATGCGGGCGGTGGCTTGTTCGGAAAGGGTGGCCGGGTTTGCGCGCGCTTGCGCGGTTTCCGCTTCCGTCAAATAGCCCTGATCCTCCATAAGTCTCAGGACCAAATCCCCACGCTCCTGCGCGCGTTCCAGATTGTTCGTGGGCGCAAGGCGGGACGGGGCAGGAAGGATGCCAGACAGCATCGCGGCCTCTTGCGGCAGCAGGTCTGTCGCGGATTTCCCAAAGAACCGCTGCGACGCCGCTTCAAACCCGTGGTTGCCGCTGCCAAGGAAGGCGCGGTTTAGGTAGATCGTGAGAATGTCATCCTTGGAGTATTTGAACTCCATCGCCATCGCATAGATAGCTTCTTTCACTTTACGCCAAACGGTCGTGCGGCGGCAGTCTGCTTCGTACTCCGCCTCGTTCTTCCAAACCGTCGGATCATATTTGACGCCGAGGCACAGGAGTTTGGCCGTTTGTTGAGTCAGGGTTGAGCCCCCGTTGCCTGACAGCGGCCCGCGGCCTTCGCGCAGGTTGATGCGGACGGCAGATGCGATGCCGCGTGGATCGACGCCTGGATGCCAATAGAAACGTTTGTCCTCGGACGCGATGACGGCGTTCTTGAGGTGTGGGCTGACGGTTTCGGCGGTGATAAAGCCGCCATATTGGTCGCCGCGCAGGGCAAAGATGTCGCCGTCTCGATCCAAAAGCGTGACGGAACCACGCACCCGCCCATCGACCATTTTATCCACAGGTGGCAGCTGAGCTGCGAAAAAGAAGACGCCGACTGCAATCAGGACGGCGACCACAGCAGAGAGCCGCCAAGTCATCCGCCAGATCAGACGCAGAGCCCATGTAAAAGGAGCGAAGATCCAGCCAAGCAAGCCGCGCTTCTTGGTGGGCTTACGCTTGGGTGCTGGTTTCTGCTTTGTTTTCTGCGTTGACGTCTTTTTGGGATACCGCCGGTCAGCTACCAAAGGCTGCCGCGGTTTGCGCGTTCCGCTCATCTGCCATTCAACTCATTCGTTTTGTTATCGAACAGTTTATCGCGTCCCGAACACGATGTCCTTCTTGAATTCTTGCGTTAGGCGCCTTTATGGCGTGCCTATTTTTTAACCAAATGCCCAAATTTGTGCAAAAAATGTGCAAGTTGACCTGATGTAGGGCCCATTGAATGCCCCAGAATCGTTGTCCCTCCCCTGATTCCACGTCTTTTTCGGCGCATCGTCTGTGCCCGGTACGCCGGTGCGCATTCAAACAGACTAAGGGGATCAAAGGTGAAACTCATTATTGCAACGATCAAACCGTTCAAGCTGGAAGAGGTTCGCGAAGCGCTGACCGAGATCGGCGTCCGCGGGATGATGGTATCTGAAATCAAAGGCTTTGGCGCACAGTCCGGCCACACAGAAATCTATCGCGGCGCTGAGTACGCGGTGAACTTTGTGCCGAAAGTGAAGCTGGAAATTGTTGTGACCAACGACATGGCTGAACAAGTCGCCAAAACAATCGCAGACACCGCCAAGACTGACAAAATCGGTGATGGTAAGATTTTCACTCTGGATGTCGAAGGCGCGCTGCGCGTCCGCACCGGTGAAGTGAACGAAGACGCGCTGTAAGCGCCGAAAGGGGAATGAAAGACATGAAATTCAACAAATCACTCCTGTTGGGTGCGGGCCTTACCGCGCTGCCAACATTGGCGCTGGCGCAAGACGCCGCGCCGGGCTTTGACGAGATTGGCCCGTATATCATGACCACCCTGCTGTTCTGCATGGCAGGCTTCCTTGTTTTCTTCATGGCCGCAGGTTTTGCGATGCTCGAAGGTGGCTTGGTGCGGTCCAAGAACGTGACAATGCAAATGACAAAGAACATCGCGCTCTTTTCCATCGCAGCAATCATGTACTGGATCGTTGGCTTCAACACGATGTACCCAGGCGACTTCAACGGTTGGTTCGCTATCGGCGGCCAGACAGTTCTGGACCCCGTGGGTGTTGCTGCAGCTGACGCAGCGCTTGATTATGCGTCTGTCGGCTCTGATTTCTTCTTCCAGTTGGTGTTCGTCGCTGCGACAGCCTCCATCGTATCCGGCACGCTCGCTGAGCGGATCAAGCTGTGGCCATTCCTGATCTTTGTTGTTGTTCTGACAGGCTTCATGTATCCGATTTCCGGTTCTTGGCAGTGGGGCGGCGGCTGGTTGTCCGAAGCCGGCTTCTCCGACTTTGCGGGTTCTACAGTTGTGCACTCCGTTGGTGGTTGGGCCGCGCTTGCTGGTGCGATCGTGCTGGGTCCACGTTTGGGCAAGTACAAGGACGGCAAAGTGAACCCAATGCCAGGCTCCAACCTCGCCCTCGCGACGCTGGGTACGTTCATCCTGTGGCTCGGCTGGTTCGGCTTCAACGGTGGCTCGCAGCTTGCAATGGGTACCGTTGGCGACGTGTCTGACGTGTCCCGTATTTTTGCGAACACAAACATGGCAGCCGCGGCTGGTGCAGTTGTAGCCTTGATCCTGACACAGGTTCTGTACAAGAAGCCTGACCTCACAATGATCCTGAACGGTGCATTGGCTGGTCTGGTGTCGATCACGGCTGAACCGCTCGCGCCAACTCTCTTCGGCGCGCTTTGGATCGGTGCTATCGGTGGTGTGATCGTGGTGTTCGCTGTTCCATTCCTGGACAAGCTGAAGATCGACGACGTTGTTGGTGCGATCCCTGTGCACCTCTTCGCCGGTATCTGGGGCACAATCGCTGTTGTCTTCTATAACGGTGACGCATCCCTTGGCACACAGATCCAAGGCATCATCGCCTACGGTGTCTTCACCTTCGTGGCGTCCCTTGTAGTCTGGTTCATCTTGAAAGCGATCATGGGCATCCGTGTCAGTGAAGAAGATGAGATCAACGGCTTGGACATGTCTGAGCTGGGTATGGAAGCTTACCCTGAGTTTTCCAAAGGCTAACGTCCTTCCTGTTAGCTGACTTAATTGCCCGGGCGTTCGCGCCCGGGTTTTTTGCACTTGATGATTTTGAAGCACTAATCTCGCATGAATTTTTAGCATGGCGCAAAAATTGCGCAGCACGCGGGTGTTTCACGTCAACATCTGAGAAGAACTTGCCCCAAAGGTGAGAGAAGATCGCGCAAGATCTGATTCTACGCTTGGGAGATGCGCGATGATCAAGACACCCTACCTTCTTTTCCTTGGCGACGCGCCAGATCAACTTGCTGCGAAAGTTGCGCAAGGCATCAAGGATTGGCGCCCTGAGAACGCGGTTGGCCAATTCCGGATGGATGGCTGCGGCGCGGATGTGGCTTTGACCGATATGTCGCTGACGGAGGCAAAAGCGGCAGGTGCGAAAACGCTGGTCATCGGTGTCGCCAACCGCGGCGGTGTGATTTCCGCAGCTTGGAAAGCGGTACTACTTGAGGCAATCGACATGGGATACGATCTCGCCTCCGGCCTGCATAATCTTCTGCGCGATGAAGCGGATCTTGTTGCAGCCGCCAAAGCAAATGGCACTCAGCTTCATGACGTGCGCGTGCCATCCGTCCAATACCCCATCGCAACCGGCGTAAAGCGCAAGGGCAAGCGCTGTTTGGCTGTTGGCACGGATTGTTCTGTTGGAAAGATGTACACGGGCATGGCGATGGATGCAGAGATGCGCACGCGCGGCATGAAATCGACATTCCGGCCCACCGGGCAGACCGGTATTCTGATTACGGGCGAAGGCGTCCCGCTCGACGCTGTTGTTGCAGACTTCATGGCGGGTGCGGTTGAATATCTGACCCCTGACAACGACGACGATCATTGGGATCACATCGAAGGGCAGGGAAGCCTGTTCCACGTCTCTTATTCCGGCGTCACGATGGCGCTGATCCACGGCGGTCAGCCTGATGCGTTGGTGCTGGCGCATGAACCTACACGCAAACATATGCGCGGCCTACCCGACTATCAGCAACCGAGCCTGCAAGAGTTGCGCGAGGCGGCATTTTTGATGGCGCGGGTAGCGAACCCGAACTGTCAGGTGATCGGCATTTCCGTGAACACGCAGCATTTGGCGGACGATGAATTCGAAAACTATCTTGCCAAAGTCGAAGCAGAGATGTGCCTGCCCACTATCGATCCGTTCCGTCAAGGTGCAGGCCGCCTTGTCGACGCGCTAGACGCACTTTAAGCGCGTGTTGAAGGCGGCTTTGGTTAGTTGCTGCCCCTCATCGGCAGGAGGGCGATGATGCAAATCTCGGTCCAGCAGGACATTTTCAAACTGGCGCAAACCTTTACCATCAGCCGTGGCTCACGCACTCAGGCTGAGGTGTTGACTGTTAAAGCCGATCATAAAGGCTTCGTCGGCTGGGGTGAATGCGTGCCTTATGCCCGCTATGGTGAAACGTTGGAGAGTGTGACTGCACAAATCGAAGGGTTTTCTGGCCGCTGGTGTGATTTGGAAGAGGAACTGCCCGCAGGGGCAGCCCGCAATGCTTTGGACTGTACCCTTTGGGATCATGCGGCAAAGATGGCGGGCAAGCGGGTGTGGGATCTTTTGGAGCTGCCAGCGCCGCAACCAAAAATTACCGCCTATACATTGTCGCTCGATACGCCTGAGAAGATGGAAACACAGGCGCGACGGAATGCGCATCGCCCGCTCCTGAAGATTAAGCTGGGCACCCCGGATGATATGGTGCGGCTTGAGGCTGTTCGCCGCGGCGCACCTGACGCGCCCATTATTGTCGACGCGAATGAGGGGTGGACGGCTGAGGTCTACAGTGATCTTGCGCCCCACCTGTTGCACCTTGGCGTGAAAATGGTGGAGCAACCACTCCCTGCAGGCGACGATGAGCTTTTGGCAGAGATTGCACGCCCTTTACCTGTCTGCGCGGATGAATCCTGCCATGACCGCGCCAGCTTGCCATCGCTGAAGGGCAAGTATGACATGGTGAATATCAAACTCGACAAAACCGGTGGTTTGACGGAGGCGCTGGCGCTCAAAGACGCGGCCATCGTCGAAGGGTATCAGATCATGGTGGGCTGCATGGTTGGGTCGTCCCTCGCGATGGCGCCAGCAACGATCTTGGCGCAGGGTGTGGCATTTACCGACCTTGACGGACCTCTGCTTTTGGCCGAAGACCGCGAACAATCACTGATTTTTGATGACAAAGGCGTGCACCCTCCTGCCGCCGCATTATGGGGATAACACCATGCGCACAGTCTACTTAAACGGCGAATACCTGCCCGAGAATGAAGCCAAGGTTTCCATCTTTGACCGTGGGTTCCTGATGGCGGATGGTGTCTATGAGGTGACGTCAGTGCTTGAAGGTAAGCTTGTTGATTTTGAAGGCCATGCCGTGCGGTTGGAACGATCGCTCAACGAATTGAACATGCCGCATCCGATCACCAAGGAAGAGTTGCTGGACGTGCACCGCGAACTGGTTCGCCTGAACGACATCGATGAGGGGATGGTCTATCTCCAGATCACACGCGGCGCGCCAGATGATCGTGACTTTGTCTTTCCTGATCCAGAAACGACACCTTGCACGGTTGTTTTGTTCACTCAGAACAAGCCGGGACTTGCAAACAGCCCTGCTGCCAAGAAGGGGATGAAGGTTATTTCCATCGACGATCAGCGATGGGGCCGGCGTGACATCAAAACGGTTCAACTGCTCTACCCATCGATGGGAAAGATGATGGCGAAGGCTGCCGGCGCTGATGATGCCTGGATGGTGGAGGATGGCCACGTCACCGAAGGCACGTCCAACAACGCCTATATCGTTAAGGGCAACACAATCATCACACGGCAATTGTCGAATGACATCCTGCACGGCATCACACGTGTAGCGGTGCTTCGCTTTGCGAAAGAGGCACAGATGCAAGTGGAAGAGCGGCTCTTCACCATTGAAGAGGCGCAAGACGCCGATGAAGCGTTCATCACCTCCGCCAGCACATTCGTCATGCCTGTGGTAGAAATCGATGGTAAAGCTGTTGGGACGGGTGAACCAGGAAGCGTTGCTGGGCGCTTGCGCGAGATTTACCTTGAAGAAAGCATCAAAGCGGCGGTTTGATCAGAGGACAGCTTCAACCGTCAGGTCAAGCTCTTCGGGATCAGTGATCCCTTGTACGATCTAGATAGTTACATCGCCGATTAAGACATTGATGCCATCGTCACTTGCTGTGGCGGTGGCGTCTTCGTTTTCAGTGCTCTCTGGCACTTGGATAAGGATCGTCTCACCTGCGGTGTAGTCAGAAATGACAACTGCATCATCGGTGGCTGCGTCAAACTCAACGATAAAGCTGTCGACACCCTCGCTGCCATGCATTTCGTCCCCGTCATCTCCAACAAGCGTGTCCGCGCCAAAACCGCCGAACAGCTGGTCTGCCGCATCGGTCGCCTCTGGCGAGTTTTCGGTGGCATCCAGAACGTCAGCTTTTAGATCGCCAAAGAGCTCATTTGACCCCTCGACATCGATCAGCACGTCCGCCCCATCTCCACCACGGATGAAATCGTCCCCAAGCGCCCCTGTGACGGGGTCGTCAGGCAGGTTATCCCCATGCGCGTCGATGAAGGATAGATCATCACCATCCGAAAAGAATATATGATCGTTTTTGGCGCCTGTTGAAATCTGATCGTTGCAACCTTCGGCAAAGATCGCTTCAGGGCCGATGCCAAAGCTTTCTATGTCGTCCCGTTCGTCAAATCGGATGTATATGATGGGCTGCTCTTCGGGAAGGATGCCGCCTTCGTCTGCGTTCCCAAGCGTTCCGCCGCTTTCTTCGTCATCGTTTGATGCAAATGCCAACAAGCCAAAGCCAAGCAGCAAGAGCAAAGGAAATGCGGCATAATCCATGAAACCATCCTCAAAGAGGTGACTGAGTACGTCGCCGGTCTGGGATGGGCGCACGGACCTGTCAACAAATGTGGCAATATCGTGTCAGAATATCGACAAAACTTTGCCGATGGCCCTGTTGTTGCGAAATGCCCCACAATCCGACAAGCAGCGCGGCCGCTCTTCCCATTGCTGCGGCTGCATTGTAAGACGCGCCGGATATCTAAGGAGCGTACATATGGGTTATCGAATCGCAATCGTTGGGGCGACAGGAAATGTCGGCCACGAAATGCTCAACATCCTTGCTGAACGTGAGTTTCCGGCGGACGAAGTGGCCGCATTGGCCAGCCGTCGGTCCATTGGCACGGAGGTGAGCTTTGGTGAGAAAACGCTCGTCACCCAGGACCTCGACACCTTCGACTTTTCCGGCTGGGACATGGCGCTTTTTGCAGTTGGGTCTGATGCGACTAAGAAGTACGCGCCGAAAGCTGCTGCGGTGGGC
Source organism: Cognatiyoonia sp. (assembly GCF_965661665.1). Classification (NCBI taxonomy): domain Bacteria; kingdom Pseudomonadati; phylum Pseudomonadota; class Alphaproteobacteria; order Rhodobacterales; family Paracoccaceae; genus Cognatiyoonia; species Cognatiyoonia sp. The sequence goes on along the minus strand of NZ_CBFIEO010000004.1, from coordinate 102,220 downwards.
TGCGTGGTCATCGATAACAGCTCGCTCTACCGTTATGACCCCGATGTGCCGCTGATCGTTCCAGAAGTGAACGCCGACGCGATCGAAGGCTACAAAAACAAAAACATCATCGCCAACCCGAACTGCTCAACGGCGCAGATGGTTGTGGCGCTGAAGCCTCTGCATGACCGTGCGAAGATCAAGCGCGTTGTCGCTTCGACCTATCAGTCCGTGTCTGGCGCGGGCAAAGAGGGGATGGATGAGCTCTGGGATCAGACAAAATCCATGTACAATCCGACCGATGATGTGCCGTCCAAGAAGTTCCAGAAACAGATCGCCTTTAACGTGATCCCGCACATCGACGTCTTCATGGAAGATGGCACTACAAAAGAAGAATGGAAGATGGTAGCGGAGACCAAGAAGATCGTCGATCCATCCATCAAAGTGACCGCGACATGCGTGCGCGTACCAGTCTTTGTTGGCCACTCAGAAGCGATTAACATCGAATTTGAAGACTTCCTCGACGAAGACGAAGCGCGCGACATTTTGCGTGAAGCCCCTGGCATTATGGTGATCGATAAGCGCGAAGACGGCGGTTATGTCACTCCGATTGAATGTGTCGGTGATTATGCGACGTTTATCAGCCGTATTCGTCAGGATTCCACCATCGAAAATGGCCTAAATCTTTGGTGTGTCTCAGACAATCTGCGCAAGGGCGCTGCGCTGAATGCAGTACAGATTGCCGAAGTTCTCGGTCAGCGTTGTTTGAAGAAAGGGTGAGTCGGATCTATTGTTTCGACATCTGCAACAGTCGCCATATTTGATGTCTGATTATTTGTCAAAATGATACAGTTCTATACGCATAAGTAGAAAATGACATCTTTCTGCCGTTTACTTGTCGTAATTTTGTCCGCTCATGGTATCGTTCCCCAGCGGTCTATATTCAGTTAATTGTTGGATTTTCCACCGCTACTGTGGCCTGGGGGTGCATTTATTTGCTGGGATACGCTGCCGCTGCCAATTCAGTTATTTAACGAGTGTTGACAATGGGGTGAATTCGGATACCCTTTTTTCTTTTTCAACATCTCAGCAGCCCAATTCAGTCAAATCAAATTACTTCAGAAATGAGGTAAACCTAAGGCGTTTGAGGCGGATTTTCCCGAACTTCGAGCTATTTCATCAGCCGTAGGAGACCTTCTGGGAAGGACTGGCCCGTATCCCTTTTCACATGGTTACAAACGCCTACCTAACCCTTCATCCTTCCGAGCATTCCGCAGAGGTCGTGCCATTGCGGCTCAAGCGGGAATGCGAGTTGGAAGAGGCACAATTCATTGCACTGTTCAGTACCAAAGATCCGCAACGGGCTGAGGATGTCATTTTCTCCGCTTTAGAAGAAAAGGCAGCACAAGTTGAAGAAATTCGCCTTTCAGTTGCGCAAAACGGCATCGAGGCAACGCTGATCTCGACTAGACGACTGACGGTGATCTCCCAAAGAGTTGGGCTTTTGTCTGTAAGCAGAGCGGCGTCATTTTTTCGACCAGCGAACGCAAAGGTCAGCACCGCAACCATTTCAGCCGCGTTTGAACGTCTGGATCGATCGTTTGACGAAGCTATCTCTCAGATGTGGAAGATGTTTGAGGCACTTTGAGGTTGTTCAAAAGGGCTGATAAGCTAGGCTGCTAAGGGAGAGGAGTCCCTTATGCAAACTCATTTTGCCCCAGCAGATACCAAATCGACCCCACTCCACATCACGACATTCGAAGAAATTGTGAACCTGCCCAAAGCGGCTGCCGATTGGGCGGGGAAGGTAGGATACAAAGCTGGCTTGGGTCAGGAACTCATCGTCCCTGACAAGAGCGGCGGCATTTCTTGTATCTTGATTGGCAATGGCACGGATGACGCCCGCGCGCGGTCGCGCTTTGATTTGGGCGCTGTTGCCACACGATTGCCTGCAGGCACCTATCATTTGGCCAATGAGCTGCCGCAAGACAAAGCGGAAGAGTTTGCATTGGCGTGGCTCCTCTCCGGCTACACATTCACCAGATACAAAGGATCCCCGACAGACATACCAGCGCTCGTTGCGCCCGCGGACGTTGATACCATCCGGGTCGAGGCGATCGCTGCAGGGGAGGTTTTGACCCGTGATCTTATCAACACACCGGCCTCGGATATGGGTCCTGCAGAGCTTGAGGATGCCGCACGTACGATTGCCTCGACTTTTGGTGCCAAAGTCGATGTGACAGAAGGCAGCGATCTGCTGAGACAAAACTTCCCGATGATCCACACCGTTGGTCGCGCCTCCAACCGCGCACCACGGCTTATCGATATGCACTGGGGCAAACAGGGGCCGACGCTGACTTTGGTGGGTAAAGGCGTTTGTTTTGATACAGGAGGGCTGAATATTAAACCCGGTGGATCGATGGGTCTGATGAAAAAGGATATGGGCGGGGCTGCCACTGTCCTTGGGCTGGCTCTGATGATTATGGCGCTCGATCTGCCAATTCGCTTGCGCGTTTTGATCCCTGCTGTGGAAAACAGCATCGATGGCAACGCCTTCCGCCCACAAGATGTGCTGACTTCGCGCAAGGGATTGACTGTAGAGATCAACAATACCGATGCCGAAGGGCGCCTTGTGCTTGCTGATGCGCTGGCTCTAGCAGACGAAAGCAATCCAGATTTGGTGATCTCTATGGCGACACTAACCGGCGCAGCGCGCGTAGCGCTTGGCCCTGATCTATCGCCCTTTTACACGGATGATGACGGACACGCGGTTGCCTTGTCAGAAAGTGCGGCAAAGGTCGCGGATCCTGTGTGGCGGATGCCCTTCCACGGTCCCTATGAAACGATGATTGAGCCTGGGATTGCCGACCTCGACAATGCGCCGAAGGGCGGGTTTGCGGGCAGCATCACAGCCGCGCTTTTCCTCAGACGGTTTGTGAAAGCCCCGTATATACATTTTGACATCTATGGCTGGCAACCCAGCCCCGCACCGGCACGCCCGAAAGGCGGCGTTGGCATGGGTGCGCGGACCATTCTAGATGCGCTGCCCAAACTGCTCTCACTCTGATGGATCGTCGATTGATCCCAGCGAACGAGCGTGTTGTGCTGCGTGGGTCAGGGTTAAACGTGGATGATCGTGAGTTGGTGGATGGAAAAACAGTATCTGTCACTGTCAGCTTCGTTGATCTGTTGACCGTGCCAGATGGCAAGCGTGAGCGGCAACTGCTTTTGGGGGAGCGGGTCACGCAGATAGAAGACGATAACGGTTGGTCATTTGTTCAAACAGTATCTGGTTACGTCGGGTATCTCCCGTCGCCTGCGCTGACGACTGGCTCCGAACCCACACATTTCGTCTCGACCCTCGCCACGCATGCTTATGAAGCGTCGGATATGAAAACGCCTGACCTTATGTATTTGTCTTTTGGTAGCCGCGTGACTGTGCTTTCCGAAGAGCGTAAATTCATGGAAACCTCGGTTGGCTACGTTCCCAAGGGGCATCTGCGCCCGCTTGACCGACCCCTGACAGACCCTGCTGCGGCTGCTCAGATGTTTTTTGGCGTGCCTTACCTGTGGGGTGGGAATGCCTCCCTCGGGATTGATTGTTCAGGGTTGGTGTCAGCCGCCTTTGCAGCGTGTGGTCATATCGTGCCAGGGGATAGTGATCTGCAGGAAATGTCTTTTGGCGACCTAACACCCAATAATTCCAAGTATTCGCGTGGTGATTTGATATTTTGGGATGGCCATGTTGCAATCGTGGTAGACGAGAGCACGCTGATCCACGCAAATGCGCACCACATGGCCTGTCGGTATGAGTCGATTTCGCAAGCCATTGATCGGATTTCTGCGCAAGGGTACGGTCCAGTCACCGCGCACCGTCGCGTTTTGTCCTAATCGACAGCGCGGATCAGTTTCCGCTCCAACACCCGCAAGACCTGTTTCAAATCGTTGCCGCGCTTCAAGATGCGCCCATCCATACCGACGACTGCATACTGCCCTTGTCGCAATCGCAGTTTGGGGCGCTTTTCGATGCGGTACATCGGATATTCCGCCGTCCGACGAAACACCGAAAACACTGCAAGATCCTTCAAAGAGCTGATCCCGTAGTCGCGCCATTCCCCCGCTGCGACCATGCGGCCATAGAGGGCAAGGATAGGAGCCAGCTCTGTTCGGTGGAATGCCACGACTTCATAAGGTGAAGGCTTGAAGGGGATAGGTGATTGATCCGTCATGACCACAGATTTGCGACAATTGGGCAGTAAATCAAGCACCGCCACGAACTTGCCCAAAAAAGACCTCTACGGAACCATGACTCGCTCAAAACCCGAACACAGTCGGGGTGCACTACCAAGGGCATAGCGAACGCTACCTAAGGGCTGTGACGATTATGCCCCCACCCAGTTTATTGTCTTGAGTGCGTTCGCTTCATCCCCCAAACCTAGCCACATGTGATCGCAGTGATTGTTTTTGTGCTGTCGATGAAAAAGTTGATCCGCTCGGGCTGGAAATCCTGTGTAACCGCTGTTGTGGGCCGAATTAGCCGCACCTGACCCAAGATCAAGACCTTCTCAAGCGCCGTCGCCGGTTGCTCAACAACTGCGCCATATTGCGCCGCACCACAACTGTCAGCGTCGCCATCCGGTACGGGCGGCAGCCCGACGGTGTGGCTACAAGCCGAGAGAACAATGAGGATCAGAATACGTTTCATGCAGCCACAGTCAATAGATTGTCGGCAGGGTTCAAGCAGGGCAATGTCGACGGACCTCCCAAAAACATTGAAATTCTCTGATTTATCGCTGAACAATGGTGTATTGAAAAAGAGAAGGGCATTGAAATGCGGACACGTGCGGCGGTTGCTTTGGAAGCTGGCAAACCTCTTGAGGTGATGGAGGTAAACCTCGATGGCCCGAAAGCTGGTGAAGTTCTAGTGGAAATTAAAGCCACGGGGATTTGCCATACAGATGAATTCACACTGTCTGGCGCTGACCCAGAGGGGATGTTCCCGGCAATCCTTGGCCATGAGGGCGCAGGCGTCGTGGTTGAAGTCGGTGAAGGTGTCACATCCCTCCAACCAGGCGACCACGTGATCCCGCTCTACACGCCAGAATGCCGTGAATGTGAGTACTGCCTGAACCCGAAGACAAACCTGTGTCAGTCGATCCGCTCAACTCAAGGCAAAGGCGTAATGCCAGATGGTACCAGCCGTTTCTCCATGCTCGATGGGACGCCGATCTTGCACTACATGGGCTGTTCGACTTTCGCGAACCATACGGTTTTGCCTGAGATTGCGCTCGCCAAAGTCCGCCTTGACGCGCCGTTTGATAAGATTTGCTACATCGGCTGCGGTGTCACGACAGGCATTGGTGCCGTTATCAACACTGCAAAGGTAGAGATTGGCAGCCGCGCGATCGTATTTGGTTTGGGTGGCATCGGCCTTAACGTCATCCAAGGTCTGCGCCTCGCTGGAGCGGATCAGATTGTGGGCGTTGACCTGAACAACGACAAGAAATCGATGGCTGAGAAGTTCGGCATGACCGATTTCGTCAATCCGAGCGATGTGAAAGGCGATATGGTCGGCCACTTGTTTGAATTAACCGGCGGCGGTGCGGACTACACGTTTGATGCAACCGGCAACGTGCAAGTGATGCGGACTGCGTTGGAATCTGCGCATAAGGGCTGGGGCGAAAGCATCATCATCGGTGTGGCCCCTGCTGGTGCGGAAATCGCAACCCGTCCTTTCCAACTTGTTACGGGTCGCAGCTGGCGCGGCACTGCGTTCGGCGGTGCCAGGGGGCGAACAGACGTGCCAAAGATCGTGGATTGGTACATGGACGGCAAGATCGAGATTGATCCAATGATCACGCATACCATGTCGCTGGATGACATCAATTCAGGTTTTGATTTGATGCATGAAGGAAAATCAATCAGGTCTGTTGTGGTATATTGATATTTGGGGATCAGGCTTAGAGCCTAAACTACCGCTTGGCATGTGAGGCCATAAAGGTCCTCACAGCGCCTTTTGCAATGCGCTCTTTCTCCGCATCGGAGAAGTCTTTCGTGCCTTGGAAGACCATGCGCGGGTGAAGCTCTGCCTTGCAAAGTTCTGCAAACTGGTCGGCGGCGAGTGCGAAATCTTCAATTTCCACCACACCGTCATTATGCGCACACTGCAACAACTCGGTCATGTGCGACCGAAACAGCATCGGGCCGCTCTCATAAAACGCGCGGCCCAGTTCAGGGAAACGCTCACTTTCAGCCACGCAGATGCGGAAAATCTGTTGCCCGAATTTTGAGGTGATGAAGTCGATGAAACGTGTGGCGACTTCCAAAAGGACAACATCCAACGGGTCTTCATCGGATGTTTCGGCAAGGATCGACATCGCCTGCTTTTGACATTCGGATTTCGAGATTTCGATGAACAAGCTCTGTTTATCGTTGAAGTAGCTATAGAGCGTGGCTTTTGACACGCCTGCCGTCCGCGCAATGTCATCAACAGACGCGGCGCCGAACCCGTGCATCATGAACACGTCCCGCGCACCATCCAGCACTTGGTCGAATTTCCGACCGCGTTTGATGGCGTTGGACCCGTCTGGCATTCATGTCTCCGCTGAATAGGTTTGAATTAGAACATAGTCCGTGCGGTGCGGTCTACAACTTAAGCACCGGTCCTGCTTGTCGCCGCAACCATCGTCGTTACGCTTTGAAAGCCGAAGATATGCTTGAGCGGGCCAAGGTGCTGAGTATCAACGCTTGAAAACCCGTTTCGGTCATAAAGTGCTTTTGCTCTAGGATTCGTATCAATCACATCGAGACGGATGGTATCATAGCCCCGCCTTTCTGCCGCTGATTTGACCGCAGCCAAGAGCGCTTGGTCCACGCCTTGGCCTCGGGCGTCAGCGGTGACAAAGATGCCATCCGTCAAGAACCTTTGGTTTTCGATGTCGCGCTCCAACATCGAGAGAAGCATGGCCCGCCAAACAGCACCAAATGTCCCGTAAATTGCGCGCATGTTAGAGAAGTCGCCGCCAACCAAAGCGCCGTGAATCGTCTTGAACCCAACAAGGCCCAAGAGTTGCCCGTCGTCCGAGTAAGCTGAAATCGCATGATCTCTGCGGATCACACGATCCAGAAATTTTAGTGCCTTGTATCGGGGGCCGAGGGCGCGACCAAGTTTGGCCCCGAATGCTTCCCAAAAAAGCGCGCCTGCCAACTGCCGGTCGGACGGATCAAAGCCCGCGCGGATGATCATAAGCCGAAGCTGGAAAAGGGTAGAAAATCAACAAGATCACCCTGCTCCACAGTCATCGCCTCATGGGGCAAACGGATCAATCCATTGGCCCAACTGAGCCCTGAAATCCGCCCTGACCCTTCGGAGGCAAAAGGAACAGCGCACCCATTTTCTATTCTGGCCCTAAGGTATTCGGTGCGCCCGTCTTTCTTAGATTTGCTGAATGCCGCGGGCACCTTAAAGGTCATTGGCTCTTGCCACGCCATCCCTGCCATCATGGAGAGTGCTGGATAGGCGAAAATTAGGGAGCAGACTTGCGCGGCCACCGGATTGCCTGGCAAGCCAAAGACGGGCGTTTGGTTCCACATGCCCATCGCCAAGGGGCGTCCGGGCTTTACGGCCACGCGCCACAGCGCGAAGTCGCCAGTGTCTTTCAGGACCGTTGACATGTGGTCCTCATCACCCGCGGACGCGCCACCAGAGGTCAAGATCGCGTCGCATCGTTTTGCTGCACTATCGAGGATAGACCGTACCTTTGTGCGGTCGTCAGGCGCCCGCCCTAAATCGATCGCCTCAAATCCCCAGCGCTGCAGGTTTTCCAACAGCATTGGACGGTTTGCGTCGAATATCTGCGCATCTGTTGCCGCCTCGCCCACGTCGCGCAGTTCATCCCCTGTTGACAAAACGCCAACCTTCAGGTGCTGGAAAACCTCCACTTGTGCAATTCCTGCTGCGGTCAGCGTACCCAGATCAGCGCTGGTCAATCGACGCCCTGCGGATAAGACAGTCTGCCCCGCGGTCATATCCTCCCCCGCTTTGCGCGCATTTGCCCACGCTTTGAGGGGGCCATGGAATGCGATGGAAGTGCCGTCGTTGGACACATCTTCCTGAAGAATGACGGTATTGGCCCCGTCGGGCAGTGGCGCGCCCGTTAGGATGCGTAGCGCTTCGCCATCTGCGACCACGCCGTCAAAAACATGACCTGCTGCTAAAACGCCGTCGACCAGCGTCAAGTTATGAGACCCCTCTGCGATAGGACCAACCATCGCATACCCATCCACTGCGGAGTTTGGGGTCGGTGGGTGGGAGCGGGCAGCGACAGCATCGGTTGCAAGCACCCTGTTCGCCGCCAAGGATACGCGCATCTTTTCGGCGCCAACAACGGGCGTCATCGCGGCGCGCAAATGGGCGAGTGCGTCCGCCTCCGGTGTCCAATAGGCACCTTGCGGCATCGCAAAGCAGTCATTGCGCAAGGGCGGCGGGACCAATCCGCCCTCGGCAGCAGCTTTTAATGCATCCTCATGACCCAAACCGAAAATCCATCCTTCTTCCGTTACAGGCACGTCCAGCATCTGCGACAGGGCATCTACCTGCAACCGGCTTATGGCCTGAGCTAAGACCCGAACCTGATGCGCGTCTTTGATTTCGCCTTCGGGCAGGCTTTCAGCAATCTCTGTGCTGAGCAAGGAGGGCCACACTTCCATCAGAACGATGTCCGTCTCCGTCGGTTCCAGTGGCCAAACCGATAACGCGGCCCCAAACTCCCTACGCAGCCGGTTGAGCAAGGGTAGGCCCATCAAGGTCTGTGACCCGACGGACCCCGCGCCAGCCAATTGCCAAACGGTGAACGTGCCTTTGGCGTTTTCCTCCGCCTTGCGACGCTCTGGCCATCCGTGTTGTTCCCGGACAAGTCCTTTTCGCGGTAGGCCGTCGTGATCACCCTTTGTCCCATTCCCCCAAAAAGGGCCAATCCCATCGCACAAACGGTTCATCTCTGCCGCGACGGCGAAACGGTTGTTGTCCTTGGGTGCGTCCTCAATCCGGTCTTCGATCCAATCCCAGAGGGCAAAAGCGTCGTCTGATCCGGTGAGATGTTTTGCAAACCCAGTTGGATAGCCGAACGGGAAGTCAAAACCGCAGAGCACGCGGTGGCTAGCCTCCCGTGCATCTCTCAATTCGTCCCGACACCACGTTTCAAAAACCTGCCGGTTTCGGAAATAGATGGGATCAGTCACTTGTCTTTGTGTCACCACACAGGCCCAAATCGCATCTTTCTTTGGCTTTGGCCCCTGATCTTTCCCGCCCGACCAATCGACAATGATGATCTTGTCAAAGGTCAAAGGTCAAAGCCCAACGTCCAAAAGGATGAAATCCGCAATAGCCGTCGTGTCGTTTAGATCAAAAACAGGGCAGGGCGCGTCAACTTTGCAATCGGCGGCCACCGCCCGCACCGTTGGGTCATCAGGGGCAAGCAGCGGATTTCCGGGTTCGGCGCGGTGCGCTTCTACCTTCGGATGATCCCCACGCTTGTAGCCTTCGACCAGGACCAAATCGACGGGCGACAGCCCTGCCAGCAATTGATCGAGCGTGGGTTCGTCTGCCCCACGCAGTTCTGTCATCATCGCCCAGCGATTGGCGGAGGCGAGGACGGTCTGCGATGCGCCCGCCTTTCTATGCCTGTAGCTGTCCCTGCCAGGTTGATCGACGTCGAAATTATGATGCGCGTGTTTTATGGTGGAGACGGTGAAGCCGCGGCCAACAATTTCCGCCACCAGCCGTTCCATCAAGCCTGTCTTCCCCGCGTTCTTGAACCCAACGATCCCGTACATCTTCATAGCATCGCCACTGCCATTTTCAGATCGTCGGGCGTGTTAATGTTGAAGAACGCCGCATCATCGGGAAAGGCGGCTATGCCTGCGGCGTGTCGGTCCGTCCAATGCAGAACCTTGCGCACGCCGTCCTCTAACGCCTCCCGCAAATCACCGCGTAGGGCGACGGGCCATAGGCCAAACGTGGGTTGCATGCCGCTTGGCGATTGCGAAAGCGCGAGGCCCGCTTCATTTGCCGCCAACTGAAGCTGGGACACCAAATCGCAGGGCAGGAACGGAGTGTCCGCCGCTGCCGTGACAATGTGATCGGCGCCATTGGCCGCTGCCCAATCCAGCCCCGTCAATACGCCAGACAATGGCCCTGCAAACCCGTCGATACTGTCCGGGCAGACGGGCAATCCTAACATGTCGAACCGGCTGGCGTCGCCGTTCGCGTTCAGTACAAGACCGTCACACTGAGGTGCCAGTCGGTCAACTACATGGTCAATGACCCGAGCGTCGCCCAAGGGCAGAAGGCATTTGTCCCCACCGCCCATGCGCGTGGCCAACCCGCCCGCTAGGATCACACCTTTGGGCTGTTTCATCGGGCGGCCTTGCGGCTGGCCGCTTTGGGTTCGTCGGAAACGGTTTTCGGGTCTGCGTCCCTGTCCAAGCGATGCTCCCCCGCCAAACATACAAACCGCTGACCACGCATTCGGCCGATCAGCGTTAGATCAACCTGTTGCGCGATCTCGATACCCCACGCCGTAAATCCTGATCGTGACACCAGCGCAGGAATGCCCATCATCGCCGTCTTGATGACCATTTCCGATGTCAGTCGACCCGTCGTGTAAAGGATCTTGTCCTCCGGACTCACATCTTCCGACAGCATCCAGCCCGCGATCTTATCGACCGCGTTGTGACGGCCCACATCCTCCATATAGACCAGCGGCCTTGCGTCTTGGCAGAGCACGGTTCCATGGATCGCGCCCGCTTCAAGGTAGAGCGAAGGCGTGCGGTTGATCGTGTTGGCCAGTATGTAGAGGTCGGAGGTTTTCACCGTCAGGTTGGGCAGGCTCACGCCTTCCAGCCCCTCCATAATGTCACCGAATACCGTGCCAATGGCGCATCCGCTCGTCCGTGTCTTCTTGCGGAGCTTGTCCTCATAATCAGTCTGCCGCGCGGTGCGGACAATGACCGTTTCAAGCTCCTCATCAAACTCGACCGCTGCGATGTCATCATCAGCGTGCAGCATCCCTTGGTTCTTTAGGAACCCTAGCGCCAGATATTCGGGGTAATCCCCAATCGTCATGGCGGTGACGATTTCTTGGCTGTTGAGGAAGATCGTTAAAGGACGCTCTTCAACAACGGCAATCTCCGTCGCGGCGCCGTTTTCATCATGGCCCACGATGCAATGTGTCAGCCTTGACCGGTTGGGATCAGGGGCGATCAGATAGTCAGAAGTATCTACCAAACGCGCCAATTGTCATTCCTTGCTAAGCTGGATATCCCGCTGTTCAACAAACAACTTAGGACAAAGCCATGCCCCCCACCACTGTGAAATCCGCCTATTGGTCGGGTTTTCGCGACGGGACGCCGTTCATTCTGATGGCGCTGCCGTTTGCCTTGTTATTTGGCGTTGTAGGCACGGAAGCAGGGCTCGGCTTCGGTCAAACCTTTGCGTTTTCGCTTTTGGTGATCGCCGGTGCTGCGCAATTTGCCGCCCTGCAACTGATGATCGAAGACGCGGCGATTGTGATGGTCATCCTCGCGGCTGTGGCCGTGAACCTGCGGATGGCGATGTATTCTGCCTCCCTCGTGCCATACCTCGGGGCGGCCCCGATGTGGCAACGGGTGCTCATAGCCTACATGAATTTTGACCAAACCTATGTCGCGAGCATCACCAAGTATGAGGCTGTGCCGGACCTGACGATCGCGCAGAGGGTGGCCTATTTCTTTGGCGTGGCCTCGCCCATTGTGCCGACATGGGTGGGTTCCACGGTGATTGGTATTGTTGCAGGTTCTGCCATTCCACCGGAATATGCGCTCGATTTCATTGTGCCAATCATGTTCCTCGCCATGGTTGGCCCGCTCCTCAAAACCAAGGCTCATGTCGCAGCGACGGTTACATCGGTGGTTGTCGCGCTCTCGCTTGCGTCCTTGCCATCAGGGACGGGTCTGTTGATCGCGGCGGCTTGCGCTATGGTCGTTGGTGTCGTGGTTGAAACATGGGACGCGCGCAATCCATGACCTATAGCGCGTCCGAAATCTGGTTCATCATCGGCGTGTTGGCTGTGCTGACTTTCCTTATCCGTTTCTCTTTCTTGGGCCTCATCGGCGACAGACCGATGCCGACACTTGTGATGCGGTTGCTGCGCTACACACCCGTTGCTGTCCTGCCTGGCATGGTGGCCCCGTTGGTCATCTGGCCAACTGCGACCGATGGCATATTTGATCCTGCCCGCGCTGCGGCAGCACTTGCAGCGTTGAGCGCGGCTTACCTCGCCAAGAACCCGCTCTGGGGCATGGTCGCAGGAGGTGTGACGCTATACGTGGGGCTGTTTGCTACTGGCCAGTTCTGATTTGCGCGTCAATGGCAGCAGCAGCAACTGATTTGTCTTCCGAGTCATTTTCCCGATAGACCGTGGTTTCGACACCGGGCAATCGGGCGACATCATCCATCATATTGTTTGGGAAATAGGTGACACCGATACTCTCAAACCCAGGCAGGCGCGACACAAGTGAAGACGTTGCGTGGGTGCAAAGGGCGTTGGGCACAGCACCATTTGACAAGGCGAGCTCTAAGGCAAGCTCCGCCACTTCTGGCGACACGTCAACTTTCTGGGCGACTACGTAGAAGGTCAGCCGTGCGTGATAGCTGGCGTAGTAAGCCTCAATCCTTGGACTAAAGCCGAACAACACGTCATCCCGCTCTGGGATCGTTTCATGACCAAAGCTGCCCGCAGGATCGAACATCACCCGCTGGCTCGCGTCGATCAAAAGGCTGGTATGCGCGCCGCTGTCAGAGCGTGTGTTGCGCATGGTATAAAGCGTCAGGGACGCAGGTCCCTTGCTGGAAAAGGTAGCAGCTCTGACGGCCTCGTCAGATGCGTAGATGCTTACTGGGGTTGTGCAACCGGTAAGGGCCAATGCAGCACTGCCAGTTACAAAAGCCCGGCGGTGCATTCAGGTTAGGCCCCGATCAGCGCCAAAAGAACCAAAACGACAATGATCACGATTGTCGATTTTGTGACCATGCTCATAAAGCCGTTGAACGTTGCTTCCTGAACGGATGTGTCCATTTCGCCGTGCTTGTGTTCAGCCATGGGTCTTTTCCTTTGTTTCGACGGTGCCGATGTAGTGGATTCACGCACCCTTGTCACCACCTGAAATGGGGTCAGGAGGTCGCATCCTCATCGCGTTCTAACGCTTCAGCCAGTTTGACGCCGATGCGATTGGGTTCGTCTTGATCTAATTGTTTTGGCGCTGCTCTCAGCATCACATTCAATTGGCTAACATTCTAAAGAAATTGCGTTTTTGCACCTGTGTCATCTTGGCCGTAGAAGGTGATTAGATCAGGATCAAAGAACCCAAGTCCTTCAATCCTGATGACGCTCACCTGACCGCCAGTGAAGCCCATGCCAACCTCACGGTCGTTGTCCAGCTGCTTTTCGAAATTCTGGATGTACATGATGATCCGCTCATAGGCCCATTGCGCTGGACTCTTCGTCTTGGTCGATTCCTTGAGCGCAGTGGGTAGCTCAACCGCAACCCCAGTATCGGCACCTTGTTCACTGTGGACTTCGCGCACGACAGGGATGGCATCATTCTCATAGGCCTCTGCTGACGTGTCGATTTGGTTCATCGGGTGTTTGCTACAGGTCATAGGAGCACCACCGTTGTGTCTTTGATATCCTCCATAACTAAACTCGCCGACATATCCGATACAGAAATGCGTAATGTCAGTCGTTTGTAGAAGTCGTCATAGCCCGGCATATTGGCGAGTCGGACACTCAGAATGTAATCGAGATCACCGGTCATTCCGTGGGCGCCGACAACTTCTGGCAAGGTCGACAGGACAGTTTGAAACTCCCTGATCCAGTCCGCCGAATGCGTGCCGGTCTTGATCATCACAATCGCTCTCAGCGATGCGCCCACTTTGTCTGGGTCCACCAATGCGACGCGTTTCTTAACGATGCCGCTCGCCTCCATCGCTTTGATCCGGCGCCAGCAGGCATTCCGGGACAGGCCAACCTTTTAGCTGATGTTGTCCACTGGCCGGAATGCGTCAATCTGCTATTCATGGAGAATTCGGCGGTCTATATTATCGATAAAATCATCTATTACTGGGATTTTATCCCAAGAATAGGAGAAATAAAATGATCTTTGGGACAAGAGTGCGATCTATGTAGCATAGATTTGCCTCATCAAATTGAGAGGCACACCATGACAACCCGACCCATCCAAAAGCTATTCCTCGATCACTCAGCATCGGTTGATGAAAGCTACTTTCAACACATGCGCTTTGCCGCCAGTTTTGGGTTTTGGCTTTTTGTTGCTGCTGGTGCCGCGCTTATACACGCGCTCAGACCAGCCGCTTGCGAAACCACAGCCAGCCGGATCCTGACGCGCCTGCACAATCGCATGGCTGCGCGGCACTAATCCAATCGTTCGAAGACGTAGGCGCCTTGGTCGTTCAATGAGCGGCTGGCTTTGCCTGTCTGGTGCAAATGGTTCAAGTGGCCGACCGCCTCCACTAAGGCGAGCCCATATTCGCCGCTGCTAATTTTGCGCTTGAAAAGCGGCAAGAAACACTCTCCAGCCGTCTTTGGCGTATCGAGGAACGCCAATAGACGATCTAACGCCTCATGATGGTTGGAGATCATCTGCTCAAGCCGCTTTGGCAGACCGTGATAGGGCAGTTTGTGCCCCGCAAGGACAAACTGGTCGTTGGTGGCAAACTGCTGAAAATATTCGCAGCTTTCCAACCATTCGCGCACTGGGTCGGCTTCTGGTTCTGTCGGGTAGACACCTAAATTCGGGCTGATCGACAGCAACAACTGGTCGCCGCCAATCACCAGATCGCCATCTCGGCTCCACAACGTCAGGTGCTCTGGCGCGTGGCCGTGGCCCATGCGGATATCCCACATGCGCCCACCAAAAGTAATCTTCCCACCAGCGGCCAGCCTCGTATAGCCTTGTGGCAATGGCAGGACGCAATCGGCGAAGTTAAAGGGCCGCTCCGTCCGGCGCTCTTCCAGCACTACGGCATCCATTCCGGCGCGGGTGTAGAACGTGATCGCTTCGGGTGACGGGACGGTTTGTTCGTCCATCGTTAGCATCCGCGCCATCAACCATCCGGTGCGCGGCATGCAGAGTTCCGCGCCCATCTCGATAAACCAGCCCGCCAAACCTATGTGATCGGGATGGTGGTGAGTTACGATCAGGCGTCGAACTGGTCGCCCCCCCAAGTGACCTGCTAAAAGCCGTTCCCAAATCGCGCGGCTGCGTTTTGAGGCAAAGCCCGTGTCAACAATCGTCCAACCGTCGGGGTCGTCAAAGGCAAAAACGTTGACGTGATCCAAAGCCATCGGAAGCGGCAGCCGCATCCACAAAACACCGCGGGAGACCTCTATGGCCTCCCCCTCTTTTGGTGCTTGTTCAAATGGTGTTTGTATCATGCAGCAAGATCATCTGGCGTCAGGGCCATCAGGTCTGACCCGCCCTCGCGCACATGGGCCAAAAGCCCTGTGTGCTCTGGCAACATCCGCTTGATGTAGAACGTCGCCAAACGCTTGCGGGTTTCGTCGCCGTGAATGGCGGCTTTCAGATGCGCATTGGCCCCAAGAACGCGCGCAAAGGCCCGCAGGTAAGGCACGGCACCGGCAAAGCGATCCGTCATCTCCTGTTCGACCAGCCATTCGGTTGTTTCACGCAGGCTTTCTGCTGCACTCCAAACCGCTTCGGCCAGTTCTGGTTCATGTGCTTTTGCGGCCTCAGCGTTGGTCTCGATCTCTTCGATCAAGCGCGTCGCTGCTTCGCCACCGTCCATCATCTTACGTGCCACAAGGTCCATCGCTTGAATACCGTTGGTGCCTTCGTAGATCGCGGTCACGCGGACGTCACGCGAATATTGTGCTGCACCCGTTTCTTCGATGAAGCCCATGCCGCCGTGTGCCTGCACACCTTTGGATGCAACTTCGATCCCGACATCGGTGCCAAACGCCTTGCAAATTGGCGTTAAAAGGGCCGCACGCGCTACCCAATCGGCGTCACCTGTGGCGTTTGCCATGTCGATGGCAACTGCGTTCATCATGGCAATAGACCGCGCTGCAAACACATCCGCCTTCATCTCTGCCAGCATCCGGCGGACGTCGGCGTGTTCGATGATTGCACCTGTGCCGATTGCTTTGCCCTGCTTGCGATCTTTCGCATAGGCGAGCGCGTGCTGGTATGCCGCTTCTGCCACACCCAGACCTTGAACGCCAACACCCAAACGCGCGTTGTTCATCATGGTGAACATGGCTGCCATACCGCCGTTCTCCGGCCCAACGAGCCAACCTTTGGCGTTGTCGTATTCCATCACAGCGGTGGGCGAACCGTGCAGGCCCAGTTTGTGCTCAAGGCTTACAACGCGCAGTCCGTTCCGCTCACCTAAGCTGCCGTCCTCGTTAGGGATGAACTTCGGCACCATGAAAAGGCTGATGCCCTTCGTGCCAGGAACCGCGTCAGGCAAACGTGCCAGAACCAAGTGGCAGACATTTTCGCTAAAGTCGTTGTCGCCCCAGCTGATATAAATCTTCTGGCCAGAGATTGCGTAGGTGCCATCACCATTTGGCTCTGCCTTCGATCGCAACGCGCCGACGTCGGAACCCGCCTGTGGCTCCGTCAGGTTCATTGTGCCGCACCATTCGCCAGAGATGAGCTTCGGGATATACATCGCCTTGATCTCGTCAGAGGCGTGGTCTTCCAGCGCTTCGATCTGGCCTTGAGTCATCAGCGGGTTGAGCTGCAAGGACAAGCACGCGCTCGACATCATCTCGTTGACGCCCGTCGTCAGCGCCATCGGAAGGCCCATACCGCCAAATTCAGGATCAGCAGCGATACCTATCCAGCCACCTTCGGCCACAGCGGCATAGCCGTCAGCAAAACCGGGGGAGGTGTGGACAACGCCGTTCTCCAGCTTGGCAGGATATAAATCGCCATTACGCTGTAAGGGGGCCAAAACCTCTTCACTCAGCTTGGCAGCTTCGGACAGGATGGCATCCACCATGTCGTTGGATGCTTCGCTGAACTTCTCAGTCTCAGCGACCTGTGCAAAATTCACAACATGATCCATCAAAAAGCGGATGTCGTTGACCGGCGCGCGATATGGCATGTGGGCCTCCAATAAGCTCGGGTTGGATTCTCTGGTTCCCAGCGATATGGAACCAACTCTAACCATTACGTTAGCCTTACTGTAGGTCACGAAAATTGAAACGCAGCGTCACAGCGCCCAAAAATACCAAAATCCTGTCTGACAGCCCGTCAGATTCGGATCGCGCAGGCGCGATTCTGCTCGATGGCGGTTTGGTCGCCTTCCCGACGGAGACAGTCTATGGCCTTGGTGCTGATGCGCGAAATGGTCTTGCAGTTGCAAGCGTTTATGAGGCAAAGGGCCGTCCCAGTTTCAACCCTTTGATCGTGCATGTGCCTTCGATTGAGGCAGCAAGGGCACTGGTCGAGGTGTCGGATGTGGCAGAACGTCTAGCATCAGCCTTTTGGCCCGGTGCTTTGACTTTGGTGCTGCCGTTGAAGGCCGAAAGTGGCATATCAAAGCTGGTCACCGCGGGGCTTGAGACTCTGGCAATTAGAGTCCCCAGCCATGCCTTGGCTCAAGACCTGCTGATGCGCGCAGGGGTGCCCGTGGCCGCGCCATCTGCCAACCCGTCCGGTCGCGTCAGCCCTACGCAGGCGCAGCATGTCATTGCTGGTCTGGACGGGAAGATTGACGCTGTCGTGGATGGTGGGCGTTGCACCGTTGGTATTGAGTCGACGATTATTTCCCTTGCAGGCGACCCCACTTTGTTGCGCACTGGCGGCATTCCAGTTGAAGCGATTGAAGCCTGCATTTGCGCGCCACTCACCCGACAAGAGCATGCAGAAACGCCAAGCGCTCCGGGCCAACTTGCCTCCCACTATGCGCCCAAGGGTACGGTTCGGTTGAACGCCGACACGGTGGAGGGGGGGGAGACGCTGCTGGGCTTCGGGCCTGTTGATGCGGAGATCAACCTTTCGCCCTCTGGTGATTTGATCGAAGCAGCGGCGAACCTGTTTCAGTGTCTGCACCAACTCGATCAGATGGGTGCAGAACATATTGCGGTTTCACCGATCCCGACGCATGATTTGGGCGCTGCAATCAATGATCGGCTCAATCGGGCGGCTGCCCCACGCGATTAGGAACGCACCATGTCCCACGGCTATGAAAGCGGACGGCTCAATCTGCCATTTGTTGGCATAGCCACCTTTGGGAAGTATCCTTATGTCGAAGATTGGGACGCGATCGATGCAGATGTCGCCATCCTTGGTGCGCCGTTCGATTTCGGCACACAATTCCGCCCCGGCGCTCGTTTTGGTCCCCGCGCCATTCGTGAGGCGTCGACGCTTTTCTCCTTTGGTCATGCCGGTGCCTATGACTACGAAGATGATGAGACTTACCTCGGCAAAGGCACAAAGATCGTCGACCTCGGCGATGCGGATATTGTGCATACCGACACGATCAAAAGCCACGCAAACATCGAATACGGTGTGCGTAAAATTTTAGAGGTGGGTGCGATCCCTGTCGTTTTGGGCGGCGATCATTCGATTAACATCCCTTGTATCAACGCGTTCGACGGGCAGGGGCCGATCCACGTCCTGCAAATCGATGCGCATCTTGATTTCGTGGACGAACGGCACGGTGTCCGTTTTGGTCACGGCAACCCGATGCGCCGCGCGGCCGAGAAACCCTATGTGACAGGTCTCTCCCAGTTCGGCATCCGAAACGTCTCCTCCACCGCGAAAGAAGGTTACGTTGATGCTTGTGCGATGGGGTCGGATATCCTGTCGGTGCGTCAGTGTCGCGCGGTAGGAGTCGAGGCGTTGCTGGACCGCATTCCTGCCGATGCCAATATCTACCTGACCATAGATATTGATGGGTTTGACCCGTCTATCGCGCCGGGAACAGGCACGCCGAGTCATGGCGGGTTTCTATACTATGAGGTCTTGGAACTCATCGCCGCCGTCGCAAAACGTCAACGCATCGTAGGGATCGATTTGGTTGAAGTTGCACCGGACTACGACCCAACCGGCAGCACCTCAACATTGGCTGCGCAGCTTTTGCTCAATATCATCGGACGGGTGTTGAGGGCGAAAAGCTAGCTTAGGTGCGCTGGCTGCGCAGTTCTTCTGCTTCCTGACGCGCATCCCGCAAGCCATCCATCGCAGCCCTCAGCTCAGCCTCTGTCTGGCTCAGCTGATTGGTCATTTCCGCTTCGCGCTGCTGCATATAGGTGATCGCCTGATCGCGGGTTTCTTCGGCTTCGTGCAGAGCCTGCGCCATCTTATCCAGCTCGCCAATGTCTGCCTTCGTCACGCGTGAGAACCGGTTGACCAGCCAGTGCGAAAACCAGCCCAACGTATAGGCCACGAACAAAATAATCGCGATGGCGATGATGAATTCAGTTCTGTTCACGGCGTCATCCTATTCACTTTCGTCATCAGCATCGGTGCTTGCTTCCATTTGTTCGAGCGCTGTCGGTTCTTCTTCGATGGGTTCAGGGACGATTAGGCTAAATTCTATCCGGCGGTTCGCCTCGCGCCCCTCTTCTGTGCCATTGTCAGCGATCGGGTCCGCTTCACCAAATCCGATGGCGACGAAGTTGCTTGTTGGAATCCGACGCAAGCGCAAGGCGTCAAGCACGGATCGCGCCCTGTCTTCTGACAACTGCTGGTTCATGACCTCACGGCCTTGGCTGTCGGTATATCCGGCAATCTGCATTTTCAGGTCAGGGCATTTTTGCAGGATTTCTGCCAAGTCATCCATCAGCCCCTGCGTTCCGACAGAAATCGTGGCCGAACTGGGCTCAAACAGGATTTTCCTGACGGATGTGAGCGTTTGCACCTGCTCGATGCATTCCTCAACCGTCGGAAGGCCCGCGACGGGATCGAGTTGTTTGACATAGGTCACATCGATCTGGACGTCTGCTGCTTGTCCAAGTTTGTCGATCATCAGTCGTGTGATGTCGGCGCTGGCGTCCGGGTTGCCCGTGTTGCCACGGATGACAACCGTTCCGGGTTCGACGACAACCGATCCGTTGGACAGCTCAGAAAGAGCTTCCAGACCCGCCAACACACGCACCGACCATCGGCTGGGCAGATTGCTGGCGACACGCGTACCCATGGTAATATTTTCTTTCCCAAATCGGGCGGCGGCATAGTTTTGGGCGACCAAATTTGCTACCTCATCGGTCACACGACCGCGCAATTGGACTGTGCCCTCTGGACTGCGGGTGGCCACGAATTGGGGCGGACCTTCAGAAGATTCATCAGGTGCCTTTGGCAGTTCGGCTGTCACCGCAAATGCCGTTGGAAGCGCGTTCTCCAGGGTTCCGATTGTCGTATCGAAAAGACCCTCTGCAGTGCCTTGCAAGGCGACGATGGTAATGTCGGTGTCTGACACAGTGACGGTGCCACCGCCAAGATCACCAACCGCGTCGATTGACAGGGCGACAGCTTTGCCCCACTCCCGCGAGGGCGCACCCAATGCCAAAACACAGGAGGTTTCCGTTGGTTGATACCCAAGGAATCGCGCAGCGGATAGGATGAGATCAGCCGCTTCTTCTGTTTCAACCGCACAGGCGGCCAGTTTTGCACCATCCTCATTCAACGAAAACCGTGTGGTGAAAGGTGCCACAACTGGACGCGGGGCCCGCACGTTCAGCGCCAACTCCACACCATCCGGCGGGTTGCGTGTGAGTTGACGCTCAAGGCTAGCCTGTTCTTCGCGACTGTCGGTAATCGCATCGATGGCGATTCTATCTGACGACACGGAAATCTTCGACCGCGGCAGGTCTTCCAACGCCCGAACGGCGAACTTTACCGCTCGGTTCCATGTCTCTGGAGTCTGATAGTCTGCCGTTTCCAAAAGATCGGACACCGGCAACCCGTCTGCCAAATCGACGAGGTCGTTGTTTAGCGCATCACGGTCCATCGCGTCAGGGATCAGCCCGATCAGGAAAACACCGCTGTCATTGCGGAGGATTTCGATGGCGAACTCAGGTGCGGCAATGCCGGCGCTTTCTTTGACGGACATCCCATCAATCACACGGCTTGCATCGACGATACGACCTGCGGCAGACATTGCACGGAAGCGGGTTGATTCTGTTGGAGCTTCGCCCTCGATGATGATCTGCAAGCCATCACCAACGACCGACGCCCATTCGAAATTGCGATCGATCAGGTCTTCCTGCACGGCCAAAACAGATCGGTTTTCGATCGTTTGCGCAGCCCACATCCCAGCCAAGACCGAGGCCAAGGCAGCCAACACAAAAACACCGATACGGAAGAAAAAGCCTGACACGTGTTTCTCGCTTCACATCGCTGACGACACACGCAGTTTATGCGCTGCGTTGTAGTGGTTCAATCACAGGAACCATGCAAGCGCGAAAAACGGCAGCGGCAAGAATCCGGCAAAACTGTTCGACCTGAAAATCTTTAGGAGGGAGGCATCATCCGATGGGTCAAACTTGGTCAACTGATAGGTTAGGTGCCACCCCAAAGCCCAAGGCCCGCCAAGCGCGACCAGAAGTGACAGAATTGTACGCTCCTGCACGGCAAACAGAACTGCCAACCCCATTAGACAGACTGTCAAAGTCAGGAACCCGCGCAACCAAGCGTGGGACTTTTCACCAAACAGGCGTGCTGTGGATTTGATGCCAATGAGCGCATCGTCGTCCGAGTCCTGATGCGAGTAAATAGTGTCATAGAACAAGGTCCAAGCGATTCCTGAGGTGTAGAGGATGATGGGCGCGACGCTCAGCCCATTTGTGTGTGCCGCCCAAGCGAGCAGCGCCCCCCAATTGATTGCGATCCCCAAGAACGCTTGCGGCCACCATGTGAACCTTTTGGCAAAGGGGTAGATGAGCACTGGCAGTAGCGCCAAAACACCTAGGATGATGGCTGTGTCATAGAAGGTGATTAAGATGAAGAAGGCGAGGATGGCTTGCACAATCATCCAGATGACTGCCCCCTGGACTGATACTTGGCCCGATGGGATCGGACGGGATTTGGTGCGCTCCACCGATCCGTCGAAATCACGATCTGAAATGTCATTCCATGTGCAACCGGCACCACGCATCAGAAATGCTCCTGCACCGCACCCGACAATGGTCCAAATGTCATGCAGACCAAAGCGCCCCGTGCTCAGGCTCGCCAAGGCTAGCCCCCACATACACGGCAGAAAGAGAAGCCAAGTGCCAATGGGTCGATCCGCGCGAGACAGACGTAAATAAGGACGTGTCGTCATCGGCGCCCACGTATCGACCCAGTTTCCAGTGCTATCTGCGACGGTTCCGTCTGGCATCTGTGAGTGCTCGGTCATAAGGTTCTGCCCATGGCGTCCAAGGTTAGGCTCTATGTAGATCACGCCCTCGGGGAAGGGCAAATGGTTCCGTTGTCGCGGGAGCAAGCAAATTATCTTTTTGCCGTGATGCGCCTTCCCATTGGCACCGTGTTGTCTTTAATCAACGGCAAAGATGGCGAGTGGGACGCGGAGGTTGTCGAAGGTAACAAGCGCGGCGGCGCATTGCGGTGCATTGCTCAGACAAAACCTTTGCAAGAACCGCCAGATGTCTGGCTGACCTTCGCACCCATTAAGAAAGAGCGGACTGCCTTTATCGTGGAAAAAGCGACGGAACTTGGCGCGGTGCGGATTTGTCCGGTTGAGACGGATTTTACTCAAAGCGCTAACCGCATCAAACGGGATCGGCTGCAGGCACATGCTGTCGAGGCGACCGAGCAATGTGGCGGAACATTCGTGCCCGAGGTCGCCGAACTGGCGAGGCTGTCTGACGTCATTAAGTCATGGCCAGAAGATCGCAACCTGCTGATCTGCGACGAAGGTTTGGTGCACCAAACCCATTCCCTTGCAGACCTTCCAATCGGTCCTTGGGCAATCCTGATTGGACCAGAAGGAGGGTTTTCTGATGCCGAACGGGCGCAATTGACCGCGCTTTCGCAATCCTATGCAATCAGCCTTGGTCCCCGCATCCTGCGCACGGATACAGCTGCCGTCGCCGCCCTGACGCTTTGGCAAAAGCACTTCGGGGATTGGGTATGAGACGGGCAGGAGAGGCTGACCTGCCGAAAATCAAAGAATTGCTGCAAACCCAAATCGCGACATCGATGTTTTCACTGTCGAATTTGGACAAATACAGCACCGAAGGACACGATTATTCGATGCGTTTTCAGCCATTTGAAGACGCGGGTGCGATCACAGGTGCGCTATCTGTCATGCAACGGGGGAAGATCTTTCCACAGCTCCGGCCCGATCAAATTGAAGCCGCTGCACAAGCGCTCAAGGGGCTTGAAGCCATTGGCATCATCGGGGCAGCCACGCAGGTGGCCGCCCTGAATTCTGCATTAGAGCAGGATATACCAACCACGTTGGACGCGGTGGAGCCGAATTTCGCGCTGTCCCTGGCCGACATAGATAGGCCTGCGACGCAGGGCGCAAAGCTCGTACCGCTTTTAGATGCTGATTACGACCTTATGCTTGATTGGCGGACGGCCTATGATGTTGAGGCCTTGAAGACCGACCCACAAGAGGCATGCGACATCGCAAAACATTCGATGGCGCAGTATCTGACGAACGGCAGCCATCGTGTCTTGATCGTCGATGGCAAACCCGTCTGCACCACGGGGTTCAACGCTACGACACCCACGTGTGTGCAGGTGGGCGGGGTCTACACTCCACGGGACCTGCGCAATCGTGGATATGCCTGCCTTGCAGTTGCCATGCACCAGAAAGAAGCGCAGGTGCGCGGTGTGACAGATGCAATTCTCTTCTCTGCCAGCACCGCCGCAGCGAAAGCCTATATCGCCATTGGGTTTCGCCAGATTGGAGAATTCACACGGATGCTCTTCAAAGATCCGACGGTGCTGAATGGCTGATTTCTTGCGTCCAGATGCCCGCGCAACCCTTTGGCGCTACCGCGATGTGATCGCAGCGCTCGGTGTTTGTGTCCTTGGGGCGTGGTGGTTAAGCACCTTCTACGACCCTGTTCGCTGGTTGGGCTGGGCCTTCATCGCCCTTGGTGTCGTCTGGGCGCTAGGCGCGATGCAGAAGCTGCGATTTGCACAAGATGGCCAAGGCCCCGGCGTTGTGAAGATCGTCGAACGGCGGCTTGCGTACTTTGGCCCGCTGTCTGGTGGCGTGATGGAGATGGATGATCTCGCCACGCTGGAACTCGAACCCGATGCATTGCCCAAGGCGCATTGGATTCTGACCTCAGTGCGTGGTGACCGATTGGAGATCCCTGTGAACGCGGATGGGTCAGATGACCTTTTCGATCTATTTGCCAGTTTGCCCGGGATCGAGACCGAAAAAATGCTGCACAGCCTTTCCACCCAACCCAATTATCGGGTTGTGATCTGGCGGGCGACGAAACCGCTCTTGCATTGACCTTGCCCTTGGGTCAGACAAAACATCCATTGCGCAGTTAATTGGAGCCTCGCACATGTCCATCCCACAATCCGGCGGCGGCCCCATCGAAAACCACGACCAGTTGGCGCAGCTCCTTTCGGATGGATGCAAGCCAAAGGAAGAATGGCGCATCGGGACGGAACATGAAAAGTTCGGTTACTGCGTCGATACCCACAAGCCTTTGCCATATGAGGGTGAACGCTCTATCCATGCGGTTTTGTCCGCCCTGCGCGATCAATTCGGCTGGGCCCCGATCGAGGAAAGCGGCAAGCTTATCGGTCTCAAGAAAGGTGGTGCGAACGTCAGCCTTGAACCCGGCGGCGCATTGGAACTGTCAGGCGCACCGCTGAAGACGATCCACCAAACCTGTGACGAGGTGAACAGCCATCTGGAAGAGGTGAAAGCCGTTTCCGACCACATCGGTGTCAAGTTCATCGGCCTCGGGGCGGCCCCTGAGTGGACGCATGAGGAAATGCATTTGATGCCCAAAGGCCGCTACAAGTTGATGAACAACTACATGGAAAAGGTCGGCACGATGGGCACCGCCATGATGCGCCGCACCTGCACTGTGCAAGTGAACCTCGACTTCGGGTCAGAGGCGGACATGGTTCAAAAGCTGCGCGTATCTTTGGCGTTACAGCCTGTTGCTGTCGCTCTTTTTGCCAATTCGCCGTTCTTTGAAGGTAAGGTGAACGGTCATAAATCATGGCGCTCCCGCATTTGGCGCGATCTCGATGCCGACCGCACGGGAATGCTGCCGTTTGTGTTTGAAGATGGCTTCGGGTTTGAGGCTTGGGTGCAATACGTGCTCGATGTGCCGATGTATTTTGTCTACCGCGACGGTAAATATATCGCCGCGCTGGGCATGTCGTTCCGTGATTTCCTGAAGGGCGAATTGCCTGCTTTGCCAGGGGAAAAGCCGCTTTTGTCCGACTGGGCCGATCATCTTACAACAGTGTTCCCAGAAGCGCGTATCAAGCAATTCATCGAACAACGTGGGGCCGATGGCGGCCCGTGGCGGCGACTTTGCGCGCTGCCCGCATTCTGGGTTGGTTTGCTCTATGATCAAGAGGCGCTCGACGCGGCATGGGACCTTTGCAAAGGCTGGACGGCGGAGCAGCGCGAAGCGCTGCGTGTTGCAGCCTCGGTCGATGGATTGCAGGCAAAAGTCGGCGATCTCAACCTCCACGACATCGCCCGCGACGTTGTCGCGATTTCAGAGATGGGTCTCAAGAACCGCGCCCGTCCCGGTGCCGGTGGTCTGGTGCAGGATGAAACGCATTTTCTGAACGCGCTTAAGGAGTCCATTGAAAGCGGTAAGACACCTGCGGACGAATTGCTTGACCGCTATCACTGCGATTGGAATGGTGATCTGTCGCAGATCTACGCAGACTATAGCTACTAATGACCGCTAACCCTTCGACCCAATTTTTGTCTCTTCCCCGCGCTTCAAACGGCCGACGTTGCCAAGGTGGCGCAGGTAGATACCAAGGCCGAGCACGACGCCCAAAAAGAACGTGAAGCCGTTGCCGGTGAACACCATCACGATTGGCGTACAACCGGCTGTAATGAGTGCAGCCAATGACGAATAGCGGAACACAGCTGCGACGACCAACCAGATCACGCAGGATGCGAGGACCGCCGGAAAGGCCATCACAGCCATGATGCCAAAGTACGTGGCTACCCCTTTGCCGCCTTTGAATTTCAGCCACACCGGAAAACAGTGACCAAAAAATGCTGCAATCGCGGTAATTTGAACCGCATCTTCAGCGATAAACGCCCGCGCCAGCAGGATCGCGACGATGGCTTTTCCGGCATCGATTAACAGCGTCAGGACTGCTGCTTTTTTATTGCCGGTCCGCAAGACATTTGTTGCGCCGATGTTGCCGGAGCCGATCTCACGCAGGTTGCCCAGCCCCATTGCGCGGGCCAGAAGTACGCCGCTTGGGATTGATCCGAACAGATAACCGATCGCCGCCCAAAGCAGCAGGACGCTCCAACTCGATTCAAGTATCGGCATGCGTCACGTCCTTTCCAGCAACCCATGTGTTCAGTACCTTGCCCTGCATTCGTTGCCCATCAAACGGGGTGTTTTTGGATTTCGACCGAAGCGTCCCGCGGTCCAGAACGAACGGTGCATCTGGGTCAAACAGGACCAAATCGGCAGGCGCGCCCGCCACTATCCGCCCAGCTTCTAACCCAAGCCGCCGTGCTGGGTTCAGCGACATGGCGCGGAAGAGCCGTGGCAAGTCGATCAGACCGTTGTGATAGAGCCGCAGCACTGCAGGTAGGAAGGTTTCAAGCCCAACTGCGCCACTCGCCGCCTCTTCAAACGGCAGGCGCTTGCTTTCTTCATCTTGCGGCGTGTGCATCGAACAAATGATGTCAATGAGCCCGTCTGATACCGCACGGATGACCGCCATCCGATCGTCTTCGGATCGGAGTGGCGGTTTGAGTTTGAAGAAGGTTCGGTAGTCTGCCACGTCAAGCTCGTTCAGCGTCAGGTGATGCAAACCAACGCCTGCCGTGATGTCCAACCCATTACGCTTGGCGCGTTCCAACGCGGGCAGCGCCCGCGCGGTCGTGACCTGATCGGCGTGGTACTTCGCGCCTGTCATCTCCAACAGGCTGATGTCACGATCTAGACCCAACCGCTCCGCCATCGGCGACACGGCGGGCAATCCGCGCAGGGACGCAAACTTGCCCGAAGTGACGGCTGCGCCTTCTGAAAGGATCGGTTCCTGAATATGCGCGATGACCAGCGCGTCGAGCGATTTGGCGTAAGTCAAAGCACGGTTGAAGACCTTGGTATCCGCAACAACGCGGTCACAGTCGGTGAACCCTACGGCGCCTGCGTCTTGGAGAAATCCAATCTCCGTCATTTCCCGCCCTGCACGGCCTTTGGTCAGGGCGGCCATCGGCAGGACATTGACTGGCGCATCCTCATTCGCGCGGGCTGCGACGAACTCAAGCGTTTCAGGCGTATCAATCGCGGGCAAGGTATCGGGCCGCGTCACGATGGTTGTCACACCGCCCGCCGCAGCCGCAAGACCAGCGGAGCGGAAGCTTTCCTTATGGCGTTCCCCGGGTTCACTAACCTTTACACCAATGTCGATGATACCGGGGGCGAGGCATTTGCCTTTGCAATCAATAACCTCTGCCTTCGCAACTTTGGCATCAGCAGCTTCTAGAACGTCGGAAATCTTGCCATTCTCGACAACCAGTGACCCGAGTTGGTCGGTCAGGGCAACGGGATCAATCAACCGCGCATTCTTCAGCAGCATCTTGGTCATGCGATCTTTCCTTGTCGTGTCATCCACCCACCCAAACCATCACGGCCACCAGTGCAAACATGATGAGAAGGGCCAACGTCGCCACCATACCGCCGATACGCGCATCTGATTTTGGAGGTTTTCCGCCCTGTGGCCCCGAAATCACGCCCGTTGCAGCATCGCTTTCCAGACTCGCAGCGACCGTCATACGGGCCCCGTGACCAAGGGTCGTCAGATGCCGAACGCTATCGCCCAAGACAAGCTCCACCTCCGCGCCTTCATGAGCCCGCGACATAATCAACACGACGATGTTGTCCGTTTTCGACAATGCGGCGCGGTCTGCAGCATCGAGTTCGACGTCATAGCCTTCATTGATGTAGTCGATCAGGGTCATCTCCCCCAAATCGTCCAGCTTGATGATGTCCACAAAGTCAGGATTGAGGGGGGCGCTGCCAAAACATGCGACCAGCCCTTCGATCTTGTTGTTAAAAAGGTCAGCAGCAGCCCCCGAAACGCTGAACACGCGGATTTTGCCGTGGTCGGTGTTGGGGATTGTCAGCATCGGACCATGACCCCTGCGGCTTGCTTTGCATCGCGTCGGTTCTGCGCCAGAAGATGCATTGCAGCCATCCGCACGGCAACGCCCATCTCGACCTGTGTCTGAATAACGGAGCGGTTGATGTCGTCGGCTATGGTGCCATCTATCTCCACCCCACGGTTCATCGGGCCGGGGTGCATGACGATGGCGTCGTCTTTGGCGTGGGCCAGCTTGGCCGCGTTTAGTCCGTAGCGGTGGTAGTATTCTCGCTCTGATGGAATGAAGCCGCCATCCATCCGCTCCTTTTGGAGACGGAGCATCATGACGACGTCAACGTCCTTTAGGCCGTCTTCTATATTATCGAACACTTCGACGCCAAACTCACCAATCTGGCTCGGCATCAGCGTGGGCGGCCCGATCAGGCGGATGCGGTTTTCCATCTTGCCCAACAGCCAGATGTTTGAACGCGCCACACGGCTATGGGTGATGTCGCCACAAATGGCAACGCTAAGGCGGTGCAACCGGCCCTTGGCGCGGCGGATCGTCAAAGCATCCAACAATGCTTGGGTGGGGTGCTCATGCTTGCCATCGCCAGCGTTCAATACGGCTGCATTGACCTTTTGCGCTAGCAAATCCACTGCGCCAGAGTTTGGGTGCCGCACGACCAGGAGATCGGGGTGCATCGCATTCAGCGTCAACGCCGTGTCGATCAGCGTCTCACCCTTTTTGATCGAACTGGCCTGCATTGCAATGTTCATCACATCCGCACCCAGCCGCTTGCCTGCAATCTCAAAGCTGGCTTGCGTCCGCGTGGAATTCTCAAAGAACATGTTGATCTGCGCCATTCCCGCCAAAACGCTGCGATGCGCAATGTCAGTGGGTCGGTCCGCATATTGATCTGCTAAATCAAGAAGGGTGGTAATATCTGACGAGTCCAGGTGCTCAATGCCGAGAAGATGCTTGGCGCCGAAACTCATATCTCACCTCTGCTTGGTTGCCCGCTTATAGGCGGGACATTCCAGCGCGGCAAGCATTCTGACTGCACTTCGGGTTTAAAACGGAATAAGCTCTGCGCATGGATTCGCAGGCATCTTATTGGAAGGACAGGGCGCTGCTGGAATGGCAGCTTGAAATCGGGGCCACCGACGCCATTTGCGATGCGCCGATTGACCGCTATGCGCTCGATCCCGCGCCTGCGCCGAAACCTGAGCCCGCGCTGCAGCCTACAGCCGCGCCCGCAATTGCGCAGCCCAAGACGGATGCCGTGGCCGAAGCGAAGAAATTGGTCTCGCTGGCTACAGATTTGGAGGCGCTGTCGACCGCAATGCAAGGATTTGAGCATTGTGAGCTCAAGCGCGGCGCGCGGAATTTTGTTTTCTCGGACGGTATCCCTGCCGCGCGTGTAATGATTGTTGGCGAAGCACCCGGTCGGCAAGAAGACCAGATTGGCAAACCCTTTGTTGGTCAGGCTGGTCAGCTCTTGGACAAAATGCTCGCTGCGATCCAGTTGGATCGCCGCTCTGACGATGCTGCGCAAGCGGTCTATTTCACCAACGTTTTGCCGTGGAGGCCGCCGCAAAACCGGACGGCGGACGCAACAGAAATCGCCATGCTGCTTCCGTTTCTGGAACGTCACATCACATTGGCCAATCCTGATTTGCTGATCTTGATGGGCAATACACCCTGTCAGGCGCTGTTGGGTCGCACTGGCATCACGCGCATGCGCGGCAACTGGGTGGAGGTTTTGGGCCGCCCTGCGATCCCAATGTTCCATCCTGCTTACCTTTTGCGCCAACCGCTTGCCAAGCGGGAGGCGTGGGCCGACCTTTTGAGCGTTAAAGCCAAATTGGAGGGCGCGTCTTGAGCCGGATCGACGACACGCGGGAGTTCATCCCCATCCGCATCGCCCTGATGACGGTCAGCGACACGCGCAAGCTAGACGATGACCGCTCCGGCGACACTCTAGCTGCACGGATTGCTGAGGCAGGTCACACTCTGGCAGATCGCGTCATCATCCCTGATGAACGCACCGATATTGCCGCAAAGCTGAAAGAGTGGAGCCTGTCAGACGACGTGGATGTCATCATTTCGACAGGCGGAACGGGTTTGACAGGGCGCGATGTAACTGTTGAGGCGCATCGCGACGTTTATGAGAAAGAGATTGATGCGTTCAGCATCGTGTTCACGCATGTGAGCATGGCAAAAATTGGCACCTCTGCCGTACAATCCCGCGCAACAGGTGGTGTTGCAAACGGCACTTACATGTTCGCCCTCCCCGGAAGTCCAGGTGCGTGCAAGGACGCGTGGGATGAAATTCTTGTCAAACAGCTCGATTACCGTCACCGCCCCTGCAACTTTGTAGAGATTTTGCCGCGTCTGGACGAACATCAGCGACGGAAGTGACGGCCCGCCACATTAAACGTGAGACACTGTGAAGTGGACGCTGCGCCGCAGCGTTCTAACTTTCGGTATAATCCTCACGGAAAACAGCATTTTTAGGTAGCCCCATGCGATTTCTCAGACGCTCTCTCGTTGGTATTTTTCTGCTGGCGGTGACCATTGGTCTTTTGTCCTTCGCAGGTAACACAGTTCGTGATGCCGTGCAGACACGCATGAATGCGGAGCCGCGGTCGTTTCCCGAGCGGGAGCGTGTCTTCGCCGTGAATGTTGTCGAAGTTCAGCCGCAAACCATCGCGCCGGTTTTGATGGTGTTTGGCGAAGTGGAAAGCGGCCGCAGCCTGCAAGTGCGATCTGCTGTTGGCGGCACCATCGTTGAGACGGCTGCTGAAATGGTTGAAGGCGGTACCGTCACCGCAGGACAGCTCTTGCTGCGCATTGATCCCGCAACCGCGATGACGCAGTTGGAGCGGCAAGAAGTTGATCGACAAGACGCGCAGGCCGAGTTGCGCGATGCGCAGCGGGCGCTTGAATTGGCTCAGGAAGAGCTGGCCTCTGCCCAAGGTCAAAACACGCTGCGCCAGCAGGCATTGACCCGCGCCAAAGACTTGCGGGAGCGGGGCGTTGGCACGGCAGCGTCGGTTGAGTCCGCTGAATTGGCGGTTGCATCTGCCGAAGCCGCCGTTCTGTCGCGCAGACAGGCGCTTGCCTCAGCCGAAGCACGAGCGGAGCTTGCGAATACCCGTCTCGCGCGGGCTCAGATCGGGTTGAAAGATGCTCAGCGGGCAGTGGATGAGACGGAAGTCTACGCGGTGTTCAGCGGCACCTTGGCCAATGTGACCGTGACCAACGGGGGCCGCTTGTCGCCCAACGAACAGATCGCAACGCTGCTCGACCCAACTGACCTTGAAGTGGCCTTCCGCGTCTCAACATCGCAGTACGCCCAGCTTTTGGACGAAAATGGCGTGTTGATTGACGGTGCGGTCCAAGTCGGGCTCGACCTGTCGCAACAGGGCCTCAACGCCACAGGTCAAATTATCCGCGAAAGCGCGGCAGTCGGCGAAGGCCAGACAGGACGGCTTTTGTTCGCACGTTTGGATAGCGCAGGCGGCATGCGTCCCGGTGACTTTGTGACCGTGCAAGTGCGCAGGCCGGAAATTGAAGGCGTCGCGCTTGTGCCAAATTCTGCGGTCAACACCGACAACACAGTGTTGGTTCTTGATGAAGAGAACCGCTTACAACTTGCCGAAACCGTGGTTGTGCACCGCCAAGGCGATGATGTGTTAATCCGTGTGGGCGATCTTGCCGGCAGGATCATCGTCGTCGAACGTTCGCCGCTCCTCGGTGCTGGTATCAGAGTCCGACCCATCATCCCCGGTGCCGAAAATGCACCGCCGGAGGAGCCGGAGACTGTCGCCCTTGACGCAGAACGCCGCGCGAAGCTCCTCGCCTTTGTGGAAGGCAGCCGCATGCCAGCAGAGGTGAAAGAGCGGATGAAATCGCAGTTGGAGCTGGACGAAGTGCCCGTCGCTGTCATCGCCCGCCTTGAAAGCAGGATGGGGAGCTAATCCATGGCCGAACCCCGCACCAACGCGATCCTGTCTTACTTCACGCGCCACAAGACCATTGCAAACCTGTTCCTGATCCTGATGATCGGAGCGGGCCTGATCGCGTTTCCTAACATGCGCGCGCAGTTCTTTCCCGATGTTGTCGTCGATGATGTCGACATCTCCGTTACATGGTCAGGCGCGGGGGCAGAGGATGTGGATGCGGCCATCGTACAAGTCCTTGAACCTGCACTCCTCTCAGTCGAGGGCGTCACCGAAACGCGCTCAACATCCTTCGAAGGCCGCGCGAGCCTGACACTTGAATTCCGACCCGGGACTGACAATGAAAAGGCCCGCGAAGATGTGCAATTCGCGCTTGATAACGTGCAAAACCTGCCCTCTGACGCCGATGATCCGGAGATTAGAACCGGTGGGTGGAGTGACCGCGTCACCGATGTGGTCATTACCGGACCTGTAGGGCCAGAACAACTTGGCCGGTTCGCGGATGAACTTGTCACAAGGCTTTTCGCTGAAGGTGTCACGCAAACCATCATTCGGGGCGTCGCGGCAAATTCCACGGTTGTTGAAGTGCCGTCCACCTCCCTCATCCGTCACGACATTGGCCTGTCGGAGATTGCCGCCCGCATTAATGCAGAGGTGAATGGCGACCCAGCGGGTGATGTCTCCGCCAGCACGCGGGTACGGACGGGGATTGCAAAACGAAGTGCGGATGACATTGAAGAGATTGTGCTCCGCTCCAACCCCGATGGGTCGAAACTGCGGATTGGTGATGTGGCGCGGGTTGTGTCCGAACGGGTTGACCGTGACCGCGCTTATTTTGTTGGCGAAAACCCTGCCGTCCAATTGCGCGTCAACCGCGATGCGTCTGGCGATGCCATCGGCATTCAGGCCATCGTGGAAGAGGTCGCACAGGAAATGCAGGCGACCTTGCCTGCGGGCACGACGATTGAGCTAGTCAACACATTGGCCGAAGTGATCAGCGCCCGCCTCGATATCCTGCTCGACAATGGGTTGATGGGGCTGGGGCTCGTTGTGTTGCTCTTGTTCCTATTCCTTAACGCGCGGACTGCGTTCTGGGTCGCGGCAGGGATACCAGCGGCGATGTTTGCCGCTATTGCGCTGATGTATGCGGCGGGTGTGACGATCAACATGATTTCCCTCTTCGCGCTTATCATCACTTTGGGGATCGTAGTCGATGACGCCATTGTCGTGGGGGAACATGCTGATTTCCGCGTGCGACGATTAGCCGAGGAACCCGTTGTCGCTGCCGAACGCGCCGCCGCGCGAATGTTCAGCCCTGTGTTCTCAGCCACCCTAACAACAATCATCGCCTTCTTTGGTTTGGTGGCGATTGGCGGACGTTTCGGCAGTTTGATTGCTGACATCCCTTTCACCGTGATCATCGTGCTGATTGCGTCACTGGCTGAATGCTTCCTCATCCTGCCGCACCACCTCAGCAAAGCGATGGTGCATTCTGCCAAAAACCATTGGTACGACTGGCCGTCGCGCACGTTCAACCGCGGGTTTGACTGGTTCCGTCGCACGATTTTCCGCCCCTTCATGGCCGGGGTCATTTGGGCGCGGTATCCTGTGCTGGCTGGTACGATCCTGTTGTTGGCCAGCCAAGTTGCGATGCTGGTGCGGGGTGACGTGCAATGGCGGTTCTTCAACGCGCCGGAGCAAGGACAGGTCACTGGCAACTTTGCTATGCTCCCCGCCGCTACGCGGGCAGATAGTCTTGAAATGATGCGTGAAATGCAACGCGCGACGGAGGCTTTGGGCGCGGATTACGAAGAACGCTATGGCGTGAACCCGTTGACCTTTGTTGTCTCCGAGGTGGGCGGCAACGCGGGCCGCGCCATCGCAGGATCGGACCGCAAAGACCCTGATCAATTGGGCTCGATCTCTATCACCCTGATCGACGCTGACAGCCGCCCATATTCCAGTTTTGCTTTTGTGTCGGAGCTCCAGGAAAACGTGCGCCAGCATCCTTTGACCGAAACTGTCAGCTTCCGCAGTTGGGGCCGTGGACCAGGGGGTGATAGCCTTGCGATCCAGATTTTTGGGGCCAACACCGAAGTTTTGAAAGCCGCTGCAGAGGAACTGAAATCAAAGCTAGTCCATTACTCAGAAATCAGTGGGCTGGAAGATAGCCTTGCGTATGACAAGGAAGAATTGCTGCTTGAACTAACGCCCCAAGGTCTCGCGCTTGGGCTGGATATCGAAACCTTAGGCCGGACGCTGCGCAACCGCTTGGGCGGGATCGAAGCGGCGACATATCCCGACGGTCCGCGCAGTGCGGCGATCCGCGTGGGACTGCCAGAGGGCGAGCTTTCCGCAGATTTCATGGACCGGATGCTCATTCGCACGGGGGCGGGCGACTATGTACCTTTGGGAGATGTTGTGTCCGTTGAAAGCCGGACCGGATTTTCCACCGTGCAGCGGGAGAATGGCATCGCGCTTGTCTCTGTTACTGGTGATCTCGACGATGAAGACGCCGAACGTGCGACCGAAATTCAGGAGGTCATTAACCAGACCGTCCTGCCGGAGGTCGAAACGCGGTTCGGGGTCGAAACCCAACTGTCCGGTCAAAGTGAGCAAGAGCGTCAATTTTTGGCTGATGCGCAAACGGGCCTCGTCTTGGCGCTGTTGGGTATCTTCCTTGCTCTGTCATGGATTTTTGGCAGCTGGACCCGACCGCTGGTCGTAATGGCGATCATTCCTTTTGGGCTCGTCGGCACGATCTATGGACATTTCGTTTGGGAAATCCCGATGAGCCTTTTCACCGTGGTGGGCTTGATCGGGATGGTCGGAATTATCATCAACGACTCTATCGTTTTGGTTACGACCATTGATGAATATGCGCAGGAACGTGGGCTTTTCCCGGCGATCATTGATGGTGCGTCTGACCGTTTGCGGCCGGTTTTGCTGACGACATTGACGACCGTCCTCGGTCTGACGCCGCTGCTCTACGAAGGGTCCAATCAGGCGGAGTTCTTGAAGCCAACAATCGTCACACTCACCTTCGGCCTCACCTTCGGGATGGTGCTGGTGCTCTTGGTGGTACCTGCTTTGATCGCGATGCAGTCGGATGTGGCGCGACAATTCCAGACCGTGCGCCGCGCGTTGCAAGGGCGGCGTTTGGCGATGCGACTGCCTGCTTTCGTTGCTGTGGCGGCGATGGTTGGACTGTTTTTCGCGCTGCTTGGTCCGATTCTGATCTCAGGCGCACCACTTGCGGCCGCAGCCGAGGCGTTGCCAATGCTCAACGGTGGGTTCTGGCCGGCGTTTGGGGTGTATCTTGCGGCGACGGCGGCGGTGCTGGTTGTTATCTATATCATTAGCGCGGTCAGCATGGCTGTGGCCCAACGACGCGCCTAACCGCCGGTGCAGCCTTGCACGTCGACCGCGCCGCCGGAGCCGAGGATCGTGATTCGAACGGCGGAGCGATCCAGAGCAAAGCTGGAGTAGGCGATATGCACAAGGTCGGATGTGGCTTCGATCATGCCTTTGGAAATCGTCACACTCGGCTCTGACACCCAAATTTGCGGATCGCCCGTCTCAATGACAATATCTTCGTCGCCCCGCAGGTTTGGCAAGCTCACCCGCGTCGTCAGTTCCATCGCCCCGCCGGTTGGTTTCAAGCGGCACGTGGCGGCGGTCACACCCGCTTCTTCTGCGGTCTGGGGGCGGTTGATCAAGGCTGCAACGATCGAGCTGTCCCTGCTGCCTGCCGGTGGAAGAACCGCTTGGATCGGGAATTCTACGGGGATGCAAATCTCCTCACAGACACCAATAGAAATCGTGCCTGAAACGGTGATGCTCCCATCGTCATCCACCGGATCAATGCGCATCGGTACAACGATGGAAGATTGGTAGCCTACAGAACGAAGGCCGGACTGATAAAACACCTCCGGCACTGGCCAGTGAAAATCCGCCTCAGTGATGTTTTCTGATCCTGACAAGGAAATCTCTGGCGGGATGCCACCATCACCGGGCGCGCGCCAATAGGTCTTCCAACCCTCGGCCAAAGTGATGCGCAGACCTGCAATATGGGTGCCATCCGCCCCGCGCCATCCGGGCAAAACGTCTAGCTGTGCGACATCCTCAAGCGATTGGGCGTGGGTGCTCGTGGCCGCTAGGGTCAGCAGAATCGTATGCAGCATCTTTTTCATGCAATCTGGTTTGGAAGAGTTGCCCTGAAATAGAAAGTCACGAATGAGAGATGTCACGGCGGCGTGTCCCCCTTGCACAAAGACCGCTCTCGGCACATCTTTGACATATGAAGGAATTCGGATCGAACCTTGTTGGGAAGCTTTTGATCGCGATGCCGGACATGGACGACCCAAGGTTCGCGCAAAGCGTGATCTACATTTGTGCCCACTCGGATGAAGGTGCGATGGGGCTGATCGTCAACAAGCCAAAGCCAAAGGTGCGGTTTTCCGACCTTCTGAAACAGCTTGATATTTCAAAATCTGACGCCTCACGCGACATTCGTGTGCACTGTGGCGGGCCGGTTGAGATGACACGCGGCTTTGTCTTGCACACGTCGGATTATCAATCCGGCGTCGGGACGCTGGAGGTGTCTGAAGGCATCGGCATGACGGCGACGCTGGACGTGTTGGAAGACATTGCGACAGGGCAGGGGCCCGTGACGTCGATGCTGGCGCTCGGCTATGCTGGCTGGGGACCTGGGCAGTTGGAAAGCGAGATTGCGGACAACGGCTGGCTGACCAGTGACGCGCGCAATGACATTCTATTTGGGCGCGCCAATGAGCATAAATGGAATGCCGCGATCAAACTGCTTGGTATTGATCCTTTGATGCTATCGAGCAGTGGCGGACGCGCCTAGCCATCAATCAATGCTTTCATAATGGCCACCGCGCTGTCGCTGTGCCAATCCGCATCACCCTGCAAACGCGCGATTTCCTGCCCTTTGGGATTGAGGATCAGCGTCACCGGCAGACCAAGCACACCTAAGCTGCGCGACAGATTTTGGCGTTCATCTGAGTGCAGGGGCAGGTTGTTGACGCCAATCTCGGCAAAAAATGCCTCCATCGACGGGCGCGGGTTCCGGCCTGTGGCGATGGTGACGACTTCAAGGTTATCCCCTCCAAGTTCCATCTGAAGCGCGGCAAGATCGGGCATTTCTTTCCGACAGGGCGCGCACCACGTGGCCCAGAAATTCAAAACCACATGCTTGCCCTCAAAAGCGGCGAGGGTCATCTCACTGCCATCTTCCCCCAAAAAGGCCACATCTGACCCATCGACAGGTGCGCTGTGCACCACAAGCTTGCCCATGTCACCTTCACGCAGTGCGGCGATATCAGGAGTTTCGGCCACCGCGCTGTTTGCAAGCACGCCGAGGCTTAGGTAAAGCAAGGCTGACTTAATAAATCCCATAGGGCTTCCTTTATGACTAAGAGCGCAAACACGATGTGGGGCGGGCGGTTTGCCGCCGGACCAGATGCCATTATGGAGGCGATTAATGCCTCGATCGGCTTCGATCAACGACTGGCCTCACAGGACATCGCAGGGTCACGCGCCCACGCCGCTATGTTGGCCGCGCAGGGTATTATTACCGATAAAGATGCTGAGGCGATTTCGGAAGGGCTGCTCACGGTCTTGTCAGAAATTGAAAGCGGCGATTTCCCATTCTCCACGGCTTTGGAGGACATCCACATGAACGTGGAAGCCCGGTTGAAAGAGATTGTGGGGGAGCCTGCAGGCCGTCTGCACACCGCGCGGAGCAGGAACGATCAAGTAGCTGTCGATTTCCGCCTTTGGGTGCGGGACCAATGTGATGCGGCATATGTGGCCTTGGCGGCGCTGATGCAAGCGCTCATCGGGCAGGCGGAGCAGGGGGCAGATTGGGTCATGCCCGGGTTCACGCATTTGCAAACGGCCCAGCCTGTAACGTGGGGCCATCATATGCTGGCTTATGTGGAGATGTTCGGCCGCGACAGGTCGCGGTTTGCCGATGCACGCAAGCGGATGAACATGTCGCCTTTGGGCGCGGCAGCCCTTGCCGGTACTTCCTTTCCCATTGATCGCCATGCCACGGCAGAAGCGTTGGGCTTTGACGGACCGATGGCAAATTCACTGGATGCGGTGTCGGACCGCGATTTTGCCCTCGAATTCCTCGCAGCCTCCAGCATTTGCGCGATGCATATGAGCCGCTTGGCGGAAGAGCTGGTGATCTGGTCCTCCGCCCAGTTCCGGTTTGTGAAGATGTCGGACAAATGGTCAACAGGATCGTCGATCATGCCGCAAAAGCGCAATCCGGATGCGGCAGAATTGATCCGCGCCAAGATTGGCCGGATATTTGGGGCCAATGTTGCCCTGATGACGGTGATGAAAGGTCTGCCATTGACCTATTCGAAAGACATGCAGGAAGACAAAGAGCAAGTCTTTGATGCTGCGGACAATCTGATGTTGGCATTTGCGGCCTTGAGCGGGATGGTCGCGGATATGTCGGCGCAGCCTGACAATCTGAAATTGGCGGCGGCAAGCGGATTTTCGACAGCGACTGATTTGGCGGACTGGCTTGTGCGTGAACTTGGGCTACCCTTCCGAGACGCGCACCATGTGACGGGATCGCTTGTGGCGCTGGCAGAAGGCAAGGGCATCGACCTGCCTGATTTGACGCTGGCGGATATGCAATCGGTCCATTCGGGTATAACGGAAGCGGTGTTTGACTTTTTGGGAGTGGCAAACTCTGTTGCGTCACGCACCAGCTTTGGTGGAACGGCCCCGAGCGAAGTGCGCAAACAGATAGCTCTTTGGAAGGATCGAATTTGATGAGGTATTTAAAGTGCTTGGGGCTGATCGCGGTGTTGGCGTCTTGTGGCGCGCAGAGCGACCCGCTGCGCCCTACCGCAAACTTTGGATTGAGCGTTGGCAGCGATGGCGTACAGCCAAGCGCCCAAATCGGCGCAACAAATGGCCCTGTATCTGTGTCGGTGGGCCTGTGATGCGCTGGGTCTTTCTGGCAATCGCCGTCTGGGGCGCCATCCATCCGATGTATTACTTCATCACGTGGTTCAACACGGACGGCTATGACCTGATGGCGATGGTTGATGCATGGCACGCCAACGCCGCCTCCAGCGGGCTGGTTTGGGATCTGACAATTGCGGCGGTTGCCTTGACCGTTTGGATCCTTTTCGAAGTCATCCAGCGTCGGATTTGGCTCGGCCTTATCGCGATCCCTGCGACATTTGGCATCGGGGTCAGTTGCGGACTGCCGCTCTACCTGTTCTTGCGGATGCGCAACGACACCTGATGGAGCCTCCGGCGGAGGTATTGCTGGCCAAAGAGGGTTGGTGTTTCGCCCGGATCTGCTATGACACGCGCTAGATTTTTGATGGAGACAGACGCGTGGATCATTTCCTGTATCGCGATGGTGTTTTGCATGCCGAAGACGTGCCGGTGGCTGAGATTGCCGCCGCTGTTGGCACGCCGTTCTATGTCTATTCCACAGCTACGTTAGAGCGGCATTTTAAGCTCTTTGATGAGGCTTTGGATGGTCTGGATCATTTGGTTTGCTTTGCAATGAAATCCCTTTCAAACCAAGCGGTATTGAAGGTTCTGGCGGATGCTGGGGCGGGGATGGATGTTGTTTCTGGTGGGGAATACTGCCGTGCGCGTGCCGCGGGCGTTCCGGGTGAAAAGATCGTGTTCTCCGGTGTTGGCAAAACGGCGGAAGAAATGTGCGTAGCCCTTAAAGGCGGCATTCGGCAGTTCAACGTCGAAAGTGAGCCTGAAATGGAGGTTATGAGCCGCGTCGCGACTGAGGTGGGTGTCGAAGCGCCGATCACAGTGCGCGTGAACCCCGACGTTGATGCCAAGACCCATGCTAAAATTGCGACGGGTAAGTCGGAAAACAAGTTTGGCATCCCGATCAGCCGCGCGCGCGAGGTTTACGCGATGGCGGCTGCTTTGCCGGGGCTGAAGGTGATTGGTATCGACGTGCATATCGGGTCGCAACTGACGGAGTTGGAGCCGTTTGAGTTAGCTTACAAAAAGGTTGCGGAGCTGACGGAACAGTTGCGCGCCGATGGGCACGAGATCACACGGCTGGATTTGGGCGGCGGGCTTGGCATTCCCTACGCGCGCTCGAACGAGGCGCCGCCCTTGCCGATGGACTATGGTGCGCTCATTAAGCGGACCGTCGGGCATCTTGGCTGCGAGATTGAGATTGAGCCGGGGCGCCTGATTTCGGGCAACGCGGGCCTGATGGTGAGCAAGGTGATCTACGTCAAAGAAGGCGAAGACAGGAAGTTTCTAATCATCGACGGGGCGATGAATGATCTGATCCGTCCTGCGATGTATGAGGCGCATCATGACATTGTGCCCGTGGTCGAACCTGCAGCGGGCGTGGAGCCTGCAACCTATGACATCGTGGGTCCGGTTTGTGAAAGCGGCGACACTTTTGCCAAGGGTCGCATGATGGCGGTGGTCGGTGCTGATGATCTGATCGCATTCCGGTCGGCGGGGGCCTATGGCGCGGTAATGGCGTCTGAATACAACTCCCGCCCGCTGATTCCCGAAGTTCTGGTGAAAGGCGATCAATTTGCGGTTATTCGCCCGCGCCCAACCTTTGACGAAATGATCGCGCGGGATACGTTACCTTCGTGGCTGTGATTCACGCAGCCTTGCAGGAGAAAGGTTCTGACCCAGCGACCTGACCAGCTGCCGCATTTGCGGCGCCCGATCGCGCTGACCCGCTTGGGTCTGATTGCGGAGCAGGTCCTGCGCGCGTTCTGGCCTTTGTGGACGGTTCTCTGCCTTGTCATGGCACCGCTGCTGTTCGGATGGCACGATAACCTGACGATAGAGGCGTTTTGGAGCCTTGCGACCCTTTCCATCCTAGCAATCGTGGTCACAGCGGGCTGGGGCGTTTACAAGATGCGCTGGCCGTCGCGGGACGAAGCGGTGGCGCGTGTTGATGCGCAGATGGCGGGCCGACCCATCGCGGCCATTGCCGACCAGCAAGCCATCGGATCAGGCGATTCAGCGTCAGAGGCTGTCTGGCAAGTACATATGGCGCGGATGGCGGAGCGGACTAAGGCCGCGACCGTGGCGGAGCCGAACCTGAGGATCGCGGACCGCGACCCTTATGGATTGCGATTTATGGCGATGCTGTTCTTGCTTTGCGGCTTGCTGTCGGGGTCTATCCTGCGTGTGGCCTCTGTGGGAGATATGGCGACTGCAACCGGCACCGACCTTGCCACTGGTCCTGTGTGGGAAGGTTGGATTACGCCACCTGCCTACACCGGCAAGCCAACGCTCTATCTCAATGATGTGCCTCAAGGGTCTGTTCCCGTGCCAGAGGGGTCAGAAGTGGCGCTGCGGCTCTATGGGGAAGTCGGCGCTTTGACGGTGGCTGATACGGTCTCCGGCAGGACCGACGGCCTTGGTTCCGCATCTGACGCGCAACAAGAGTTTGTGGTCACTCAAACAGGCCGATTGGAGATCATGGGCGAGAACGCGGCGGCTTGGACATTCGATGTCATTCCTGATGCTGCGCCAACTGTCGAGGTGATAGGTGACTTGGAAGTGGCTGCCTTGGGTGAATTCACGCAGCACTTTGCGGCTAAGGATGACTATGGCGTCAGCAGTGGGTTCGCGACGATTACTTTGGATTTAGATGAAGTCGAGCGGCGCTATGGTCTGTCCGTTGTGCCTGAAGAACGCGACGCGTTGGTTGTGGACCTGCCGATGCCCTTTGGCGGTGACAGGGATGATTTTGATGAGTTGCTGATCGACGATTTCAGCCAGCATCATTTTGCGAACTTGCCTGTGACCATGATCCTGACGGTGGAAGATGACATCGGGCAGCAAGGCGTGTCGGAGCCGGAACAGCTTGTTCTGCCCGGACGCCGGTTCTTTCAACCATTCGCGCGCGCGATCATCGAGCAGCGTCGCGATTTGATGTGGTCGAAAGAGAACGGCAAGCGCGTGGTGCGGATTTTGAAGGCGATTGCGCATCGACCTGAGGGCTTATTCTCGAACGAGGTGACGTTCCTTCGAATGAGGGCAATCACACGCAACCTTGACCGCTATGTCACCGATGGTCTGACCGACACGCAGCGGAACGAAATTGTCGAAGCCATGTGGGATTTGGCCATCCAGCTTGAGGATGGCACCCTAGCTGACGCGCGGGAGCGGTTGCGCCGCGCGCAGGAGCGGTTGTCCGAAGCTATGCGAAA
This sequence comes from Cognatiyoonia sp., assembly GCF_965661665.1. NCBI lineage: Bacteria > Pseudomonadati > Pseudomonadota > Alphaproteobacteria > Rhodobacterales > Paracoccaceae > Cognatiyoonia > Cognatiyoonia sp. The sequence continues at coordinate 59,720 of NZ_CBFIEO010000004.1, read as the reverse complement.
TGGTGCGTCGGACGAAGAAATTGCCGAACTGATGAACGAATTGCGCGAGGCGACGGACGATTACCTCGACCTTCTGGCACAACAGATGGAGCCGGGTGGCGAACAGACCGACCAGCCCGATCAGGGCGGCGAAGGGACGGAATTCACCCAAAACCAGCTCGACGCGATCATGGACCGTATTCAGGAACTGATGGAAGACGGCCGGATGGCGGAGGCTGAATCGCTGATGGAGGAATACAATCGTCTCCTTGAAAACCTTCGGATGACGGAAAACCAGTCGGGTCAGAATGGGGACGGACGCCAGACACCTGGCCAGCAATCGATGGATGAGCTTTCTGATACGCTTCGGGATCAGGAAGAACTGTCAGATGATGCGTTCCGTGAGTTGCAGGAACAAAGCCGCCGCCAGCAGCAAGGGCAACAACAAGGCCAACAGGGGCAGCAAGGTGCACAGGGCCAGCAGCAGGGTCAGATGCAACCCGGTCAGCAGAATGGGCAACGTGGCGTTAGTCAAGAAGGCGAAGTGGGTGATCAATCTGGGGAGCATTCGCAAAACGGTCAGGGCGAGGGCAGCAACGGGTCCGATCAACGGGGAAGCAGCGGGGATGGAGATGAGCAATCCCTCGCCGAACGTCAGGAAGCCTTGCGCAACGAACTTCAGCGCCAACGGGAGAACTTGCCCGGATTACCCGGTGAGCAAGGTGAGATGGCGCGTCGGTCCCTCGATCAAGCGGAAGGGGCAATGGACGGCGCTGAGGAGGCTTTGAGAGATGGTGATCTGGCCGATGCAATTAATCGTCAGGCGGAGGCGTTAAATGCGCTCCGCAACGCTCTGCAATCTATTCTTGGTGCCTTGGCAGAGAATGAGCAGGATCAGGAAGGTCAAGGCACCGCCAATGGCGAAGGGGCACCTTCGTCAGAGCCTGCACGCCGTGATCCGCTCGGCCGTCAGGTTGGGAACACGGGTCAGCTTGGCACGGATCAAAGCTTGCTTGGTGACCGTGACATCAGACGCCGCGCTGATGAACTTTTTGGTGAAATCCGCAGACGCTCAGGCGATCTGACCCGACCTGAGGTTGAGCGTAATTACCTGAAACGGTTGTTAGACCGCTTCTGATTATTGGTTTGCGTCAACCGCGCTTTGCATGGAATCGCGAACGCCACCCAGAAGCCCATCCAGCCACGCCCGCCCGCTATCGACTGCGGTGACATAGGCGTCGACTGTTCCAGCCAATGCCGGCATGGCCGATTTGATCTGAGGCGCGAACATATACAGTATGACAATCACCAAAACGATCAAAAGCACACTAAAGAAACCCGTTCTGAACCCGCGCTTTTGGGCTTTTTCAACTTTTTCCGGCCCTGGGGCGACTTTTTCTCTGCGTTCCTCATTTGAACGCAGGGTCGAGTTAATCTCTTCAATGTCCGGCAGCATTTCTTTGCGGGTCGCGGCGGCGACCGCTGCTGCGGTTGCCTTTTCACCCTTCAAGCGGGCAAGGCGTTCGGTGGTTTTTTTGTCACGCGCCTCATCTTGGGTGAGGCCCATTTCTGTCTGGCTTTCCATCGGCGTGCCGCGTTCAGCAGCGCGCGCAGCCTCTTCCCGTTCCGCTTCGGCATTCAGGATTTCAGCGACAGATGGATCAACGCGGGAAGGTTCAGCGGCCGCTGCCGCCTGGTCTGGCGCATCGGGTGCAGCCGCTTCATCGACATCCTCTTCGATGTCTTCGACAGGTTCTGGTTCCTGATAGGCAGGTAAAGGTTCTGGCGCCGGCGGCGCGTCAGCGACAACGCCAGGCGTTTCGAACCAGGTATGGCCGCAGTTAGAGCATTGGACGTCGCGCCCACGTGCTGGGATGACGTCATCGCCAACTTCGTACTGCGCCGTACAATTTGGGCACACTAATCTCATTAACTTACCCCTCGCCACCTCAGGCTTTTGACAGAAGCTGTATCACCGGACCTCTCAAACGCAATGCGCTTAGATAGGAGCGGCGCGGAGTTGATTGTAACCTGTTGCAAATTTGGGCAAAAGAAACCTGGGCAAGAACACAGAGGGCAGGCGCGTGATTGAGCTGGAAAATATTGCCTATAGCTACGGCGGTGGCGAACTTTTTTCCGGTGCTTCCCTGACCTTGGAACCTGGTTCTTTCCACTTTTTGACGGGTCCATCCGGTGCAGGTAAAACAACGCTTTTGAAGCTTTGCTATGGTGAATTACTGTCGACGTCTGGTCAGGTGCGGCTATTTGCAAAACCGGTGGAGGCCCACAGTCGGGATGATATTGCGATCGTGCGTCGGCGGATCGGTGTGGTGCATCAAAACTGTGAATTCTTGGACCATCTGAGCATTTATGAGAATATCGGTCTGCCTTTGACCGTTTCTGATCGAACCTTGGCAGCGTCATCTTATCTGGATGATTTGGTGGCTTGGGTGGGTCTCAAGCATCAGATGAGCCAACTGCCCCCTCAGCTTTCAGGGGGCGAACGGCAGCGTGCTGCGGTCGCACGAGCGGTCATCACATCGCCCGATGTGATTATTGCTGATGAACCGACGGGCAATATTGATTGGGAGATGTCCCAACGCGTATTGAGCCTTTTGGTGGAACTGAACCGGATGGGAAAAACTATACTCGTGGCGACCCACGACTTGAACCTGATCCGAACGGCAAAGGCACAAATTGGCATACGGGTTTTGAGGCTGAAAAACCGAAAACTGCAATTGTCAGGGGCAGAGCTTTGAGGACTGTCTTTTCCTTGCTTGGTCGGTTGTTGATCAGCAACCCAGACGCGGACCGTACCGTGTCGCCAACGGGGTTTATGGCCCGCCTTACTGTTTTCACGGCGGCGGCGATGGCTTTCTTAGCTGTATTTGCTCTGGCCTTGTCTTTTGCAGCCGATCGATTGGCGGATCGTTGGGCGTCTGAACTGGCTCAAATCTCGACCATTCGGATTTCTGCCCCGGCGGAACAGATAGATGCCCAAGTGGCGGCGGCGCTACGTGTTTTGGAGACGACCCCCGGCGTGGCCTCTGCCCGCGTCTTGAATGACGCAGAACAGCGGGACTTGCTGGCACCGTGGTTTGGGCCAGAGTTGCCCATCGAAACGTTGAGCATCCCTGACCTGATTGAAGTTCTTGAGACTGGTGAGGGCTATGATGCCACGGCTTTGCGGGCGCGGTTGCAAGCCGAAGTACCAGGCGCTGTTTTGGACGATCACACAAGGTGGCGGGAGCCGTTGGTAGCTGCCGCATTACGCCTGCAAGTTCTGGGGCTTATTTCGATCGTGCTGATTGTCGGGGCAACGGCGGCGATGATCACGTTGGCCGCGCAGTCGACCTTATCGGCAAACGCGCAAGTGGTACGTGTCCTGAGGCTGGTTGGCGCGCAGGACACGTATATCGCGCTCGCCTTCGTTCGCCGCTTCACGCTGCGGTCTATTGGTGGCGCTGCGCTAGGGGCCGTCATTGGGGCAATCTGCGTCGCGCTCCTCCCGTCCACCGACACCGCGGGTAATTTCCTGACAGGTTTGGGATTTCAGGGCTTGGAATGGTCCGTCTTGCTTCTGATCCCTATACTCGCTGGAACCGTCGCATTCTTTGCAACGCGCCATGCGGCGTTTCTTACTTTAAGGAACCAATCATGACATATGCTATTCAGTTGATCCGATCGCTGATTTTTAATGCATCAATGTACCTCGCCATGCTTGTCTTGGGCATCCTCTTCTTCCCATGGTCACTGGTGTCGTCGCGCGGGGCGATTGCCGCCTGTAAGACCTACTGCCGATATGTCCGCTGGTCCGCCGCTTGGATGATCGGGCTGAAGACAGAGATACGCGGCAAAGTGCCAGAAGGCGAAGTGATGATCGGGGCAAAACATCAGTCCTTCTTAGATGTCATCATGCTTTATGGCGCCGTCCCGCGTGGCAAATTCATCATGAAGCGCATCCTGATGTATGCGCCAATTCTGGGCCAATATGGGCTCCGCATCGGATGTGTGCCTGTGGATCGCGGCAAGCGTGGGCAGGCGATCCGCAAAATGTTGGCGGATGTGGAGGCGGGTCGCGCTAAAGGGGGGCAATTGCTGATTTATCCGCAAGGCACCCGCGTCGCGCCAGGTGTTGATGCGCCTTACAAAGTTGGCTCAGCTGCGCTCTATAAAGAGCTTGGTCAGCCTTGCATTCCGGTCGCCTGCAACGTCGGTGTATTTTGGCCAAAGCGTGGGTTTTATCGCAAACCAGGTGTGGCGGTGATGGAGTTTCTGGAGCCGATTGAGCCGGGACTAGAGACCGATGAGTTCATCGCAAAGTTGAAAGACCGGATCGAGACACGGTCGGATGCCTTAGCTGCTGAAGGTGGGTTCAGGAAGGATGTCTGACGGGATCGTCAAAGACATTGAGCAGTTAGACAAGATTTACGGCTCGCCTGCGCGTGCGTCGTTGATCAAAGTCTCGGACAAGATGATCCCAGTTTATGCAGATTGGATCATGGCCGCGCGTCTCTGCGTATTGTCGACCGTTGAGCGAGAAGGGACCGACGGCAGTCCGCGTGGCGATGATGGTCCGGTCGTCCGTATCGCTGATGAAAAGACACTGTTGATGCCCGATTGGCGCGGCAACAACAGGGCGGATTCCCTGCGCGATATGGTTCGCGATGGACGGGTGAGCTTGATGTTCATGGTTCCAGGCTCAAACAATGTGGTCCGCGTCAATGGCACAGCCGTCCTTAGCATTGCAAAAGACCTGCTGACGCGATTCTCCGACAAGGGTCGGCGTCCAAGAAGCGTGATCGTGGTCACGATTGGGGAGATCTATAGCCAATGCGCGCGTGCCCTGATGCGTGCAAGAACCTAGGAGGCAGGTGATGAAAGCGCAGGGCTTCCAACGGTGGGTGAGATGCTCACCGCAACATAGGATGGCTTTGACGGCAGAGTCTATGACGATGTGTGGCTGGAGCGCGCCAATCAGACGATGTGGAATGCCGACTAGCCAGATTTGAAAGTTAGGTTGCTCGGCTCCCGCAGCGCAACCTTTAGCGCGGAAAAGATCTTTGCCGCGCTGATCAACAGCCAGAGCCCACCCAAAAAGACCGTTGGTCCGCCAAATTCCGCTGCCAATATCCAGGCGTCTGACCCCACCGACGCGCGGAGGATCGTGTGGGACAAGAGATCAAACCGCACATCGATAATGCTGGCCAAGCCAATCACCCGCAAACCGAGGTCGTTTGCATCTCGAGGCAGCCAGCGTGCGCAAGCCAGCATGGCCAATCCCGTGACACCAGAGAAAATGAGCGCAAAACAGCCGCTGATATAAAGCGCGGCGATCAGCAAAAGACCCGCACCGCAAGCCGACATGATGATCCTGTCAGCCTTAGTTTTGAGGGCGGCCAGCAAGAGTGCGAGGCCAATGAGGAGCAACCCAAGATAACCCACGGTGAGTGTCCAGAACCGGCTCCCGCCCCGCGATCAGACAACACCGCCTTGGTCAGTAGACACCGACAGGCTGACCACTTTCCCACCCGTCAAAATGGTCATCACCGCGTGGGACACCTCATGGAAGAAGACGATGAGAATTTTGAGAGGGGCGGCGACAGGCATTTGCCAAAGTGCAAAAACAAGGGCGAGGATAAGCGCCAGCTGCCAATGGCCCCGCAGCAATGTGATGCTTTAAGCGGCCAGCCCTTTTGAGCCGAGATCAAGATACTTCTGCTGACGGTCGCCGCGGATCTTCTTGGCCGATTTGCCCTCGACTTGTTTCAGCAGTTTCAGGATCGCCTTTCCAACTGCTTTGATCGTGGCGTTGGCGTCACGATGCGCGCCGCCAACAGGCTCTTTGATAATCTCGTCGCATACGCCGAGTTTATGGAGGTCTTGCGCTGTCAGGCGCAGCGCCTCTGCCGCTTCGCGCATTTTCTCTGCATCTTTCCAGAGGATTGATGCGCAGCCTTCTGGGCTGATGACGGAATAGACCGAATGCTCTAACATCGCGACCTTATTGGCCGTTGCAAAGGCTACGGCTCCACCAGAGCCGCCTTCGCCAATGATGACGCTGATCAGTGGCACGCCAAGCTCTAGGCAGGCTTCTGTCGACCGCGCGATGGCTTCGGATTGTCCGCGCTCTTCAGCTCCTTTTCCGGGGTAGGCGCCGGGTGTGTCGACAAGGGTGATGACGGGCAGGCCAAACTTATCGGCGAGTTTCATCAGGCGGATGGCTTTGCGATACCCTTCTGGGCGGGCCATGCCAAAGTTCCGCTCGATCCGTGATTTGGTGTCGTTGCCCTTTTCATGGCCGATCACCATCACTGGGTTGCCGTCCAGACGAGCGATGCCCCCCATAACAGCATGATCATCGGCAAAGTTCCGGTCGCCGGCGAGCGGTGTGTATTCCGTAAACAGTGCGTTGATATAGTCTTGGCAGTGCGGCCGGTTCGGGTGCCGTGCGACCTGACATTTCCGCCAAGGGGTCAAATCCGCATAAAGCGATTTGAGAAGGTCATCAGCCTTCTTGTCGAGGGCGGCGGCCTCTTTCTCGACGTCCATCTCGTCATTTTCACGGGCGAGGGCGCGCAGCTCTTCCGCTTTGCCTTCAATCTCCGCCAGCGGTTTTTCGAATTCGAGATACTGCGTCATTCCGGCCTCTTTCTCTTTGGTGGGATATAGGCACTTGAGGCCGGTGTTTGCAATGGCGGGGTGACGCTTCGCTGCGCAATCGCCCCACCCGCCATCCCGATGGGTTAGCCCGCGATAAGCTCTGCTTGCGCCACAATCACTTCGGCTTGCTTGATAGAGGCGATATCGACCAAGCGCCCTTTGTAGACGGTCGCGCCTTCACCGCGGGCTTTGGCATCGGCCATTGCCTGCAAAATCTCCCGCGCTTCGGCCACAGCCTCGTCAGACGGTGTGAAAACTTCGTTTGCAAGCGCGATTTGCTTTGGGTGGATCGCCCATTTGCCGACCATGCCCAGCGTCGCACTGCGCCGTGCTTGCGCGCGGTAGCCTTCATCATCTGAGAAGTCACCAAACGGCCCATCCACAGGCAAAACACCGTGGGTCCGACAAGCGGCCACAATGGCTGTCTGCGCCCAGTGCCATGGGTCGGAGAAATGGTGCGTGTCGCCGTGCAGCATGTAGTAATTCTCCTGCGTGCCGCCGATTCCAGTGGTCTGCATGCCCATGGAGGCTGCAAAATCAGCGGCCCCAAGGCTCATCGCAGCCAAACGGGGGGAGCTTGCTGCGATCTCCTCCACATGGGCGATGCCCGCCGCGGATTCGATGATTACTTCAAAGGTGATTTTCTTTGTCCGGCCTCTCGCTGCTTCGATCGCGGTTACTAGCGCATCAACCGCGTAGATGTCTGCCGCACAGCCCACCTTTGGGATCATGATCTGATCCAACCGGTCGGAGGCTTGCTCCAGCAAGTTGACCACATCCTTGTACCAATAGGGCGTGTCCAAACCGTTGATCCGCACGGACAGCAGCTTGGTATTCCAGTCCACCTCATGCGTGGCTTTGATGACATTGGCGCGTGCTGCATCCTTGTCCGTGGGCGCAACACTGTCTTCGAGGTCGAGATTGATTACATCGGCCGCCGACGCTGCCATTTTCTCGAACAGTTTGACGTTGGACCCCGGTCCAAAAAGTTGGCAGCGGTTGGGGCGGGCAGGGGGCGTTGGTTGAAGTTGGAAGGACATGTCGTGGTTCCGCTAGCAAGAAAATAACGATTGAGATTGCGTATTCGATATTATCTTGCGCGACGACTCGCAAGGATCATTTCGCACTTGCAGCATTTTCGCCCAACAAAGGCGGGAAAGGCGTCTTTTGCTCCAAACACCTTCGGGGTGAGGCGCATCGCGCCGAGGGGCAGACAGCCCCTTTAGCGGTGGTTAGACGCCTGCCTCCACGATGGCTTTGGCGAGCACGGGCACGGATTTCTCATTCAATCCAGCAATGTTCATGCGGCTGTCCCCAACCATGTAGATGCCGTGATCTACGCGGATTTTTTCGACCAGTTCTGGCGTTGTCCCAAGACGGCTGAACATGCCGCGGTGGTGGGCCAAAAAGTCGAACCGGTCGGAATTGGTCAAGCGCTTCAACTCATCCACCAATTGCTGACGCAGCGCCAGCATGCTGTTGCGGGTCTCTTCCAGCTCCGCTTCCCAGTCCAAGCGCAGTTCGGCGTCTTGCAGGATCGTAGTCACGACACGTGCACCGTGATCCGGCGGGAAGGAGAAGTTTTGACGATTGAGGAACGACATATTCTGTTGTGCCAAGGCGGCTTGATCGGCGTCTTTCGCAATGGCCATCAAAATGCCAGTGCGTTCGCGGTAGATGCCAAAGTTTTTGGAGCAGGACGTCGCGATTAAGCAGTTTTCAAAGCCTGCTGCAATCGCGCGGGTGGCTTGCGCGTCTTCGTCTAGACCGTCGCCGAAGCCTTGGTAAGCGATGTCGACCAAAGGGATCGCGCTCTGCGCATTCACTTTGGCGATGACTTGTGCCATTTGATCTTCCGTTAGGTTCGCGCCGGTTGGGTTGTGACAGCAGCCGTGGAGCAGTACGACGTCACCCGCAGCAACCGCGCCTAAGTCCTCTATCATGCCATCAAAATCGACGCCACGGGTGTCATTGTCGAAATACCGATAGGTGCCCATCGGCATGTCGAGGTATTTGATAATTGACGGGTGGTTTGGCCATGTCGGGTTGGAAAGCCAAATTGTAGCCGTAGGGTCCGCCAGTTTGATGAGTTCCAGCGCCTGACGAATGGCCCCTGTGCCGCCCGGTGTGGCCACGGCTGCGATCCGGTCGTGGGTGATTGTGTCGCCTAGCACCAATTTAATCATCACGTCAGAGAATGCAGGATCCCCAGCAAGCCCGACGTAGGATTTTGTGGACTGATTGGCGAGGATGCGACGCTCCGCCTCTTTCACGGCCCGCATGACCGGCGTGTTGCCGCTGGCATCCTTGTAGACACCGACGCCGAGGTCGACTTTTTCATCCCGCGGATCGGCGCGGAATTGTGCCATCAGTGCGAGGATTTTGTCAGCAGGTTGTTGGTAGAGTTTCTCAAACATCAATCATTACCAGTCGCGATAGGAAGGTCGTGGTACATGCCCCATTCGGACCATGAACCGTCATAAAGGCTGTGATCGGTCTTGCCGATCCGTTCGAGCGCAAGGCTAAGGACTGCTGCCGTCACACCTGACCCGCAGGTTGTGATGGTGGGCTTGGAGAGGTCAACGCCTCTGCTTTCAAACACTTTTTTCAAATCATCAGGTGACAGCATTGTACCATCTGACGCCAGCACATCGCGGAAGAAAACGTTCTTCGACCCTGGAATATGGCCGCTGCGCATGCCGTCGCGCGGCTCCGGTGCGGTGCCGTCAAATCGGTCGCTCGAACGCGCGTCAATGATCGTGTGATCGCCAAGTTTCGCGGCGCGGGCCACTTCGGTCACATCGCGGACCAAACCGTTATTGCGTGTGACGGTCATATGCCGGTCGCGGATGACGGGCGATTGGTCAGAGGTCGGGCGCCCTTCTGCAACCCATTTTGGGAAACCGCCGTCGAGCACGGCAACATTGGTCTGACCCATCAGCTTGAAGAGCCACCAAACCCGCGCGGCGGAGAACAGACCAGCCCCATCATAGACCACGACTTGATGACCGTCGCCGACGCCCATGGCCCGCATGCGGGACATGAATTTTTCAACGGGCGGAACCATGTGCGGCAATTCGGAGCGCAGATCGCTGATCTCGTCGATGTCACAGAAACGCGCGTCTGGAATGTGGCTTTCGGCAAATTCCGCTTTCGCATCGCGGTTCATGTCTGGCAGGTACCAAGACGCGTCTAAAATGCGCAAATCAGGGCCTCTCAAGTGGGTGGCGAGCCACTCGGTTGAGACAAGCGTTTTTGGGTCGTCGATGTGGTCTTTCATAGCGGAACCTGTGCAGAAGCGGTCTGGCCTTAGATCAGGCTCTAGCGTGGGCCTGATGATCTTGCAAGGGTTGGGCCTGACCAGAGAAAAAGTGGCGTAAGTTCCCCTGCGCCCCTTCGCAAATCTTGCAACTTGAACTTAGCCCATCATCTTGTTTTTGATCAGCCAGATGACAGCCGTCAGAACGGCACCGCCGCCTGCGCCGCCAAGCAGACCCGCAATGTCAAAACCACCTACGGCTGCCGCGGCTTCACCACTAGTGCCAAGCATGCCCAAAAGCTGTCCGCCGCCCAAGCCGCCGATAGCGCCCGCGATGGAGTTCCCCGCAGCGCCTATTGAAAGATTTTTCAGACCTGCACCAACGGCGTTTCCGCCAACGGCACCTTCGATCAATTGGATAATAAGTTCCCTATTCCCCGGTTCCTTCCTGTCGGGCCAATTATAATTGGGATTTGCGGCTGGCCCCAAGGTCGCTCATGAACAGCGTATCACCGAACAATCGTTCGTGAAGGGGACATTTAGGCACGTGCGGCTTGTGAGAGGGCTCAGACGTCGTGGCGCAACAGTCGTTGCTTTTGACGATTCCAGTCCTTTTTGGCGTCTGAGGCACGTTTGTCGTGCGTTTTCTTGCCTTTAGCCAACGCGATCTTTAGCTTCACGAGACCGCGGTCGTTGAAATACATCACAAGCGGGACGATGGTCATACCATCACGCTTTGTCGCGTTCCAAAGCCGCGCCAATTCCCGTTTTGAGCACAAAAGTTTACGCTTGCGCCGCTCTTCAAAGCCGAACATGGCTTGCTCATAGGGTGCTATATAGGCGTTGGTCAGCCACAGCTCCCCATCATCGACAGAGGCATAGCTGTCCGCGATGTTGGATTGACCCGTCCGAAGCGATTTGACTTCTGGTCCGTGCAGGACGATCCCGACCTCCAAGTCATCCTCAATCGCATAGTCGTACCGCGCCCGCCGGTTTTCAGCGATGACTTTGTAATTTTTGTTATCGGATTTTTTAGCCATAGTTGGCGTGAGATAGGGCAATCGCCTTTTCAAAACAAGCCTGCTCAGCGTCAGGGAAAGGAGACTTGGATGTTGCTCCAATTGTTCATCGGCAGCGGGTTGTTGGTGTTCTCTATTGTCTTGGCCGGATTTGGGTTTTGGTTGATTGAGTTCATTTTGCGCCGCGTCCGGAAAAGGTTCCGCCGTTCCCATCAAGGCAAACGCATGTTGGTGTTCTTGTCGTTGGCGTCGATCTGGGTGTTTATCCAATTGACGGTCGGTGTTTGGATTTGGGCACTCTGTTTCTGGTATTTTGGAATTTTCGAAACGCTAGAGCCAGCGATCTATTTGTCGCTCGTTGCCTTCACGGCCCTGGGGTTCGGCGACATCCTCTTGTCGGTGGAATGGCGGTTGTTGGGTGGGATGACAGCGGTGAATGTGCTGTTGTCGATCGGATTTGTGACGACCATTTTGGTGGAATTCCTCCGCCAAGCGCGTCTGACGCCGGGGGATGACTGACGTGGTCCCCGTCCTTTTAAATGCCACGGTGCGGCGGGTGTTTCTGCGAAAGCACCTTTTGACCGACACGCCATCGGGGGCAGGGAAGGGGGCGGACCTTGCCAAGCTGATCGGTAATTTGGGGTTTGTGCAGCTTGATAGTGTGAACACTTTCGCCAGCGCGCACGACATGATCCTGTGATCGCGGCGGCAGCAGTATCGGCCGCAAACTTTGGACTTGCTCCTTAAGCGCGACAGGAAACTGTTTGAGCATTGAACCCACGACGCGGCAACTGTACCCACCGAGTTCTTCCCGAAATGGCGGCTGCGGTTTCAACGGTCAGCGTGGCGACTCGAAGATCACTACAGCAAGAACAGGCGGGGGATTTCTGGGAAAAGACCGATGAGGTCTTGCGGCATATCTCCGACAATGGGGCCTGTGGGACGGCGGATGTCGGTCAGGATGAAAAGAAATCCTCCGGCGGATGGTGGGATTGGCATCCGTCAAAGACCGCGCTCGAATATCTTTGGCACGCGGGGGAGCTTTCGGTCACGCGGCGCGAAGGGTTCCGCAAAATTTACGACCTGACAGATCGAGTGATCCCCTCAGCGCATTTGAACGCTTTTGTTTCTAATGAAGACGCGATCGATTGGCACTGTAACGAAGCGCTTGACCATTTGGGGTTTACCACAAGTGGGGAGATTACCGCGTTTTGGGACACGGTGACGTCCCAAGAAGCGAAAGAATGGTGTCAGCGGGGCCTTGTGACAGGTGCGTTGATCGAAGTTGACGTGGAATGCGTCGATGGCAGCTTGCGCCGTTCCTTTGCGCGGCCGGACCTGCTGGATTTGCCAGTCCTAGATATTTCACAAAGGGTACGGATCCTTTCGCCTTTTGATCCGGTCTTGCGTGATCGCAAGCGTGCTGAGCGGCTTTTTGGGTTTCACTACCGGATCGAGATTTTCGTCCCTGCTGCGAAACGGCAATACGGCTACTACGTATTCCCCGTGATGGAAGGCGATCAGTTGATCGGGCGCATCGATATGAAAGCAGATCGAGAGGCAAAACGTCTCGACGTCACCGCTTTTTGGCCGGAGCCAAAGGTGCGCATGGGCGCTGGGCGCCAGAAGCGTCTGATGGCCGAATTGGACCGCGCCGCCCGCTTTGGCGGCTGCGACGCGGTCGCATTTGCCGATGATTGGCTGAGGACGGCGGGCTAGTTCAGAAGCCCTGCAAAGACCATCGCGTCTTTGATTTTCGCCTTCGTCTCATCTGTTAGCGTTGTCAGGGGGGAGCGGACATTGTCGCTGCACATTCCCAAAACAGACAATCCATATTTCGCGCCACAAAGCCCCGGCTCTGTAAATATCGCTTCATGCAAGGGCATGAGACGGTCCAGAAGGGTCAACGCGCCATCAAAGTCTTTTGCCAGCGTTTTCTCCTGAAACTCAGCGCAAAGCCGAGGCGCGACGTTCGCCGTGACGGAGATACAGCCAACGCCGCCATGGGCGTTAAAGCCGAGCGCCGTTGCGTCTTCGCCAGACAACTGGATGAAGTCCTTCCCGCAGCGGTGGCGCGTTGCCGGAACGCGTGACAGGTCAGCTGTGGCGTCTTTTACGCCAATGATCATCTCATGCTTGCTCAACTCAGCCATTGTGTCGGGCGTCATGTCGATCACGGATCGTGGCGGGATGTTGTAGATGATGATCGGCAGACCGCAGTCGGCAGCAGCCAGAAAATGCGCCTTTAACCCGCGCTGTGTTGGCTTGTTGTAATAAGGCGTGACAACAAGCGCGGCCGTCGCCCCTGCGTCCTTGGCTGCCTGAATAAGACGCACGGTTTCTTCCGTGTTGTTGGAACCCGCACCAGCAATCACGGGGATGCGACCGGCCACTTGGTCCACGACAGTTTGCACCACCAAATCATGCTCTTCATGGCTCAGGGTTGGGCTTTCACCTGTTGTCCCGACGGGTACCAACCCGTGCGAGCCTTGGTCAATGTGCCAATCAACAAGTTTTTTGAGCGCGTCGATGTCCACTGAACCGTTCGAGAACGGCGTGACGAGTGCTGGCAAAGATCCTTTGATCATAACGCGCTTCCTTTTTTTGCGGTGATGGGCGGTTTGCCCCTTAAAATCGCGCGGACACTAGACGCCTTTCCGCTGAATGCCAAGAATTTGTGTGGCCTTGTTCGGCTGTCCGACCTAGCTTGTTGAAAAACGCGATCCAACAGGCAATTATGATCCGACTTCTCCTCATCCTTCTTTTGGGGCTGCTGCCTTTTTCGGCGGCCGCGCAACTGATGCCAAAAGCTGCGGTAGACGCGGTGCGCCTTGCTGGGGACGAGGATTGGTTTGCTGCCCGTGGCGTGGCCGAGGGGCAGGCCCAAGATGCGGTGACGGTTGACTTGGTGGAGTGGCTGCGCTTGCGGGCGGGTGAAGGCACATTTGCCGATTACCGCGCCTTTGGCACCAAGCGCCCTGACTGGCCCGGACTGCGATCGATCCGCGCCAAGGGTGAGGAAGCGATCCCCGAAAATGCCGATCCCGGCGTCGTTCTGCAATGGTTCGGTGATGTGCGGCCACAAACCGGATTGGGGGCCGTCCGGCTGGCACAAGCTTTGGATGCGCGGGGTCTGATAGGTTTGGCTGATGACGTGGTCGCGACTGCTTGGATCGAACTGCGGCTGAGCGAGGAAGGGCATGACGCTTTGCTAGAGGCGTTTCCTGATCGTTTGGCCCCGCATCATGCCGCCCGTGTTGATGCGCTTTTGTGGCGCTGGCGGACGGAAGAGGCGGAGCGGATGCTGCCGCTTTTGTCTGAAGATCAGGCAAAACTCGCCGCCGCGCGATTGGGCTATATCCAGAACAAGAGCGATTTGGCGGAGCGGGTGGAGGCCGTGCCTGTCGCGCTCAAGTCGACACCCGCGCTGAAATATGACCGCTGCAATTGGCTTGTGGATCGGGGACGCCGTGCCGAAGCTGTTGCGGTCGCACTTGGGCAATCCACAAGTGCGGAGGCTTTGGGTCAACCATTCCGTTGGTCTGGATGGCGACGCTCCCTCGCCCGGTGGGAAATGCGGGAAGGACGCCCGACGCAAGCCTACCGTCTGGCGACGCAGCACTTCTTGGAGGATGGAAACGCTTTTGCGGATCTCGAATGGTTGGCGGGCTACATCGCGCTGACCTATTTGAACGAACCTGCTGCTGCGATTGGGCATTTTGAAAAGGCGCGTGCGGAAATCGACACACCCATTTCCATTGCACGCATGGAATACTGGATCGGTCGCGCGTTTGAGGCTTTGGGCGATGCTCGTGCAACCGCTGCCTACCAACGCGCGGCGGAGCATCAGACAGCCTTCTACGGCTTGATCGCGTCAGAGAAATTGGCCCGTCCCTTGAACGCCGCGTTGACGGGTCAGAATGACCCGCGCGATTGGGAAAACTCGGACATCCTAGAGAATGACAAAATCCGCGCCGCGCTGACGCTTTTGGAGGCGGGGGAGCGCGGGGCGGCTGTCACCTTCTTTGCTGATTTAGGTCGGACTCTTGATGCGGAAACGCTGTCACTTCTTGGGGCCGCTTTGGAGGCGAAGGGGGAGAGTTTCTTTGAACTCATCCTCGGCAAGTCAGCCATCTCAAAGGGGCGTTTGGTGCCGTCGAGCCATTTCCCAATTCACCCGCTATCGGAGATGGACTTGCCGACAAAGCCCGCCTTGGCGCTGTCCATCGCACGACGGGAGAGTGAGTTTAATCCCGTTGTGGGCAGTCCCGTGGGTGCCTTGGGGCTGATGCAATTGATGCCTGCCACTGCAGAAGAAGTCGCGGGCTTTCTGGACTTGCCTTACAGCCGCGGTCGGTTGACCGCTGATTGGCGCTACAACGCACGACTGGGGTCAAAATACCTTGCTGTGCTGGAGGAGGAGTTCGGCTACTCCCCCGTCCAGATTGCAGCGGGCTATAATGCGGGACCAAGCCGCCCCGCGATCTGGATGTCAGAACGAGGCGACCCGCGTTTGGGGGAGGTGGATGTCATTGACTGGATCGAGCACATCCCGTTCCGCGAAACACGCAATTATGTGATGCGGATCACAGAATCGATCCCGATCTACGAGGCCCGCTTGAGTGGCGAGGTGGGTCCAGTCCAGTTTATGGAGTTGCTCACAGGGATCAAACCGAATATCCGGCCAGAGATGCGGCCAGATGATTTGTCTTCACCCGAAGGTTTGACCACATCACTGAGACCCACCGCGCGGCCTTAGGCTAAACGCGCGCGCCACAGGGTGTAGAGCCCAGCCAGGACGATGATGAGACCGCCGAAGGCGACATGCGGCTCCAACGTTTCCCCAAAGAGGCTAAGGCCGATGATTATGGCAAACACCATTTGGAGGTAGGCGAAGGGTTGGATCGCGCTTGCCTCCGCCGCTTCATAGGCTTTGATCAGCGTCCAATGGCCCAAGGCTCCCGTCACGCACAAGATGGCCATCCATGCCCAATCGTTGCTGGTCATCGGCTCCCAAAACCAGATGCCGATTGCGGTCATCACAACCGCACCCACTGTGCCGGTCCAGAAAAACGACGTGGCAGCGGTGTCCTTGCGAGCGGCGTACCGCGTGAGCAGGCTATAGAGCGCGAACATCGCGGCAGAGGCGAATGGGATCGCTGCCGCCGGTGCAAACACGCCTCTCCCCGGTTGCAGGATCACCAAGACTCCGATGAAGCCTGTCGCAATCGCACCCCAGCGCCGCCAGCCAACTTGTTCGCCCAAGATCGGGCCAGAGAGGGCGGCGATGACAAGTGGGTAGCAGGCAAAGATTGCGTGGCTTTCCACCAATCCCAAGATCACAAACGCGCTGACCATTACGCAGATTTCCAGCGCCAAAAGCGCCCCGCGCAGGATTTGAATGAAAGGCTGACTGGTGGATGCAGCGGCGCGGATCGATCCGGATTGGCGGGAAGCGACAGTGATCACGAAGGCCGCAAAGAACCAGTAGCGGATCATCACCACCATGTAGACGTTGTATGTACCCGCTAGATGCCGCGAAATGCCGTCCTGCACCGCGAAGACGAAAGCGGTGATGACCATGAAAATGATGCCAAGCCTGAGGTTATTCTGCATTCAGCATCTGCCCCACTGTCATATGACGCTTGCGACCAAAGCCAGGGACCCGCTGAACTTCGAAACCCGCTTCGGCCAACGCGCGGCGCACATGGCCCGCAGCGGTGTAGGTTGCAAAGGTACCGCTAGGTTTGGTTTTGATACCCACGGTGTTCATGAGGCTCACTTCCCAAAGCTCGGGATTTTTGGCGGGCGAGAAGCCGTCAAGGAACCAAGCGTCGGCTTCATCGGTCAAATTCGGCAAGGTCTTACGTGCATCACCAATGATAACGCGCAGCTCAAAATCCGGCCCATTCAACTCCTCAAGGGAAGGCACCTTCAGGATATCCGTCGGCAAATCCGTGTAAGGGGCCAAGGCCGTTCGGAGATCGGCAGGGGCCATCGGAAACGCTTCAAAACTGGTGAACCTCAACCTTCCGGACGTGCCTGACCGCCGAAACGCCTCAAGCGTGGCAAGAAAGTTGAGCCCTGTGCCAAAGCCAAGCTCTGCCACGTGGAACCCATCCTTGAACCGCGCGGGCAAGTCATTTCCATCCAGAAACACATGCCGTGTTTCCGCCAAGCCGTTGTCGAGCGAATAATACGGATCATCAAACTGGGTGGAAATTGGCACCGCACCCGCTTCGGTCTCGCGCCATTCAAGCTGTTCGGTCTGGTCGCTCATCGCAATTTGCCCTAATTTCGTGGGGCAAAGATGGCGCGAGGGGCGTGGAATGGCAACGGTCGATGTAACGGTCTATGGCGCAGGCATTTTTGGTCTGTCCGTGGCCTTTGCCTGTGCCAAACGCGGGGCAAAAACCCGTGTAATTGATCCCAATGAGGTGGCTGGCGGTGCGAGCGGTGGGATCGTTGGGGCACTAGCCCCGCATGTGCCGGAGAATTGGAACGCCAAGAAACAATTCCAACTCGACAGTCTGCTGATTGCGCGGGACTTTTGGCCCGACGTTGAGGCCCGAACCGGCCTGCCGACTGGGTATTCGCGCAGTGGTCGTTTGCAGCCTTTGGCAGATGGCGCTGCCGTTTCTTTGGCCCGTCAACGCGCGATGTCGGCCACGGAATTATGGAAAGACCAAGCGCAGTGGAACGTGGTCGCCGCGACCGCATCTGGGTGGGAGCCGCCATCGGCCACCGGGTTGTTGGTGAAGGACACTTTGTCAGCCCTGATCCATCCGCGTTTGGCCACGCAAGCCTTGGCCCGCGCCGTTCAGAACCTGAAGGGGGAGATTTGCGCCGAAGCGAAGCCTGAAGGTCAGGTGGTTTGGGCGACTGGTTGGGCGGGCCTTTCTGAGATGTCACAGGATGCGCCACGTCAGATTGGTAATGGTGTCAAGGGACAAGCTGCGCTGCTGGATTTTGATGCCTCTGGTGCGCCACAGCTTTTTGCCGACACCTTGCATATCATTCCCCATCGCGGTGGAACGGTGGCGGTTGGATCAACGTCCGAGAGGGAGTTTGACAAACCCAATGTCACGGACGATGCGCTTGAGGATGTGATTGCGCGGGCGAAGGCTGCGATGCCAATCCTAAGCGACGCGCCGGTGATAGAACGCTGGGCCGGTGTCCGCCCTCGCAGTCGAAGCCGCGCGCCCATGCTGGGGGAACACCCACAGCGCAAGGGCGAATTCGTAGCAAACGGTGGGTTCAAGATCGGCTTTGGCATGGCCCCAAAAGTGGGGGAGGTGATGGCCGATCTGGTACTGGAGAAACGCGTCACCTATCCAGACGACTTCGACATCAGCCGCAATCTCTAGTCGCTAGGAAAAATCCGCCAGCATCAACTGCCGTCCGTCCGGCCCCTGCGCCCAAAGGTTTCGTCCGTTCCGACATAGTTTTGCTTTTTCATGATGCATCAGCGGCGACGTCGCGCGATAAGCAAAGCGATTGAGCGGGCCAGCATGATCTTCGGCCATCAGCATCAGCAATTGCGCGATCAAAGGACCATGCACGACGAGGCCGTCATACCCCTCAACCTCCCGCGCGTAGGTTTCATCATAGTGGATGCGATGTCCGTTGAAGGTCAGCGCGGAGTACCGAAACAGGAGCGTTGAATCGAAGTTCACCGTCTGAGTCTCTGTCGCGCCTGTGGGCACCGCTGGGGGTGACGGTGGCGTCTGCGGCTTGTCTTCGCGGTAGACCAAATCCTGCATCTCTGTCACTGCGAGGGTATGGCGCTGTTTGATGTCATGCCGAAGCCGCACGAAAGCAAGCGGGCCGGAGCGTCCGGTCTTTCGCTCAACTGACTCAACGGTAGTGACCTTCTCCGCTCTGACACCCGCCAAAAGCGGGCGGTGAAATGTGAGTTTGCCCGCGGCCCACATGCGGCGTGGCATGCCCGTGTCCGGCACCAATCCGCCTGTCTTGGGGTGCCCGTCGCGGCCAAGGGCGGCGGGTGGCTGTGCATTCCAGAAATAGATGTGGTGAAAGAACGGCGGCAGCGCGTCCATAGGCTGCAGATTTGCGGGTCTGCCCAATGCGGCCAACATTGCATTGGTCCGCGCCACGTCCATCGGATCGTTCAGTGTTTGCGTTTGGCCGGTTTCGTCTGACATGGTGGAACGTGGTTAACTCAATAGGTGCGCTATGCCCGAACTCAGCAGCTTGGATCATTTGGTTCTGACCGTCGCCGATGTCGATCAGACAGTGGCCTACTATGAACAGGTTTTGGGCATGAAAGTCGAGGTTTTTCATCCAAGCGACGGATCCGTTCGGACAGCGCTTTCGTTCGGAACACAGAAAATAAACCTTCACCCAGCCGCCAAACCATTTGAACCGAAAGCCGCAGCACCCACGCCGGGCAGTGCTGATTTGTGTTTTTTGAGTGCGACGCCCCTCACTGAATGGCAGGTTCATTTTGAGGCTGAAGGTGTTGATGTTTTGGAAGGTCCCGTCCAGCGCACAGGTGCGACGGGATCGATCATGTCGCTCTATATCCGCGACCCAGACGGCAATTTGATTGAGGTGAGCAACCCGCTTTGACCCCTGCGCCAAACCGCGCACTTGAGAGGTGGCAGGCCAAGCACTACCTGAATTTTATGCCTTATCAATGGTCGCCAGAACCGCCCCATGAAAAGCCCGATTGGGAACTCAGCCTTTGGCCATATCGGTCATTGTTGCGTAAGGATTTTGTGCTGTTCATTGGCTCCACCGCCGCCATGGTGGCTCTGCCGCTGATTGCGTTATTGGGTACACCCGTATTGTGGGGGCTTCTGCCGTTCTTTGGGATCATGCTGGCCGCGATTTGGTTTGCGCTCTACGTCAGCTATCGGCGGGGCGAAGTGTTGGAAGAGCTGGTGGTGTCAGAAGACCGCGCGCAGCTTGTCCGCCACAACCCCAACGGCCATGTGCAAGAGTGGGAAGCGAACCGATATTGGGTCAGCGTTCATCTGCACCCGAACAAAGGGCCAGTCGAGAACTACATTACCTTACGAGGTGGCGACCGTGAGGTTGAGATTGGTGCGTTTCTCGATCCGGCAGAGCGGCTTGCCCTCTATGATGAGCTGAAAGCCGCACTACCTGTTACCTACCGTTAGATAGCGGCCTTAAGCTCTTTCATAAGGTCGTCGAGCACACCCAGATAATGCTCATTGGTGAGCAGCCCATTCTCATCGAATTGGTCAGAATTTGCCGCAACCAACAGCTCCGGACCTTGGATCAGTTTGGCACGAAAGGGCGTCATGCACAGTCGCAGCGCGAATTGCGCGCGTTCACCGCCTGCACGCCCTGCGGTTGCTGACATGATTGCCACAGGCTTATCCCGCCATGGGCTGCCCTTAGTGCGGCTCACCCAGTCCAGCCCGTTCTTCAAGACGCCTGAAATGGATTTGTTGTATTCTGGCGTCGAAATAACGACAGCATCAGCATCCTTGATCTGATCCGAAAGCGTTTGAACCTCAGTCGGAATGCCTTCCTTCTCCAAATCCCCATCATAAAGCGGCAAATGCAGGTTCGCTTCAATAAAGGTGTCGGGCTCAAACGCGTCGCGGGCCGCGCGGATCAGCATGCGGTTGGTCGCGTCATTGCGTAGGGAACCGGAAATGCCGAGCAGGGTGGTCATGGGTGGTCCTTTCTAATTCTGTTGGATGCAAACGTAAGGCGATTGGCTGAGGTTCCAAGACGCTTGCCTGTGCACCGTCGCAGGCGCATTGTGCAGCAAGGGCAAGGAGAGCGTGAATGAAGCGGCACGGTGGGAAAATCCTCAGCGATCAGCTGGTGAAGTTGGGTGTGAAGCGGGTCTTCTCCGTGCCGGGCGAAAGCTTTCTTGCGGCTTTGGATGGGTTTTATGACAGCGACATCCAAAACGTCGTGTGCCGGCACGAGGGCGGTGCTGCGATGATGGCGGAGGCTTATGGCAAAATGACCGGCCAGCCGGGAGTCTGTTTCGTGACCCGAGGGCCAGGGGCCACGAATGCCAGTGCGGGCGTTCACATCGCGATGCAGGACAGCACGCCGATGGTTCTGTTCATTGGGCAAATCGACAACCGCCACACTGATCGCGAAACCTTTCAAGAGGTTGATTACCGTACGATGTTTGGCGATTTGGCCAAATGGGTGGCGCAGGTCGATCAGACGGATCGACTGCCCGAATACATCGCCCGCGCCTTTCGCGTGGCGACCAGCGGGCGGCCTGGGCCAGTGGTTTTGGCACTGCCAGAAAATATGCTGAGTGCAGAGTCTGACGTGCCCGATTTTGCAGGGGCCATGGATATAGTTAGCGACGTATCCGAAGCCTCCATCGAAGACATCCTACAAAGGCTATCAGCCGCAAAATGCCCCTTGGTCATCGCTGGAGGACCACATTGGTCGGCTAAATCCCAGCGCGATTTGGAGCGGTTTGCCGAGGCTTCGGGCCTGCCGATTGCTGCTTCTTTCCGCAGACAAGACATGATTGCCAATTCCCATCCGAACTACGTCGGTGATCTCAATGTCGGGATCAATCCAAAACTCGCGCAGCGGGTCCGCGATACCGATTGTCTGCTTCTTCTTGGCACAAGGTTCGGCGATATCGCGACGCAAGCATACGTGTTGGTCGATCCGGCTGATCCCCAGAAAACCATCCTCCATATCCACGCCGACGCTGGAGAAATGGGGCGCGTCTATGGCGTGGATGCAGGGCTGGTGGCCCGCGCGGATCATGTGATTGGGCTAATGGCTGATATAGCGTCCAAAATCGATTGGCCCGAAACACTCTTTAACTGGACCATCGCTGCTCGCGCTGATTATGAGGCGTGGCTGACGCCACAAGAAAGCCCCGGCGACGTCAAACAAGAGCTGGTCATCAAATGGCTCTCTGACGACCTGCCGAAAGACGCGATCTTGACCAATGGGGCGGGCAACTACGCTGCGTGGCTGCACCGGTATTTCGTTTACAAGCAGTATGGCACGCAACTTGCGCCGACCTCAGGCTCTATGGGATACGGGTTTCCGGCGGCGATTTCGGCGTCGCTCCAGCATCCGGATCGGGATGTGGTGTGTCTCGCAGGTGATGGCTGTTTTCAAATGACCTGCAACGAGATGTCGACGGCCATCCAGCATGGTGCAAAGCCCATCGTGATCGTGATGAACAATGGACGCTATGGTACGATCCGAATGCACCAAGAAAAGACCTACGCAGGTCGCGTCTCTGGCACAGACCTTGCCTCCCCCGATTTTGCCGCCTTTGCACGTTCGTACGGCGGTCACGGGGAAACGGTTCAAACCCAAGCCGAGTTTGCACCCGCTTTCGATCGTGCGCGGGCAAGTGGCGTCGCTTCGGTTATTGAGGTCAAGCTTGATCCAGATGTGCTTGCAACCGGCATGGCGCTTTCGGATCTGAAGCCCTAGCTCTGGCGCCAATTTGCTGCTTGGCTCGGCAGAAATGCTTCCACTGCTGCGGTCGCAATAACAATCGTGTCCCCATTTGGGTTTGGGACATTCTGCCCACCTTTGATACCCCTCACCGTCGCACGTCCGCGCGGCAGCTTTTCCGCCAGCGCGTCTGTGTCCAGCGCCTCTGGCTCCTGCACGCCAACTGTGACCTGAACGCACATCTCCTCTTGTGAAATGCCAAGGCCACCAAACATCGGGATGGAGGAATGTCGAAACGCGTCCTCGATCGCTCGGGCGGCGGCCTTTTGGTAATCCATCCCATGCAGGTCGTTGCCCATACCCATTTCAATGATGAACCGTTGATCTGTCATGCCCGCTCCATCTCAAACGACACATTGATCGCAGCATTGGCAATCACGGTCGGGTTACCGTCTGGTCGCGGGATGTCGAGCCCACCGTGGCTTGTGGTTATTGAGATTTGACCATAGGGGAAGATGTCTTTCAGCGCGTCCACGTCCACTTTGGACGGATCCTGCACCGCGATGTCGACATCAATGATCATCGCTTCTTTCGGAAACCCAAATAGCTCTGACATGTTGATGGAGTTGTGCCACAGCGCATCTTGGAGCGCCCGCTTTGCCGCTTGGGTGTAGTCATGCCGCCGCAAAGAACTCCCCATGCCAAACTCTGTCAAAACCCGATGTTTCGCCATTTTCGCCTCTCTTTCACCACCTTGGTTACTTACGCGGCAGAGACAGAAAATCAACGCGTCCCTTTGCAGTTCATGTAATGGTCGCGTAAATGACTAAAAACGGCGGAAGAGCAGCCATGTCAAAAACACGAACAGTATTGGTGACGGGAAGCGCAGGCTTCATCGGCTTCTGGCTGTCACGACTATTGCTGGAACGTGGGTTCAAGGTCGTGGGGCTGGATAGCCTTTCGTCCTATTACGACGTCGGCTTGAAAGAAGCGCGGCTGGCGCAACTGACCGGACAGCGCGGTTTCACGCAGTATCATGCGAAAGTCGAAGATGCAGACGCTGTCAGGCGCGTGTTTGAAGACCATCAGCCTGATGTAGTCGTACATTTAGCTGGACAGGCGGGCGTCCGTCATTCGCTCAAATCGCCGCGCGACTACGTTGATGCAAACTTGGTCGGCAGTTTCAACATCATGGAAGGTGCGCGCGAATTTGGTGTTGAGCATCTGCTGATGGCCTCTACCTCGTCCGTCTATGGCGCGAATAGGGAGATGCCGTATCGCGAGACGGACAAGGTCGACACCCAGATGTCATTCTACGCTGCTACCAAGAAGGCGAATGAGGCAATGGCGCATTCTTACGCCCATCTCCACAACATCCCCACCACGATGTTCCGGTTTTTTACCGTCTATGGTCCTTGGGGCCGCCCAGACATGGCGCCCTATCTGTTCACCAGCGCCATTCTGGTGGGCGAGCCAATCAAGGTCTTCAATCACGGCAACATGCAGCGCGATTTCACTTATGTAGCCGATTTAGTCGAGGGCATCCGCCTCTTACTGGATGTGCCTCCTACCAGTAAAGGCAAGGACGGTGACAGCCTGTCGCCCGTTGCGCCTTACCGGATAGTGAACATCGGCAATTCAGAACCCGTCAAACTGCTCGACTTCATTGAAGCGATTGAGACGGCCACCGGCAAATTGGCTGAGAAGGTGTTCATGGACATTCAACCCGGCGATGTACCAGTGACATGGGCGGATGCGTCACTGTTGCAGCGGTTGACAGGGTATCGCCCCGCGACAGATATCCAAACCGGGGTTGCCGCCTATGTGGATTGGTTCAAGAGCTATTACCCAAGCGTCGAGGAGGCGCGTCCCAAATGAAGATTGTTGTGATTGGCACTGGTTATGTTGGTTTTGTTTCGGGTGTCTGCTTTTCTGACTTCGGTCATGAAGTTGTCTGCGTCGACAAAGACGCTGACAAAATCGCGCGCCTGAATAAAGGTGAGGTGCCAATTTATGAACCGGGACTCGAGGATGTCATGGCTCGTAACGTTGCAGCGGGGCGATTGACGTTTACGCTGGATTTGGCCGCGGCGCTTGCTGGCGCTGAAGCGGTCTTTCTTGCCGTTGGGACACCAACGCGCCGCGGCGATGGTCATGCTGACTTGGCGTACGTTTTCCAAGCCGCCGAAGAGGTCGCCAAGAATTTGAATCACTACGCAGTCATCGTTACAAAATCAACCGTTCCCGTTGGAACAAACAGGAAGGTTGCGGAGGTCGTTTCCAAAGCAAATCCGACACTTGAATTTGATGTCGTGTCAAACCCTGAATTCCTTCGTGAAGGTGCCGCAATCAACGATTTTATGCGACCAGATCGGGTGGTCGTGGGTGTTGAAGCTGACCGTGCAAAAGATGTGATGGCTGAAATCTATCGCCCGCTTTTTCTGCGCGAATTTCCGATCGTTTACACTGATCTGGAAAGTGCAGAGATTATCAAATACGCGGCCAATGCCTTTCTCGCGACGAAGATCAGTTTCATCAATGAAGTGGCGGCCCTTTGTGAGGCAGCTGGTGGAGACATCAAATCAGTTTCCAAAGGCATCGGGTTGGATGGTCGCATTGGTGGGAAATTCCTGCATGCTGGTCCGGGCTATGGCGGTTCATGTTTCCCCAAAGATACTCAGGCGCTGGTCAAAACTGCCGAGGATTACAACGTTCCCATGGACATCACGAAAACTGTCGTTGCAGTGAATGCCGCCGTCAAAGAACGCATGGTTGGGAAGATAATCGACCTTTGCGGGGGTGATGTGACTGGCCAACGGATCGCAATACTCGGCGTTACGTTCAAACCCGAGACCGATGATATGCGCGAGGCGCCCAGCCTGACAATCGTGCCCGCTCTCCAAAAGGCCGGTGCAAGCATCCGCGTTGTCGATCCGCAAGGCCGACACGAAGGCCAAACGCTGTTGCCAGATGTGGAGTGGTTTGAAGATGCCTATGGCGCTGGTGAGGGCGTAGACGCTGTTGTCTTGCTAACGGAGTGGAATGAGTTCCGTGCGCTTGACTTGAAGCGTCTTGCAGAGGCAATGGCGCAGCCAAGAATGGCCGATTTGCGCAATATCTATAGCGCAGATGATGCTGCTAAATCAGGGTTTTCGGCTTATGTCAGTGTAGGACGCTAAGAGCGCTAAAACTCGACCCCGATCTGCGCTTTGATGCCAGATCGGAAAGGGTGTTTGACCAGTTCCATTTCCGTCACCAGATCGGCGATTTCGATCAGCTCCTCATGCGCATTGCGGCCTGTCAGGACGACATGGGTCATTTCAGGCTTTTCGTCGCGTAGGAAGGCAACCACCTCAGCAATATCGATATAATCGTACCGCAGCGCGATGTTGATTTCATCAAGCAGCACCATGTGGTTACTTTCATCCAGGATTAGTTCCTTAGCTTTGGCCCAAGCGGCTTGGGCCATTTCGGTGTCACGGGATTTGTCCTGAGTTTCCCAAGTGAACCCCTCGCCCATCGTGTGAAACGCGCAAGTGTCATTGAATTTGGAGAGGATGAGATCACGCTCGCCCGTGCTCATCCCGCCTTTGATGAACTGGACAACCGCACACTTCATGTCATGGGCAATGCAGCGGAAGATCATGCCAAAGGCCGCGGAAGATTTGCCTTTGCCTTTGCCCGTATGGACGATGATCAGACCTTTCTTTTCGGTCTTAGTCGCCATGATCTTGTCCCGCGCGGCCTTCTTCTTGGCCATCTTCACTGCGTGGCGGTCGGTGTCTTGGGTCATTGGTCATCTCCCTGTTGGGCACAGCATACCGCAAAAGCAGGGAACGGTGCGAGATCATTTCCCAGTGCATGCCTCAAAATTCGTTGGTCGGTGCGCGCCATGACTTATTTCGCAGCATTCTTGTTTCTGGGCTACCTTGGTACCGCCGTTTTGGCGTCAGGCCTCTGACCGCCTAAGTTCTGCGATCCGGGCACGGGCTGAGTTTGAGAGCGGCTGCCAAAGTCCCCGATCGATTGCCTCATGCAATCTGTCAGCAATGTCAGCCAAGGCCGGCGCGTTGTGTTCCGCGATAAAGGCGCGCGTGTCTTCGTCGGCAAGGAAGGCGTCTTCGCAGAGGTCGAAATGGTGGTTCTTGACCGCGCCTGTCGTGGCTGCGAAGGCAAAGAGGTAATCAACCGTGGCTGCAATCTCAAATGCGCCTTTGTAGCCATGCCGCTTGACGCCATCGATCCATTTTGGGTTCACGACGCGGGAGCGGACCACGCGCCCGATCTCATCGTCGAGCGTGCGGATGAGCGGTCTTTCAGGACGGGAATGATCGTTGTGATAGATGGGGCGTTCGCGGCCTTGAAGGGTGGCAACGGCGGCAGCCGCCCCACCTTCGAATTGGTAGTAGTCGTCAGAGTCGAGGATGTCGTGCTCGCGGTTGTCTTGGTTTTGAACGACCGCCTCTGTCTGGGACAAACGCTGGCTGAAAGCTTCCTTGGCGCGCGCGCCTTGTGTTTTGGCGGAATAGGCGTAGGAGCCCCATTCCAGATAAGCGTCGGCGAAGTCCGCGCGGTTGGACCAAATGCGTTCGTCAATGAGGGCTTGCAAGCCGGCACCATAGGCGCCCGGTTTGGAGCCAAAGACGCGGTAGCCATCCTCGCCCGCACGGTGGCGGGCGGCAGCGGGGTTGATGTCGTCTGGTTCGTCCAGGGCCTGCACCGCGCGGGCGGCTGAATCGACCAAAGCGATCAATTGCGGGAAGGCATCACGGAAGAAACCGGAGATGCGCAGCGTGACATCGACTCGCGGACGACCAAGGGCGGTATGCGGAATGATGTCAAACCCGGTGACGCGCCGGTTGGCGCTGTCCCATTTTGGTTTGACGCCCATCAAGGCCAAAGCTTGGGCAATGTCATCACCACCGGTCCGCATGTTTGCGGTGCCCCATGCGGTCAGCAGCATGGTCCGTGGCCAGTCGCCGTGGTCCTGTAGGTGCTTTTCAATGAGTAAATTTGCAGACTTCCATCCTAATACCCAAGCCGTAGGCGTTGGGACGGCCCGGCTGTCGACAGAATAGAAGTTCCGGCCTGTTGGAAGCGTGTCCAATCGCCCACGCGTGGGTGCTCCAGACGGGCCCGGGTCGACGAACCGTCCTTTCAGGGCGGTGAGGAGACCGGTCCCCTCATTGGGTCCACAGGCCTCTATCATCGGTCTGATGGTGCTATTGATCTCCTCAATGACGGCTCGGGACGCGGGGCCGGGTGCCGCTCGGTTCGCGCCATTGCCCCACCCGCCGTCCCGCAAAAGATCTTGTGAGAGGCGTTCGAGGCGTTCAATCGTGTCGCCGTTTGTGCGCCATGTTTCGTCATTTGCAAGGATTCCTGGCTTCTCTGGCGCCGGTGCGGCCAATTCGCAATCCAAGGGATCGATGCTGAGGGATAAGTCTTCTGCCAGTGCGCGCAGCAATGAGGCATCTGCTCCCTTGCCGTCCCCACGCGGCACGCGGGCCAGTGCGATGGCGAGGTCGCGGGCCAATGGGCCCTTGGGCGCTTGTCCAAAGATGTGTAAACCGTCGCGGATTTGTGTCTCTTTCAACTCGCACAGATAGGCGTCGAGTTTTGCCAGATCGCTGTCTTCTTCCCCTGTGAAATCCGCATCTTTCGACAGTCCTGTCACATCCGCGAGGGACATGATTTCCCGTCTCAGGTGTTCGAGTCGGCGAGGATCGACTCCGGCAGCTTCATAGTATTCATCGACCAGCGCTTCGAGGTCCCGCAGCGGACCGTAGCTTTCGGCGCGGGTCAGCGGAGGGGTTAGGTGATCGATGATGATAGCAGCGCTGCGCCGTTTGGCTTGCGTGCCCTCGCCGGGGTCGTTGACGATGAAGGGGTAGATATGTGGCGTGGGGCCGAGGATGGCTTCGGGCCAGCACGCCTCCGACAGGGCCGCGGCCTTGCCTGGTAGCCATTCGAGGTTGCCATGTTTCCCCATGTGGACGATGGCGTTGGCGCCCCAGTGGTGGCTGAGCCAGAAATAGAAGGCCAGATAGTTGTGCGGCGGGACGAGGTCGGGGGAATGGTACGTCTCCGTCGGGTCGATATTGTAGCCGCGGGCGGGTTGTAGGCCGATAACCGCGTTTCCGAACCGGTGGATGGAAAGTTTGAACGCAGAGTTCTTCGAGCCCTCTGATGCCGCTGGCGGAAGTATTTGCAGTGAAAGAAATGGGTCGTTTTCGGGTGGTCCCCAGCGGTCAAGGATTTGTTCCTTCAGGGCCCATGGCAGGTCTTTGAAATAGGATTCGTAAAGGTCGAGCGGCAGGCTTTCACCGCCGTCTGTGTCAGCGCGATCGGTGAGCCAGTTAGTGGGACCGGCCATAAGCTGGTCCATTAGTGCTTTGCTGGACGCTGGTGGGGTCGTGGTGTAGCCATTCTCTTGCATCAAAGACAGCACGTGATGCGTGGCAGCGGGCGTGTCGAGGCCCACGCCATTGGCGAGGCGGCCATCTTTGTTGGGGTAGTTGGCAAGGATCAGTGCGACTTTTTTGTCCGCCGCTGGCGTGGTGCGGAGTTTGGCCCAATTGGCAGTGAGTTGTGTGACGAAATTGATCCGGTCGCCGCGCGCTTGATAGGTGGCGATGGGGCATTCAGTGGCTTCATCAAAATAAGCCTCCCCCTTGAAACTGATCGCGCGGGAGAGGATGCGCCCGTCCACCTCCGGCAAGGCCACGTTCATTGCAATATCGCGGGCGGATAGGCCCTGCGCGCTGTCCTGCCAAGCCTCTTCCGAACTGCCGGACAGGATCACTTGGAAAACGGGGCTGTCGTTTGCGGCAGCGGTTGTGAGGGGGTTTGCGGCTTGCGTTGCGTCATGAGGCGTGCCGACGGAGAAGGCCGTGCAATTCAGGATGACGGAGGGCGGCGCGGCGGTGAAGAGCTGCTCAAGCGTCGCCGCGCTGACTGGGTCTTTCAATGAGGCCACGAAGATTGGCAGGGGGTTGAGACCTGCGCGGCTGAGGTTGCGCGTCAACCGGTTGATTGGGTTCAGCCCTGCGCCCTGCACCAATGCGCGGTAGAAAATGATCGGGACCACGGGCGCACCGTCCCCCCATGCGGATCGCGCAGCGGAAAGGTCTGCCACGCCAGCGCCGGGCCAGTAGACGCCTGCGCGCAGCAGGGGTTTGGCGGCTGGCGGCTCGGCGGTGTCAACGATCAGCGATTGGGCGAAGCGCAGCGCGTTCAGGATATTCTCTGGCCCCCCTTCAACGAAATAGGCCCAGAGCTGGTCATAGGCCGTATCTGAAATAGTGGATTGGCTGCGCAGGTCATCATCGGGTTTGTCGTCACCCGGGAGAGCGGCGAAGAGCACGCCTGCCTCCCGTAACCGTGCGGCGTATTGGGTCAGGCCATAAGTCCAATAGCCGGCACCACCCAAGATGCGGGCGATCACGATTTTTGATTTCGACGCGCAGGTGTCGATGTGCAGGTCCACCGACATCGGATGCTGAAGGTGCATCATATTAGCAAGGCGCAAGCTTGGCGGGGTGTCCATCGTGGCGCGCGCCCCTGACAGTGCCGCGAGTTCGGTGTCGGCAGCAGAAATCACCACGACGTGGGCAGGCGTTTGCGCCAGATCGACAGGCTCTTTGCTGTCTTCGATGGTTCCGGGTGTCGCGGCTAGCAGGTGCATGTCAGTCCAGTGGTTTTTCCATGAAGACAGAGCTGCCCGCGTCGAAGTAGTCGCCAAACGGGCCGCAATCGACGAACCCGTGGCGGCGATAAAGCCTGTGGGCGGCGTGGAGTTTGTCACCGGTTTCTAACTTCAGGATTGGCAGAGATTTTTCCCGCGCGGCGTCTTCGACCTGACGCAAGAGTGCGGCGCCAACACCTTTGTCGCGCGCCGCCTCATCCACATACATGGATTTCACCTCCCCATAGTCGCCGCAATAGGCGAGCGCGGCAGTGCCCAAGACGGTATCCCCGTCGCGGGCAGTGAAGAAATCGATGTGATCCGCGCAAATGGCGTCGATATCGAGGTAGAAGTTCTCCTCTGGCGGAAAAAGGCTTTCCATAAGCGCGTGGCTTTGTTTGAGCAAAGCGGAGGCCGCAGGTGTGCGGGGGTCTGCCAGCTCGACAATGATCATGCGCGCAGGGCTTCGGTGATTGCGGCCTCATTCAGACCAGCCTCCCCAATCACGACAAGGCGCGTTTTGCGTGAGTCATCGCCAAAGGGTTGGTCAAAATAGGTGTCGACCCGTGGCCCTACGGCTTGAAGGGTGAGGCGCATGGGTTTGCCCGCCACGGCGGCGAAGCCTTTCAGCCGCAGGATATTGTGATCGCGGATAACGCGAGCGACCTGTTCAGCGAATGCGTTTGGATCGTCGATTTCGCCGCGATCCACGGTGAAGCTTTCAAACTCATCATGACCGTGCTCGTGCTCATGATCGTGGTGGTGATCGTCGTCCTCACCCTCATGATGGTGGTGGTGATGGTGGATTTCGTGCCGCGTTTCCAGATCGCCTTCGGCGCCGATGCCTTGACCCAAGAGAACGTCGATAGGCAAAGCGCCCATCGTTGATTTGACGACCTGAACCCCGTCGCGGCTTTCGGTTTTGAGGCGGGTCGTCAGCGCGTCGGCTTCAGATGCTTCCAGCAAATCGGATTTGTTGACCACGATCAGGTCGGCACAGGCGACCTGATCTTCAAAAAGCTCAGACAATGGCGTCTCATGGTCAAGGTTTTCGTCCTGCGCGCGTTGAGCATCGACCGCCGCGAGGTTGTGTGCGAATTGCCCATCTTGCACCGCGCGGCCGTCGACGACTGTTACGACGCCATCGACCGTCACCTTTGTCGATATCCCCGGCCAGTTAAACGCGCGGACCAGTGGTTGTGGCAGGGCCAAGCCAGAGGTTTCAATCACGATGTGATCGGGGCGGTCTTCGCGGGCCAAAAGCTGTTCCATCGTTGGGATGAAGTCATCCGCCACGGTGCAGCAGATACAGCCGTTTGACAGTTCTACGATGTCATCTTCGGTGCAGGTTTCTTCCCCACAGCCTTTCAGGATGTCGCCATCCACGCCGAGGTCGCCAAACTCATTAATGATCAGAGCGATCTTCTTGCCTTCAGCGTTTTGCAACATGTGGCGGATGAGTGTGGTTTTTCCCGCGCCAAGAAAACCAGTGACGACGGTGGCAGGGATTTTTGCAGGCATGGTGTGTCCTCGCTTACGGGCTGGTGATTTCGGCGGCGATGGGTTGGCCATCAAGGCCCCAGCCGCTGTGATCATTGGCATTCAATGTGACGCGGATAACCGCATTTGCAGGCACATCGGCCAGATGCACCCAAGCGCCATAGGCGCGCATGATCTTTTCCCCGTTCACATAGACATGTGCATGTCCGGTGCCAGTTCTGTTGGGACCGTTGGCCTCTTCTGGCGCGAAGATAAAGCCTTCGGTCATTATGTGCAGGTTTTGCGCATCACCCGTGTCGGGGCTGAGGGCGAGGTCGAGCCTTGGCGCAGGCCCCTCCCACGCGACAAGGGTGCTGTGGACGTGGCTGGCGTCGCTGTGACCTGCGTGATCATGGCCGTCGCTGCCCATGCCGCCCGCGGCCAAGAAACCGCCCGCCCCACCAAAGACGAGGCCAATGAAGAAGAGGATAAGTGCCCTCATCCGGCATCGCTCGCCCAAGCGCTGTTCCAAATCGTGGCGAGGAACAGACCAAGGCAGGCCCAGACAACGACCGCCGTGCCCAAAGTGCGCGCGGCAAAGCTTGCTGCCAATTCAGGTGGCGCGACATTGGTGAGGCTGTCAGGTAGGGGTGCGCCAATCAGGTGCGGTGCTGCGATCAGGATGATGGCCGCGCCCCAAGCTGCCCGGTTTTGACCAAAGGCGATCAGCCACAGCCCGATGGCCGTTGTGGCTGCGGTGCCGTACCACCAGATTTGGCGTGGCCCGACATCAGCCGCATTCAAGCCGGGCATATCGGGCGCAAGACCGTAGGCAGGCGCCAAATGCAGCGCGAAGAAACCCGCGATGCCCCAGATCAGCCCTTTGCGGGGTGATATGTCAGCGCCGCGTTCGTCGGCAAAGGCCATGCCCGCGACCAAGATAAAGGCGAAGCCTGTATAAATCAGGGCCGCGAAGATGACATTGAAGACCTCCCGCATCGGGTCAAATGACCCGCGCGGTACGGTCACTTGATCCAAAGCCGGCGCAGGGCCCAACTCAAAAAGTTCAGCGTGCAGCAACAGAGGTTGGATGAACACATATTGCAACAGGGCCTGCACAAGGCCTGCCCCGAAGCCAGCGATCAACGCGCTGACGGCAATTCTGACAATCATGTCTTAGTGGCAGGGAAAGCCAGTTGCGTGACGCACATCATGTGCGGCGTCATGCATGGCAGCTGCTTGAACGTGGCCTGCAACGCTCACAATGGCGAGGCCCAGAAGTGCAGAGAACGCCACAGTAACAAGTGAAAGTGTCTTTGACTGTGGGACCGCGACTGCTTTGACGTCTATATTTTTCATGTTTGCTCCTATCCCCGTCACACCCGACGGGAGCTGGTTTCGTTTCGCGCGGCCGGTCTCCTGGCTTGTGGGTCGCTGCTGATGTCGGCCTTCCCGGTTGCCCAGTGGCGTTGTGACATCCGCTTTCCACTTACAGTCGCGGGGGCGGCTGTGGTTAAAGACCTCCAATACGGATCGGCCCCTCCACATTCCCAGTTTCATCCCCAGAGCGCTTTGCGTCCGACGGGGAACCGTGCGTCATGGTTGTGCACCTGCGTTGCACAGGCGGTCAAGGATGATTCCGACCAAGAATATCGCGTTTCCGTCGCGTCGCTTTGGTTTTCTTGCGACTGTGGCTCTAATTGCGTCGTGTCTCGGGACGGACAAAGCTTCTGTTTCAGCAATATCTTGTGGATAAGTTGTGCTTTCCGTCTACATACGGGGCGTTTTGGTTGACTCGTCACCCCCGCAACCCGCATCTTTGCTTGGTGAGGACTCAAGCAGGAGCGTCATAAGTGCGCTTTTCAAAACTAAGGCTGAATGGCTTCAAAAGCTTCGTCGACCCGACCGATTTGATTATCGCGGACGGGCTGACAGGTGTCGTCGGACCGAATGGTTGCGGAAAGTCCAATCTTTTGGAGGCGTTGCGTTGGGTTATGGGCGAAAACCGCCCGACAGCGATGCGCGGCGGCGGCATGGAAGATGTGATCTTTGCTGGTGCCGCGACCCGTCCCGCCCGCAACTTTGCTGAAGTTGCCCTGATGATCGACAACACCGATCGCTTGGCCCCAGCAGCGTTCAATGATTCTGATGCGTTGGAGATTGTACGCCGTATCACACGCGATGTGGGGTCCGCCTATAAGGTGGGTGCGAAAGAGGTCCGCGCCCGCGATGTGCAGATGCTGTTCGCCGATGCCTCAACCGGTGCGCATTCGCCTGCGCTTGTGCGGCAGGGCCAAATTTCTGAACTCATCAACGCCAAGCCCAAAGCGCGGCGGCGCATCTTGGAAGAGGCGGCGGGGATCTCCGGCCTCTACCAACGGCGGCATGAGGCGGAGTTGAAGCTTAAAGGGGCTGAAACGAACCTTTCGCGTGTGGATGATGTCATTGAGCAACTGGCGAACCAGCTGTCGCAACTCGCGCGACAAGCACGGCAAGCTGCACGCTACCGCGAAATTGGGGAGGCTTTGCGCACGGCGGAGGGGATGCTCCTTTATCGGCGCTGGCGCGAGGCGGATCAGGCCCTTGCAGCAGAGGCGGAGCAGTTGCGCACGGGCACAACCGCTGCTGCGCAGGCAGAGACTGCAGCGCGGCAAGCGGCAACAGCACGCCAGACCTGTGATGACGCCATGCCGCCCTTGCGGGAAGAAGAAGCCGTCGCTGGTGCAGTGCTGCAACGTCTGCAAGTTCAACGTGATGCTTTGAATGATGAAGAGGCGCGGGCTGTTGCGGCGGTTGAAACGCTCGAAGCCCGTATTCAGCAATTAGGCCACGATATCGCCCGCGAAAGTGAGCTCAACAAAGACGCTGGCGAAACCATCGAGCGGTTGGAATGGGAAGCGTCTGAAATTGAGAAAGCCGGCGCGGGGCATGAAGCGCGATTGGAAGATGCGCGGGTGTCGTCGTCAGATGCAGCGTCGATCCTTCAAGAGCGGGAAGATGATCTGGCGCAACTCACCGAAGACGTCGCGCGGCTGGCTGCCCGACATCAGTCGGCACAACGTCTTCTGGACGAAACCCAAACGCGGAAGGAGCGCGCAAGCGGTGAGGCCGAGCGCAGCAAAGCCGCTCAAGCCGACGCAGATGTTGCTTTGACTGCTGCCAAAACAGCGCTTGTCACCGCGCAGGAAGCGGAAGCGAGCGCAATGAAGGTCGCGGCAGATGCTGAAGAGGCTTTGTTCGCCACCGAACGGGCTCGCGCTGTCGTACAGGACCGCGAAAGCGAAGCGCGTGCGGCACGGTCAGAGGCGGAAGGTGAAGCGAATGCGCTAAAGGCCGAGGTCGCCGCACTGGCCCGCCTCGTTGAGCGGGACACCAAAGAAGGCGGGCAGGTGATGGACCTTCTGACCGTCGAAAGCGGTTATGAGAAAGCGCTCGGCGCGGCATTGGCCGATGATCTGCGCGCGCCAGAGGTGGATGGATCCGCCAAATCTGGATGGGCGACATTGCCCGGCTACGCGACGCCGCAATCTTTGCCGGATGGCGTGAAAGCGCTGACCAATTATGTCAGCGTGCCCGTGGTCTTGGTCCGCCGAATGGGGCAGGTCGGCCTTGTGTCGCAGGAAGATGGCGCGCGTCTACAAGAGGCGTTGCAGCCGGGTCAGCGGCTCGTCTCGCTCAAAGGCGATTTGTGGCGCTGGGACGGGTTCCGCGCGGCTGCTGAAGATGCGCCCTCCGCTGCGGCGTTGCGCTTGCAGCAGTTGAACCGTTTGGTGGAACTCAAGCGCGATTTGGAAGAACGTAACGCGCAAGCGATGGGCGCGGCACAGGCGCATGATGCGCTGACAAGCGATCTGGCCTGCCTGACAACCGAAGATCAGGAGGCGCGGCAAGCCCGTCGCGCCGCTGATGCGGCGGTTGCTGACGCCAACCGCGCGGCGAGCCGTGCCGAGGCCGATGAAAACCTCGCACAAGGCAAGCTGGATTCGCTAGCCCTGTCGCTCGCCCGTTTTGAGGAAGAAGCGATATCGGCCCGCGCGGCGGTCAAAGAGGCCGAAGCAGGCGTGGCTGAACTGCCAGACTTGAATCATGTGCGTGGCAAAGTTGATGAAATCAAGCTGACGGTCGAAGCCGCACGGATCACTATGATGTCAAAGCGTACAGCCTTTGACGAGGTGCGCCGCCTGGGCGAGGCGCGGTTGAAGCGCAGTCAAGAGATCACGAAAGAGGTGTCCGGCTGGAAGCATCGCTTGGAAACGGCCGAGAAGCGGATCGCTGAACTTGCAGAGCGGCAAGAACAGTCAGAGGCAGAGCTTGCGACGGCCGTGAACGCGCCTGATCAGATTGCAGCGAACCGCGCGGAACTTGCTAACGCGATTGAGGAGGCGGAGGTGCGGCGCAAAGCTGCCTCCGACGCATTGGCCGAAGCGGAAACTACCTTGCGGCAGGCGGCAGATGCCGAGCGCGAGGCAGAACGCCGCGCGTCAGAAGCCCGCGAAGCCCGCGCACGGTCAGAAGCCCACGCCGACGCCGCGCGGGAAGCGGTTGCGGCTGCGGCAGAACGGATATCAGAAGCGCAGCAAGTCGCGCCGGAGCAACTGTTGGAAAGCCTCGACGTTGATCCAGATGCGATGCCAGCGGCAGAGGTCATTGAAGGTCAAGTTGCGCAGTACAAACGGCAGCGGGACGCGCTGGGCGCGGTGAACTTGCGGGCGGAAGAAGACGCTAAAGAAGTGCAAAAAGAGCACGATGCCCTTGTCTCAGAAAAGGCTGACTTGGAAGAGGCAATCGCGGCCCTGCGCAACGGAATAGCCAGCCTGAACAAAGAAGGCCGTGAGCGGCTGCTCACAGCGTTCGAGCAGGTGAATGAGAACTTCGGCCTGCTCTTCACCCACCTTTTCGGTGGTGGTGAGGCGAACTTGGTTCTGGTGGAAAGCGATGACCCGCTTGAGGCCGGGCTGGAGATCATGTGCCAACCACCTGGCAAAAAGCTATCGACCTTGAGCCTTCTGTCAGGCGGGGAGCAGACGCTGACCGCGCTGGCACTGATCTTTGCGGTCTTCTTGGCCAATCCAGCGCCGATCTGTGTGCTCGACGAGGTGGACGCGCCGCTTGATGATGCCAACGTCACGCGGTTCTGTGACCTGTTGGATGAGATGACCCGCCGCACCGAAACACGTTTCCTCATCATCACGCACCACGCGGTCACGATGAGCCGGATGGACCGGCTGTTTGGTGTGACGATGGGCGAGCAGGGCGTGTCGCAGCTTGTCTCTGTCGACTTGAAGAAAGCTGAACAGCTCGTCGCCTGACACATCGCCAAATCGTGATATCGCCCCAGCTCCGAAACCGATTAGGTTTTCGGGTTCAGGAGAATGTCTTGCGTGTTTTGACCGGAGTTTTGGTGTGTCTTGTTGCGTTGCCTGCTGTTGCGCAAGAGTTTTCCCCGCGCGATTTTGATCGTCTGCTGAGTGCCGATGATATGGCTTTAGAGGTCGTTGGCCGCACCCATGAGTTTTTTGATGGTGAGGTGTCGTTCTTTTCCGTAAGCGGAACCTACAGCTACACCTATTCTGACGGGGGGCGGGCGTTTGGGTCCTATGCTTTGGACGATGCAACCGAAGGTGTGGTGTGTTCGTCTTTTGAGAATGGCTTTTCGCAGTGTGACATGTACGTGCATGACGGCACGCGGCTTGTTCTCATCATGGAAGCGGACGACAGGTTTCCAGTGCGCGAGGTCCGCTAGTCCGGCGGGCCGCTGTTGCCCTTTGGACAATACGCCCCTCCCGCTGTCCTGCAAGATCAGTCGTTGATTAACTTATCAGGTTGCTTGCCGAGGTAGGCTGGAGACCACCTCTGCAAGCAAGCTTAAAGCGCGTTGAGCAAGGCTTGGGTTGGCCACGCATCCGCAGGCAGACCAAGACGCTGTTGTTCGGCCTGCACGGCAGCGCGGCTCTTGGCACCCAAAATGCCATCAACACCGCCCACATCGTGACCGCGCGCCTCAAGTTTCCGTTGCAAGACCTTAATCGATTCGCCACTGAGCGCGGATGAGGGTGATCCGGCGTCATAGACCGATGCGCCCGACAGACGGGTTCCGAAGTAGGCGGCGGTGGTGACGTAGACGAAGCTTTTGTTCCATTCGAAATAGACATCGAAATTCGGGTAGGCGAGGAAGGCAGGGCCGTTTCGGCCCATCGGCAGCAGGACTGAGGCTGGCAAGTTGGACGGCCCCAGATTGCCTTCGCGGGCTCTAACACCAAGCGATGCCCAATCCGACACGCGCTGCTTTTTGTCGAGACCTGTCAAAGACCAATCGAGGTTTTCAGGCACGCGAATTTCTTGCAGCCATGGCTCATTCGGACGCCACCCCAAGGACGACAGTACGTTTGCCCCGGACATCAGCGCATCGGGCGAAGAGTTCTTCAGATCCACGCGGCCGTCGCCATCCCCGTCCATCCCGTGGTCGATGATGTCTTTGGGGAGCATTTGGACCTGTCCAATCTCCCCCGCCCAAGCGCCGCTGGTGCGCTGTGGGTCAAAGGCGCCGCGCTCATAAAGCTCTATGGCGGCAATCAGTTGCGGGCGGAACAGCCCTGGCCTGCGGCAATCATGGGCAAGCGTTAGTAGTGCGTTGCGGGTGTTGAAGTTGCCCTGCACCTGCCCGAAGTCTGTCTCAAACGCCCAAAACGCCAAAAGGACGCCGCGGGGGATGCCGAACTGTGCTTCGATCCGATTAAAGGTGGTGTCAAACCGTTGTCCATAGATTCGGCCGTTGTCGATGCGGTTCTGGCTGATCAATGCCCTTGAAAAGCTGATGAAGTCCTTCTGAAACACCCCTTGCGCACGGTCCGCCCGCAGCACGGCTTGGTCAATCGCCGCCCCTTGGAAAAATTGGTTGGCCGCTTGCGCTGAGATGCCTTGCCGGACGGCTTCGGCCTTCACGCCCTCAATGAAGCTGGAGACGTTGCCGCCGCAGGCGTGGGCAAAGGTGCTCAGACAGGTGAAAGCAAGGATAAGTGGGGTATGCATAAAAGCCTCCTTCAATCGCTTGGGGGAAGGCTAGCAGGCGCAAGGCTCGCTTAAAACAGGGCAATTCCCAAGGCGGCGATAAACGCCACGCCCCAAACGGCCCTGAGGATCTTCACCGTGCGGTCAATGTCAGAGGCGGAGAGTGTGCGCTGGCCGTTAGGGCCCACATAGGGATCATTGGTCATCTGCCCCTCGTAGCTGCGTGGACCACTCAGTGCGACATCAAGCCGATGCGCCATCGCTGCCTCCGGCCAGCCTGCGTTGGGGGAGCGGTGCTTTGGTGCCTCTGCCATGATCTTTGCGGGTGTTTCAAGGCTTGGCCCCGTGAGCCAGATGAACAGAGCAGTCAGTCGTGCAGGGATTAGGTTTAGCAGATCGTCGAACCGCGCAGCCGCCCAGCCAAATTCGCGGTGTTTCGTGGACTTGTAGCCGATCATGCTGTCGGCCGTGTTGGTGATCTTGTAGATCAGAATGCCTGGCAAGCCCGCGACCGCATACCAAAAGAGCGGGGCGATGATGCCGTCGGAGAGATTCTCGGCCGCACTTTCAATCGCGCCACGGGCGACGCCTGATTGGTCGAGCGTCTTGGTGTCACGCCCCACAATCATTGCGACGGATCTTCGCCCATCTTTCAGGGAGAGGCGTAGGTTGTCGGCAACGGCTTTGACGTGTTGCATCAGTGATTTCTGCGCCACCAGGATCGCCACGACGATCACATCGACGACCTTGAAAGGTATCGCGTCGAGCAACACACCGATGCTCCAAGCCAACGCAACCAGGCCAAGGATCACTAATATGCCGCGCAGTTTGCGTCTGCTCCCATGATTGAGGTTTGCGTCGCACCAGCCGATCAATTTGCCCATGACAACGGCGGGGTGCCGAATGCGGGACCACAGCCAACGCGGCTCCCCAAATGCTGCATCCAACAGCATAGCAAGGGCGAGCGTCACAGCGCGGCCTCCAACCGCGCCCAATCCTTTAGTCCAGGGAGGCCGAGGCGTAGCCATGTCTTGGAATAAGGAAAAATGCGCGACCAGATGTGATGCTCTGCCAAGCGGTTCTGCCACTCTTGCGCGTCTGAGGTGTCATAAAGGCGGAACAGCGTCGTGCCGCCGACCGTCTTGGCCCCAGCCTTGGTCATCAAAGCGTCCAATTGCATTGCATCTTGGGACAGACGCACGCGCGTTGCTTCAGCCCACAAATCGTCCTCCAATGCTGTAGCGCCAATCGCCAAGGCTGGGCCAGACACTTGCCACGGCCCCAAAGTTGCGCGGAGGCGCGTGATGATTTCTGGATCACCTATTACAAATCCAAGGCGCAGCCCTGCAAGTCCCCAAAACTTGCCAAAGCTCTTCAAAACAATCGTTTCGGATTTTACGGTCTGCTGGATATGGCTCTGATCTGGAGCAATATCACAAAAGCTTTCGTCGATGACGCGAATGCGGTTCGTCATTTCTATCGCGGTCCACATCCGCCCGTCGGGATTGTTGGGGTGCACGAACACGCCAACATCGCCGCCATCGCGCAGATCCCAACCTTGGGCGACAAAAGCGGCCTCGTGTTCGTTATAAGTGGGTTTGCAGATTTCGACGGATTGACCGTCGAGCACATGTGGCAATTGCGCGATCAACGCCGATGCACCTGGCGCGGGGAGGACTGCGACCCCCTCTGGCACGTTCCAGAAAGTGCGGACCGCATTGGTCAGGCGCTCAAAAGCGGCTTGATCGGGCAGGGCGGTCCAGCTTTCGGCTGACACCTTGCCCGTTGGATAGGGTACAGGGTTGATGCCCGTCGACAGGTCCAACCAATCGCAACGGGTCCCGCCCCATTTGGCAGCGGCAGCATCAAGCCCGCCGCCATGATCGCGCAATTTTGTCATTCCGGCTCTGTCAGCGGCACATGCCGTGTCACAAAATGCCCTTTGATTGCTTCAGGCCATTCACGGTAAGGCACCTGACCTGTTTCACTTTCTGCATGTTTGGCTGCGTAATCTACGATCCCAGATGCCGCATCCTCCGTCGGTTCGAACTCACCCAAGCTGTAGTTGAACTTACCGGCGCTTTGGATGGTGACGTTGCAGGCGCGTTTGCAGCCCATGAGGCAGGAAAAGCGTCGCGTTTTGACGTCGTCCTGCCCTTTCGCGGCCGCTTCGATAAGCTCTGCCAAAACCTCCCCGTCGGTGCGGGGTTGCGCGGACGGATCCCACCCATCCTGCTTACAGGTGTCACAAACTGTAATCCAAGTTGTCATCGTGGGGCCCTTTGTTTCAAACGTGTTTCAAGCCGAAAACCGCGGGTGATGCAAGCAATGCTGCCCAAAATGCGATTGAATCGAATGGCAGTAAATATCGTTAACTATTCATTAAGCTTTACAGTCAATTCACAAAGGGTGCCTGTAGGATGGGCAAGCAAAAACTCGAAATTGGAAGCGAAGGGTCAAGCTGCCGTGCGGACGCTTATCGTTCATAGCAACAGAGAATTATTCCGTTTGTGGCAGTCGCATTTGGAGCGACTGGGCAGCCATGTATCAGTTTCACTTGACGGTCACGACGCCATTGAGATGCTCGAAGTCGCTGATTTTGATGTCATCGTTTTGGATTTGATGTTGTCCGAAGAGAAT
Source organism: Cognatiyoonia sp. (assembly GCF_965661665.1). Taxonomy (NCBI): domain Bacteria; kingdom Pseudomonadati; phylum Pseudomonadota; class Alphaproteobacteria; order Rhodobacterales; family Paracoccaceae; genus Cognatiyoonia; species Cognatiyoonia sp. The sequence goes on along the minus strand of NZ_CBFIEO010000004.1, from coordinate 18,586 downwards.
GCACTCAGCGTTGCGGATATGGCGTCGTTCCGACAGCCAAATGCGAATGTGGTCTTCGTGACTAAAGCCAGCTTCTTCTCTGACGGCACGATTCTCGCACATAGCAGCAATGTGAGAGCGATTGTAGAAAGCGAAACCCCGCCGGGTGATCTCGCACAGATCGTTTAGCACTATGGCAGCGACATCAGCCGCGATGATGCGGCTCTGCCAGACCCAGTTCTGGATTAATTGGAATAATCCGGTTGGGGTTGATGGTTTCGTGGCTGTAGTGATAGTGCCGCACGATGTGATCCATATTCACGGTCTCTGCCACACCATCCCACTGATAGAGTTCGCGTGTGAACGCCCAGATGTTGGGATAGTCGATGATCCGCTTCTTATTGCACTTGAAGTGTAGGTTATAGACCGGATCGAACCGAATGAGGGTCGTCCAAAGCCGCCAATCCGCTTCGGTAATTTGATCGCCCATGAGATAGCGATTGGCCGCCAAACGGTCCTCGATCCAGTCGAGGCTTTCAAACAGCGGTACAACGGCCGCGTCATAGGCCTCCTGACTGGTGGCAAAGCCAGATTTGTAGACCCCGTTGTTGACGGTGGAATAGATGCGGCTGTTCACCTCTTCAATTTCATCGCGCAGCTCTTCCGGCCACAAATCGAGCGTGTTGCCGGTGATGTCGTTAAAGGTGCTGTTGAACATGCGAATGATTTCGGAGGATTCGTTCGAGACGATCGTTTCACGCTGCTTATCCCAAAGAACTGGCACCGTCACACGCCCCGAAATTTTTGGGTCGGCCTTGGTGTAAACTTCCCGCGCGAAGTCTAGACCATAAAGAGTGTCGCCTGTGGCCCCTTTGTCATCCGTTTCAAAGGTCCAGCCCTCCCCCAGCATATCCGGATGAACAGCAGAAATCGTAATCAGGTCCTCAAGACCCTTCAGCTTGCGAAAGATGAGCGTGCGATGCGCCCAAGGGCAGGCGTAGGAGACATAGAGGTGATAGCGGCCAGCCTCTGCCGGAAACCCACCTTCGCCGGATGGTCCAGCACTGCCATCCGCAGTGATCCAATTGCGAAACTTCGCTGTGGTCCGCTTGAAAGCACCACCTGTTGATTTGGTGTCATACCAAACATCTTGCCAAACACCGTCGACCAACTGACCCATCGTCTTCTCCTTCGTTCTTGTTCAGGATTTAGGCCTGTGCGCGGATTCGGCCAATAGAGCAGACCGCGCAGCTGAAGTGCGTTGCTGCACAGGTCGGGAACGTTGGGTTCTGCGGCGTTTCTTGGATTGCGGGCCATGGGGTGGCTGGGTATATCGACAGCGACGAAGCCCTACGGGGCCAGAGAGGTTGGTGTTGTCACGGTTGACCCAAACAGGGGATCGGCGGAACACATCGTCGCGCCGCTTTTGGTGCCTTCCCTCTTTCATTGAAAACAAATGAGGATGCCATGCGCTCACTGACTTCTACTTTTTTTCTTTTCTTCGCGACCTCTGCTGCTGCTCATCCGGGCCACATTATTGAAGTGGCAGGTCACGATCATTGGATTGCTATCGGTTTGATCGGTGCGGCGGGCCTTGCCGCGCTTTTGGGCAAACGCAAAGGCGAAGTGGTTGAACCAGAGGCCGAGGATGAGCCCGATACCGAAGCCGAGCCAGCATAGAGCGTGAGTCATGCGCCCCTACAAAACCGACCCTCAGGCGATTTATGCCGAAAGCTTTGAAACCGTCCGCCGCGAAGCGCGGCTGGAGCGATTTCAGGCAAATATGCACCCGCTGATCACGCGGGTGATCCACGCCTGCGGCATGGTTGAAGTGGCTGATCGTTTGGCGTGGTCCCGAGGTGCGGCGCTTGCGGGTCAGGCTGCGCTTCAAAACGGGGCTCCGATCCTTTGTGATTGTGAAATGGTGGGCGCGGGGATCATCAGGCGCTATTTGCCCGCCCAGAACGACGTGATCGTCACCTTGAATGACCCATCTGTGCCGGATCGGGTTAAGGAGATCGGCAACACGCGGTCCGCTGCAGCGGTCGAATTATGGGCGCCGCATCTGGAGGGCGCGGTTGTAGCCATCGGCAATGCGCCGACGGCGCTCTTTCACCTTCTCGAACTCATGGACCAAGGCGCGCCAAAACCGGCGGTGATCCTCGGGTTCCCTGTGGGCTTCGTAGGTGCGGCAGAATCTAAAGCCGAGCTTACCGCCAACCCGCGCGGGGCGGAGTTTGTGGCATTGCGCGGACGGCGTGGTGGGTCCGCGATGGCCTCTGCAGCCGTGAACGCGCTTGCCGTCGGTTTGCCAGAAGGACAAACCCATTGACCGCGCCGTGGCTCCATATCGTTGGTATTGGCGAAGATGGTCTTGACGGTCTTACGCCCGCGACCCGCGCTGTGGTCGAGGCAGCGGATGTGATCGTTGGCGGGGACCGACATCATTCGCTCTCCGATCAGGTGACTGCGGAACGGATCGCTTGGCCGTCACCTTTCGATGTGATGGTCACCCAGATTGAGGCGCTGCGCGGCAAACGTGCAGTCATCCTCGTCACTGGTGATCCGCTCTGGTTCTCCGTCGGGGCGCGGATCGGGCGGGCGATTGATCGGAGCGAGATTGTCTATCACCCACAGCTGTCTGCGTTTCAGTTGGCCGCGGCGCGGATGGGCTGGTCGCTTGCGGATGTTGAGACCTTGACGGTCCATGGCCGCCCCGTTGAGCAGATGATTGCTTTCATTCAGCCTGCCGTGCGGTTGCTTATCCTGACGACGGGGGCGGAAACCCCGGCGCAAATTGCGAGGTTTTTGACCAAGCGCGGCTATGGTCAATCCAAAATGACGGTGTTGGCTGCCATGGGTGGGGAGCGCGAAGAGCGGTTCGATGGTGTCGCGGCCACATGGGATCATGAGGTTCCAGCGTTCAACACGCTCGCAGTTGAATGCGTCGCCGCCAGCGATGCCGCGCTCTTGCCCCGCGTGCCGGGGCTGGATGATGCGCTTTTTGAAAGCGACGGGACGATCACCAAGCAAGAGGTGCGAGCGGCGACTGTGTCAAAGCTGATGCCGATGCGCGGGGCGTTGCTGTGGGATATTGGCTGCGGGTCTGGGTCGGTGGCGATCGAATGGATGCGAGCGGCACGATACGCCCGCGCGATCGGGATAGAGCCCCGCGACGATCGCCGCGCGATGGCGGGATCAAATGCTTTAGCGCTGGGTGTTCCAAAGCTAGAGTTGATTGCGGGCACGGCACCTGATGGTTTGGAGGGCTTGCCCGCCCCAGATGCGGTGTTCATCGGTGGTGGCTTGAGCGCTGAAACCTTTGAGGCCGCTTGGAACGGTCTGCGCCCCTTAGGCCGATTGGTGGTCAACGCAGTGACATTAGAATCCGAAGCGCAGCTTCTGGCGTTGCACCAAAAATATGGTGGCAAGCTCGTGCGTTTGTCGGTCTGTCGTGCGGAACCCGTGGGCGGAATGACGGGCTGGCGTCCGTCAATGCCGGTGACGCAATTGAGTTTGGTGAAGCGATGACGACGGATGACGCTCGGCTCACGCCATCGCCCCACCCGCCGTCCCGTGGGACGCTCTACGGTGTGGGTCTTGGTCCTGGGGATCCCGACCTGATGACGCTCCGCGCGGCTCGGTTGATTTCGGACGCGACGGTTGTCGCCTATCCGACGCTGGCCGGCTGCGAAAGCTTTGCCCGCTCCATCGCCGCAGACTTAATCGGTCAAGACGTGCATGAAATCGTCATGGACGTGCCTATGACGGTGGAACGTGCCCCCGCGCAACACGCTTACGACAAAGGCGCGGCAGAGATTGCTGCGGCGTTGGAGGCGGGTACGGATGTGGTCTGCCTGTGTGAAGGGGATCCGTTTTTCTACGGCTCCTTCATGTATATTTTTGCGCGGTTGTCAGAAACCTACGACGTTGAGGTTGTTCCGGGAGTCACCTCTGTTACCGCGTGCGCGGCACGAACGGGAATGCCCTTGGCGGCGCGGAACGAGCGGTTGACCATTCTGCCAGGGCCTTTGCCAGCGGCGGAGTTACAGGCGCGGATTGATGGCGCGGAAAGCGTTGTGGTGATGAAAGTCGGTCGCCATTTAAGCAAAATCCGCGAGGTTGTTGCTGGACTGGGGCTGCTTAATGCAGCGGTCTATGTTGAACGCGCGACTCTGTCGGAAGAGCGCGTGCTGCCCTTGGCCGATGCCCCTGATCCCGCACCGTATTTTTCAATGATCCTGATCACGAAAGGGGCTGATCCGTGGCTTTAGAACCCGTTGTTTTGACCCTGTCGCGGTCGGGTGAACGAGTGGCGCATCGCGTGGCGCGGTTTTTGGGGGCGCAGGTGCATGGGCGCGCGGGCCGTGTGAATGAGGCGGATGCCTTTTTCGACAACGCTTTGGACCACGTGCGGGATTTGTTTGCGGCAGGGCGGCCCGTCGTTGGTGTCTGTGCCAGCGGGATATTGATCCGCGCGATAGCACCCTTGCTTGGCGATAAAACGGTTGAGCCGCCTGTGGTCTCCGTTAGTGATGATGGCGCGGTGGTTGTGCCGCTGGTTGGCGGTCATCGCGGAGCCAACCGTTTGACACGGCAGATCGCGGCAGAGCTAGATGCCACGGCAGCGGTGACGACAGCAGGAGATGTGGCAATTGGCGTAGCGCTGGATGAGCCGCCAGCGGGGTGGCGTTTGGTCAATCGTCAGGATGCCAAGCCCGTGATGGCCGCGCTTTTAGCGGGCGAGGGGGCAACCGTTGTTGGGGATGTACCTTGGCTGGAAGGTTTGCCGAAGGGGGACGGTGTGACCCTTACCGCATCGATGGAACGGGACGTGGCGCGAGGGCCAAGAGCGCTGCATTTTGCACCGTTGCAGGTGACTGTCGGTGTCGGCTGCGCGCGGAATTGCCCGCCGGAGGAAGTGATTGGTCTGGTCGAGGCGGCTTTGTCTGACGCGGGACTTTCGCCCGCTGCCGTTCAATCGGTGAACTCCGTGACGTTGAAAGGTGACGAACCTGCGATGATCGCGTTGGCCAAGCATCTCGATTGCCCATTCCGGCTCTTTGAAGCGACGGAGTTGGAGGTGGCCAGCGACTGTGTGCCGAACCCCTCTGACGTAGTGTTTGCAGAGGTTGGCACCCATAGCGTGGCGGAGGCGTCTGCTTTGGTGCAAGCCGGACCAGATGCCAAGCTGGTTGTCGAAAAACTGAAAACCGCAAACGCCACTTGCGCGATTGCGGTGGCTCCTGCGCCCTTTACCATGCTGAAGGGGCGCAGCCGTGGGCGGCTGTCGATCGTAGGGATTGGACCAGGGCAGGCCAATTGGCGTACGCCGGAGGTCTCCCAACTCGTGAGCGAGGCTGAAGAGCTTGTGGGTTATGGGCTTTATATCGATTTGCTAGGGCCATTGGCCGTCGGCAAGGCGCGATCTGACTTTCCACTGGGCGGCGAAGAAGACCGGTGCCGCTATGCGTTGGAGCAGGCGGGTAAAGGCAAAAACGTGGCTCTGGTCTGCTCTGGCGACGCGGGCATCTATGCAATGGGGGCGTTGGTCTTTGAACTGATGGATCGCGGGGCGGAGGAACTGGGTGTCTCGCAAGCGGCGAAATGTGTTGAGGTGATCTGCTCCCCCGGTGTCAGCGCGTTGCAAGGGGCGGCGGCGCGGGCCGGGGCACCGTTGGGCCATGATTTCTGTGCAATTTCTTTGTCGGATTTGCTGACCCCGCGTGAGGACATCGTCAAACGGCTCCATGCGGCGGCGCAGGGCGATTTTGTCATTGCTTTCTATAATCCAGTATCCAAGCGGCGGCGAACATTGCTGGTAGAGGCGCGCGATATTCTGCTCCAACATCGCCCCGCAGACACGCCGGTGATGTTGGCCAGTTCTTTGGGGAGGCCGGAAGAACATTTGCGCTATCGCAGGCTAGATGAGCTCGACGTGGATGAAGTGGATATGCTGACGGTGGTCTTGGTGGGGTCGTCCCACAGTCGCTTGGCTGGTTTGGGCACGGGACCACGGATGTACACACCGCGTGGCTATGCCCGTAAGATTGATGGGGATTTGGCGGGCTAACGGACGGGAGCCGCGCGTGCTGTCGCACGACGCCCCTCCCACCGTCCCGCGAAGGAGACGAAGATGACGGTGTATTTTATTGGCGCGGGTCCGGGGGATCCTGAACTGCTGACATTGAAAGCGGCAAGGATCATTGGCGAATGTCCTGTGTGTCTTTATGCAGGCTCTTTGGTGCCGGAGCAGGTGGTTGCGTGTGCGCCAGAGGGCGCTTTGGTGATGGATACGGCACCAATGCACCTGGATCAGACCCATGCAGAGATTGTGAAAGCCCACGCCAAAGGTCAGGACGTGGCACGGGTGCATTCGGGCGATCCATCGCTTTATGGGGCAATTGCCGAACAAATCCGCCGCTTGAAAGCTGAAGGGATCGATTATCAGATCATCCCGGGTGTGCCCGCTTACACGGCGATGGCTGCGGCGCTCGGGACCGAATTGACCGTGCCTGAGGTGGCGCAATCCATCGTGCTTACCCGCATGTCGATGAAATCCACTGGCATGCCGGAAGGGGAGACATTGGAGAACTTCGCAGCCTCCGGCACAACACTGGCGATCCACCTCGGGATTCGTGCTTTGCGTGACATCGTCCGTCGCTTGACGCCATTCTACGGTGCGGACTGCCCGTGTGTGGTGGGCTACCGCGTCGGATGGCCGGATCAGATGCTGATCCGCAGCACGCTGAAAGGCATTCACGCAGAAGTCCGCGCCGCCAAACTGACGCGCACAGCGCTGATCATGGTGGGACCCGCTTTGGCCGATTCGCATGGTTTCCTTGACTCAGCGCTTTATGACGCGGCAAAGCCGCACGTTCTGCGCCCTGTCGCGGACGTGTAAATACAGGCAATCGCTCGCTTTTTCTGCGGTGCAGCGGACGTGTGACTTGATTTTTAGGGATGCGATTTACCATTCTTCGTGGGGGAGGTGTGAGTAATGAATGATTTTTTGCCTAAAGAGGTCCAAGAGGGCCTGAAAGCCGCTCGACGCGCCTCCATCAAGCGGAATGACAAGCTTTGTGTCCATGACGGTGATGATGTTTATCGAATCAAGCGGATTTGGGACGACGGTTTGTCCTTGGGTGCAGAGCACGGTGACAAGCTGCGTGGACGCGTGGAAATCTACGACGGCGCACGCCATCTTTATCAGTGTCTGATCGTCAATTCGCGCCGCGAAGGCGACGAATACATCTTTGATTTCAAGTGGCTGAATCCTGTGACCAACCGGCCTGCGGCGGATTTTGTCCGGCCTGATGCGATTCCGGCGGGTTTGATCACCAAAGCCAGCGCATGACGTTACTGCAAATCTGAGAACGCCGCCTGCATGCGGCTGACCGCCTCAGCGATTTGAGCGCGGGGGGCCGCGATGTTGAACCTCAAGAAGCTTTCCCCGCCTTTGCCGAAGGTCGGACCGTGGTTGACGGCAAGCTTGGCTTGTTTCTGAACACGGTCAGTAAACTCGCTGCGGCTCATGCCAGTGCCCGCGAAATCGACCCAAGAGAGGTAGGTGCTTTCCAGCTCCATTGAAGCGATCCCGGGGATGGTATTGATGCCTTCGTAAAAAAGCTTGTGGTTGCCATCAAGATAGGTACGAAGTTCATCGACCCAAGCGGCCCCTTCCGGCGTGTAGGCGGCTGTCGCCATGAAAAGCCCAAAGCTGTTGGGCGACAGGCCCAGCGCTGCCATACGGGACGCAAACCGCGCCCTCAGATCAGGGTCTTCGATGATGACGTTGCCAGAATGACTGCCCGCGATGTTGAATGTCTTGGTGGTGGCCGTCATCATCACCAAACGGTCCGTGATACCATCGATATGCGACATCGGAATATGTGTCTGGCCCGGCATTGTTAGATCATGGTGGATTTCGTCTGAGATGAGGATCAATTCGTGCCGCTTGGCAAAAGCGGCGACAGCCTCAAGCTCCGCCTTGGTCCAGACGCGGCCACCGGGGTTGTGGGGGGAGCAGAGTATGACCATCCGTTCGGATCCTGTCATCTGTGACTCGTAGGCGTCGAAATCCATCTCGTAACGGCCATTGTTGTTGACCAACTCGCATTCTACGACTTTGCGGTTGGCGGCCGTGATGACGCGCGCGAAGGCGTGGTAGACAGGAGTGAAAAGGACAATCCCGTCGCCTTCCTTCGTATAGGCATCAACACACATCGCTGTGCCATTGACCAAACCATGGGTGGTGAAAATCCAAGATGGGTCGATGTACCAGCCGTGGCGATGCTCCATCCACCACTGGATTGCGGCGCGGTAGGGGCCTTCGTCGCCGAAATAGCCGTAAACGCCGTGGTCTTTCATGTCCTGAACTGCGCGTTGGATGCAGTCGGGCGCGGCAAACTCCATATCGGCCAACCACATCGCGATCCCGTCATCGGGGGAAACGCTATAGAGCGCCTCCATCGCGTCCCACTTCTCACAGTGGGTGTTGCGGCGGTCGATTGGGGTGTCAAAACCCATAAGCTCAGCCTCTCAAACAGAATATGCGCAGGATTAAGGGCATTCACGACAGGTGCAAGAGGCAATCGGCTTGCGCGGTCAGGGACCAATGGTTAGATCAGCCTCATGACGATACGGCCTATCCTGATCCATCCCGATCCGCGCTTGAAGAAAGTGGCTGATCCCGTTGCGGAGATCACGCCAGAGCTTCAGCGCCTATCGGATGATATGTTGGAAACGATGTATGACGCCCCAGGCATTGGCCTTGCGGGGCCGCAGATCGGTGCGATGCAGCAAATCCTCGTTATGGATTGCATCAAGGACGAGGATGAGGAACCCCGTCCGATGGTGCTCGTGAACCCCAAGATCACATGGTCGAGCGAGGATCTGAGCACTTATGAAGAGGGCTGTTTGTCGATCCCAGAGCAATTCGCAGATGTAGAACGACCGGCTGAGGTGGATGTCGAATGGCTAGGCCTAGATGGTGCGGGGCATCAGGAGCGGTTCACAGGCCTATGGGCGACCTGCGTGCAGCACGAGATTGATCATTTGAATGGCAAGCTTTTCATCGATTATCTGAAACCGCTCAAGCGCCAGATGATCACCCGCAAGATGCAAAAGCTCAAGCGCGAGCGTGCCCGGGGCTGATCATGCGGCGCATTGTGCCTTGGCCCCATCCTGTGTTGCGGACGCCGGCGGCGGAGGTGGCCGAGATCTGCGATGATATTCGCGTAATATGGGACGATTTGATCCGCGTGATGGAAGACATGCCCGGCGTTGGCTTGGCGGCGGTTCAATTGGGCTTGGATTTGCGGCTCGCTGTCGTGGATGCAAGCCATGAGCGGGGCCAAGCAATCAAACTGGCCAATCCTGTCTTGATCGAACGTAGTGATGAGATGCGTGATCATGAGGAGGCGAGCCCGAACTTGCCCGGTGTCAGCGCCAAACTGTCCCGCCCTGCACGTGTGACGGTGCAATTTCTCAATGAGGACGGGCAGGAAGAGCTGCGCGACTTTGAGGGGCTGTGGTCCACCTCCGTCCAGCATCAGATCGACCATCTCAATGGAACGATGTATTTTGACAATCTCAGCCGCACCCGCCGTGCGATGCTGCTGAAGAAGGCGAAGAAACTGAGGTAGGATGCCTCCAGCGGAGGTACTTTGAGCGAAAGACGATAGGCGATGCGCGTTATTTTCATGGGAACTCCTGCGTTTTCGGTGCCAGTGCTCGATGCGTTGGTGGAGGCTGGTCATGAGGTGATCGCCGTTTATTCACAGCCCCCACGTCCTGCGGGACGTGGCAAGAAAGAGCGCCCAGGGCCTGTGCACGCGCGGGCGGTGGAGCTTGGGTTGGACGTGCAGACGCCCAGGTCCTTGCGGACGACCGAGGCTTTGGCGACATTTCAAGCTTGTGAAGCCGATGTGGCGGTGGTTGTGGCTTACGGTCTGATCTTGCCGCAAGCGATCCTTGATGCGCCGAAGAACGGCTGTCTGAACATCCACGCCTCGCTGCTACCACGGTGGCGCGGCGCCGCCCCGATCCATCGTGCGATTTTGGCGGGGGATGCGCGCACGGGCGTTTGCATCATGCAGATGGAGGCGGGTCTAGACACCGGTTCTGTGCTGTTACGCCTTGATATTGATATTACGCCCGATACGACCACAGGCTCGTTGCATGATGAGCTGTCCGACATGGGTGCTTTGGCAATTGTCGAGGCGTTGGCCCAACTTCCATCATTGACACCGCAACCACAGCCTGAAGACGGCGTCACCTACGCCGAAAAAATCGACAAGGCAGAGGCGCGGGTGGATTGGTCTAAGCCCGCGGCGGAGGTCGATCGGCAAATCCGCGGCTTGTCCCCCTTCCCCGGCGCGTGGTGCATGGTGGGCGAGGAGCGCGTGAAGCTGTTGCACAGCCAGGTGGCGCAAGGCAGTGGTGCCGCGGGCGAGGTTCTGGGCGGATTTACAATTGCTTGTGGCGATGGGTCGGTTACGATCACGCGGGCGCAACGCGCGGGCAAAAAAGCGATGTCCGCAGAGGACGTGCTTCAAGGATTATCGCTGGGCCAAAGGCTGAGCTAGGGAGGGGACAATGACAGGTATGACGACAGCTCCCGCTTTGGGATACGGGACGTGGAACCGGCCAAATGACCGTGGCTATCGCTGCACTTTGGATGCGCTTGAGGTTGGGTACAGGCATCTCGACTGTGCAGAAAACTATGAAAACGAAGCGGAGGTGGGCCGCGCCATTGCAGATTTTGACCTACTTCGCGAAGAGCTGTGGGTCACAACCAAGGTGGCCCCCGAAAGCTTTGGTCCCGGTCAAATTCGACCGCATGTGGAGGCATCTTTGGAAAAGCTGGGTGTTGGCCCCGTCGATCTTTTGCTGCTGCATTACCCATCGATCAAAGATGAATACGACATCGAAGACTACATGGCGCAATTTGCAGCCGTTTATGACGCTGGTCTGACCCGCAACATCGGTGTGTCCAACTTCACTATCCCTTATCTGGAGCGCGCGATTGCGCTTTTGGGTGATCGAAAGCTGATGACCAACCAGGTGGAACTACACCCATTCTTGGCCAACCATTCGATCGTAAATCACACTAAGGCAGCGGGCATTCGTCTGACCGCTTATTGCCCTTTGGCGCGGGGTGCTGTGCTGGATGACCCTGTCCTGAACGAGGTTGGTGCTGAGATTGGCGCGACGGCGAGCCAAGTGTCTTTGGCCTATCTGTTGGCCAAGGGCTTTTGGGTGATCCCGTCGGCCGGCCACCGCGACCGCATTCAAGAAAACTTTGCCGCGCAGCAAAAGGAGCTGTCGCCAGACCACATCGCGCGGATAGATGCGCTCGACTGTGGGATGCGATTGGTGGATGAGGCGTGGTGCCCAGTTTGGGATGAATGAACCGATGAAGATTTGTCGCACAGTTGAAGATATGCGGGCCACAGTCCACGCGCTTCGAACGAAAGGGGAGATTGGGCTGGTCCCAACAATGGGTGCACTGCATGCAGGGCACATGTCGCTTGTGGCGCAGGCGCTCAAGGAAAACCAAGGCGTCGTGACCTCGATCTTCGTCAATCCTACGCAGTTCGGCGACCCTTCCGATCTGGAAAAATACCCGCGCGACGATGACGCGGACTTTGCCAAGCTGGAGGCAGCGGGCGTTGATGCTGTGTTTCTCCCCTCCGTCGATCAGGTCTACACCGACGGCGATGAAACGATTGTTGAGACGACAGGCCTCGCCAACGTCTTTCATGGACTGGTGCGGCCTGGCCATTTTCGCGGTGTGGCGACGGTTGTGACCAAGCTTTTGAACATCGTCGGGCCGGATCAGGTCTATTTCGGGCAGAAGGATTACCAGCAATTGGCGGTGATCAGGCGGATGGTGCAAGACTTGCACATGCCGGTTGTTGTGCGGGATGTGCCAACGGCGCGGGACACAGACGGGTTGGCGCTGTCGTCCCGCAACGCACGCCTGACCCCAGAACACCGCGCCGTAGCACCCGTTCTGAACAGGGCTTTGGTGGTTGCCGAAGAAGCGCTTCAAGGGGGCGCAGCGATCGAGTACGCAGCCGATTTGATCAAATCGACCATCGCGGCGGAGCCTTTGGCCGACCTGCAAGCGGTTGATTTCGTCGATGCAGCAACGTTTGACCAAGCGACGGGAGACTTCTGTGGCGCGATTGGTATTATGATTTCAGCCCTTTTTGGGGGCATACTTTTGATTGATCAGCGGGAAGTGACGCGATGAGCAAGCAAACCGAAACCATCCGCCGCATGACGGTGCCACAAATCTCTGCCCGCAAAGGGGGGGAGCCGATCGTCTCGCTCACCTCCTATCACGCGCATACGGCGGCGATTGTCGACAAACATGCCGACTTCATCCTTGTGGGTGACAGCCTCGGCATGGTGATGCATGGGATGGAAAGCACCGTGGGTGTGCCGCTCGATCTGATGATCATGCACGGCAAGGCAGTGGTGCGCGGCACGCAGAAGGCGTTGATCGTCGTTGATATGCCTTTTGGCACCTATGAGGAAAGCCCGAACATGGCTTTCCGCAATGCCGCGCGGATCATGAAGGATACCTCTTGTGGCGCGGTGAAGCTGGAAGGCGGGGCGCGCATGGCCGAGACAATCCGCTTCCTCGTCGAACGTGGCATCCCCGTGATGGCCCACATCGGCCTGACCCCGCAGTCGAGCCATGTCATGGGCGGGTTCAAAACCCAAGGCCACGATGCAGACACTTGGGCCGCGCATATCGCCGATGCCCATGCCGTGACGGAGGCGGGGGCCTTTGCTGTCGTGCTCGAAGGCATGGTGGAGCCACTGGCTGCCAAGATCACGAAACAGATTGCCATTCCAACGATTGGGATTGGCGCCTCAGCTGACTGCGACGGCCAGATCCTTGTGTTGGAGGATATGCTGGGCCTCAACGACTGGACCCCGAAATTTGTGCGGGTCTATTCGGATTTGGGGCCGGCGATTGAGAGCGCAGTGGAGCGCTATGCCAGCGACGTGCGCGACCGGAGCTTCCCAGGTGAGGATGAGACATACTAGCGAAGGGCGAGGTTAATCTCGAATCGATTCGAGAACCTCTTTCCTTTGAGCGTCAAAGGCTTCAGCTTCCCTCGCCCAATGGTCAAAGTGACCGCCAAGTCTGAGCCGCTCAGCGGCGTCTGATCCGAGCATTTGGATAGCAGATGTTTCAGAACTCACATGTTCCAAAACCTCTGATATCATGTGAATAACCTCGTCTGGCTATTCGCACCCATATGTCTCGCAAAGAAGCTTCAGGCGCGGGCAACCCTTGGCCAGCTGTGACTCCGTGTGTGGTGCAAGGTCGTCGAAGGTGAAGGACAGTGGCACCATCCAGAAGGCCAGATAAGCCAGGTCGCGAATGCGCGGACCTGGCCCGCAAAGATCAAAGTCGAGGATTGCTATCGGCAGACCATCTCTGAACACCATGTTGTAGGGCGCAAAATCATTGTGGCAGATCACCTCATGCTGCGTTTGGTCAGGCTAGTGGTAGGCCCAACTCGTGGCAGTCGATGGCACAAAATCAACTGATGCGTCGTGGAGGTGCCGCAGGATTTGGTAGGATTTGATGAGCGCGTCATCATTCAGCCAAAGGTCGCCTGGATAATCTGTTTCGCCTTCGATGTACGAAAGGATTTCGCGGCTTTGCGGGGCGATACCCAGAAACTCGGGGGCGGGAACCCGTTTGACTCTCAATAGCGTCAGGTACCGATGGATCGTCTGGCTGTGCGGCGTCAGATTGCGCCGAAAAGTATCGCCGCAGCGCACGACGGACGGTATTTGTGTTGCCGCCCTCTATTGGCTCTTCAACAGGCTTGGAACTCATCAAAGCTAACGGATTGGGTCGAGCTGTGCGTCGCCCAGATTGCAATCGCGGATCACATCGCGTCCACATTCCCGAAATTCCAGATCGCGTGTCAAACAAATCCGCGCTTCTTGAATGTAATCCTGCTTGCAGGTCACGGTGATTTGGTCTCGGTCAAGGTCGGGGTTGGCCTGAACGAAGGCGTCTTCGATGACGGAGGCGGGGAGGGTGACGGCGCGGTCCAGGCGGCGAAAGACGGGTGGGCGCGTGATCTTTTCGTAGGCAAGGCGGGAAAGGGCGTAGTAATCTTCCGACGATAGGCCGGAACACACCCCGTGTTTGTTCCATTGATGCCAAGCTAGGCCCGACGTCCCCATAATATCCGCCATTTCAGATGTTTGACGGCGGGAGGGGTTGCGGAAGGACGTTCGGCAATTGGCGGGCCAGCCGTCCTCGTACTGCGGCCAGAGGCCATGCAGGATCCAGCCAAAATCGTTGGACTGATCGCATTGTGGTGATTGCCGTGCGTCGCCTTCGATCGCGCACCAAGAGGGCGACCAAGACAGCGCCATCACGTAGTAATCGAACTCGCCCGCGACATCTTCCGCCCATGCGGGGGTGGCGGCAAAGAGGACGGCGCATAAAAGGCGACGCATTTTGGACCTTTCCTAACGGGGCAGGTGTCACTATACAGGCCGCAAGTTCCCGGACAATGCGAACCCGGCCCCAGCGGTCAGCCCCCTCAAGGGCGCAGGAAAGAACTGTTTGCACACCAAGGAGTAGACACAATGTCAAATACACCGATTATGGCTAAGGCAACTGCGGTTTGGCTTTGCGACAACACAACAATCACTTTCAAACAGATCGCGGATTTCTGCGGCTTTCACGAGCTTGAGGTGCAGGGCATTGCCGATGGCGATGTGGCTGTGGGCGTCAAAGGGTTCGACCCGATTGCCAACAAGCAGCTGACACAGGAAGAGATCGACAAGGCAGAGAAGGATCCGCTTCACAAGCTGAAGCTTCTGTTCAACCCAGCGAGCGCAGGCGAAGAAAAGCGCCGTGGTCCCCGCTACACACCGCTGTCCAAGCGTCAGGATCGTCCGGCCTCCATCTACTGGCTGGTCAAGTTCCATCCAGAGCTGTCTGATGGCCAGATTTCCAAACTGGTTGGCACAACAAAGCCAACGATCCAGTCGATCCGCGACCGGACCCATTGGAACATCAATAACCTTGAGCCAATCGACCCTGTGGCCCTTGGCCTCTGCAAGCAGTCGGAGCTTGACCTTGCCGTGCAAAAGGCCAACGCCAAGAAGGCGAAAGAGGGCACCGTGATGTCCGACGATGAGCGGCGCAAACTCGTCTCGACCGAGCAGAGTTTGGCGATGGATGCGGAACCAAAGATTCCAACAGCGATCGCTGGTCTCGAAACCTTTAGCCTTGGCGACGGTGCAGATGATTCTACCGCCGTTGAGACGGCTAAACAGGGTGATGACATTGTCGACGCCGACAGCTTTTTCAATTTGCCAGACGATGCCGAAGACGACGAAAATTAAGCGATTCCGACAAGTCTTAAAGAAGGCTCCACATTGTGGGGTCTTTTAGTGGGGAATCGGTAAGAGAATCATAGGCCGAGAAAGTCGGCCGCTTGGTATGCTCGCGGCGCAGTCGTGCATTCGTGCCACACCCCTAAAGGTAAGGTTATCCAGTATTTGGAAACGGTGTGTTGTCATATTAATGATAACCGTCGCCAACAATTATGGCGGAGGTTCGCAAGAACCACGTTGCAGAGTTTTTTGTTTGTTTATTTTTAAACGGTGGGGAGTACACCTGTGCGTGGTGTATTCATTACATGGAATTTACGCACTCAGAACGGCGGTGGAAACGTCGCCGTTCGTCGTTTCTAGATCGACTTACGGGCGTTCAGCGCGGCCGTGATCGTGCCGTCGTCCAAGTAATCCAACTCTCCCCCTACAGGGACACCTTGCGCCAACGATGTGACCGTCACGCCAGGCAATTGATCGGCGATGTAATGCGCGGTCGTTTGACCGTCGATTGTGGCGCTGAGAGCTAGGATGACCTCCGTCACCTCTTCGGTTTTGCACCGATCCACCAGTTTCGGGATACGCAACTCGTCCGGCCCAATGGCATCAAGCGCGGAAAGCGTGCCGCCCAACACGTGATACCGCCCCTTGAAGACCGCGGCACGCTCCATCGCCCAAAGATCGGCAACATCCTCAACCACGCAAATCTGGCCCGTCGCCCGCTTTGGTGCATCGCAGATTTCACAGATGTCGGTCGTGCCAATGTTTCCGCAATTCAGGCATTCCCGCGCGGTTGCGCCCACGCGGTGCATCGCCTCTGCCAGGGGAATGAGTTGCAGACTGCGCTTCTTAATCAGATGTAACACAGCCCGCCGCGCCGACCGTGGCCCCAAGCCGGGCAGCTTCGCCATCAGCGCAATCAGGTTTTCAAGATCTTCAGAGCCGCTACTCATTCCAAGATTGACCTTTCTGCCGAGAGGCCAAAGCCTTCGGCGAAGGTTTTTTTAGCGAAAGGATCAGGTGTGTTCAGAATGGCAGTTTCATGCCAGTTGGCAAGCCCATGCCTTCAGCCATCTTGGCCATTTCCTGTTGGCTGCGTTCTTGCGCCTTGGCTTGTGCGTCTTTGATTGCGGCGAGGATCAAATCTTCGACCACTTCTTTCTCATCGCCATTGAAGATCGATGGATCAATGTTGAGCGCGATCAGCTCACCTTTTGCGGTGGCCGTGGCTTTGACAAGACCCGCGCCGCTTTCGCCCACCACAGTCATGGAGTTCAGATCTTCTTGCATCTGTTCCATCTTGCCCTGCATTTCTTGGGCTTGTTTCATCATCTTGGCCATGTCGCCAAGGCCACCGAGACCTTTGAGCATTTAGCTTTCTCCGTTTTTGTCCGCCGACAGTCGTGGGGCGGTGTAAAGAACAATTGCAATACATATCGCAATCGTAATCGCGATGAACAAGGTGTTAGGGCCAATGCAGCCTTCATCCACTGCAGCCTTGCGCAGGGAATTTATCCGTTCTGAATTGATGATGGAGACCAACGCCGTCCAAGCCACCACAACCGCGAGCCCGCCCCAGACGCTTTTGTAGCGCAGAACGATGAGAGTCGCGGCTATCAACGCGAGCGAGGGCAGGGTGGAGAAAAGTACGATTGCCTCCCCAATAGCAGAGACGGGAGTGCCGTCCCAATTCGGGCGCTCTTTGTCGCAAACCTTTGCCAGCACAGAGGATGGGGCGAGGGCGAGCGCGGCGATCAGTCGTCGTCGAATGGATCCCACTCCTCATCGACTTCAGGAAGCGCGTCTTCCAGCGCGTCTTGTTCCAGATCATCTGCTGTGCGCACTTCGGTGATCGTGGCTTTGGGAAAGGCAGCTATGACTGCTTGCACCAACGGGTGCGCTTCGGCCTCTTGCTTGGTCTTCAACTCCGTCGCGTCGCGCACTTCGGCGATGGTCGGTGCGCCTGCGTCGTTGGATACAGAAATCGTCCAGCGATTGCCGGTCCAGCTTTGCAAGCGGGAGCCGAGCCGCTGTGCCAGATCGGTAGGTGCCGCCTCTGACGGGCTAAACTCGATGCGGCCGGGTTGGTAGCTGACCAACCGCAGGCCGGTTTCGACCTCGACAAGCAATTTGACGTCGCGGTGGGTGCGGATCAAGTCCACCACATCCTCAAATCGCGCGTAATGGGCCAGCGCCTCCTCCGCCAAAACTGGCGCTGTCGCGGCACTTGCCGTCGGGCCGGATGGTGTGGCGTGGGTCGGCGCGGGGGTAGTGGATGTCGCGTTTGTCGGAGACGGTTGCGGTGCAGGTGCCCGTGGCCCGCCGCTTGGCCCACCTGACGGGGGCGGCGTTGCGTCTTTCAGCTTTTTTACCAACTCTTCTGGCGTGGGTAGGTCGGCCACATGAGTGAGCCGGATGATCGCCATTTCCGCGGCCATCATCGCATTCGGTGCCATCGACACCTCTTCCAGCGCTTTCAAAAGCATCTGCCATATCCGCAACAAGACCCGCATAAGCAGGGCGTCGGCCATATCTTTGCCGCGCACCCGCTCATCAGGGCTGACGGTGGGGTCGTCGGCGGCGTCGGGCGTGATCTTGATGACGCTGACCCAATGCGCAATCTCCGCCAGATCGCGCAGGATTGAAATCGGATCGGCCCCATCTGCGTATTGGCCCGAAAGCTCCGTCAGGGCAGCCGCCGCATCGCCCCGCAGGATCATATCAAACAGGTCGAGCACCCGACCACGGTCGGCAAGACCCAGCATCGCGCGCACTTGATCGGCGGTGGTTTCAGCAGAATCATGCGAGATCGCTTGATCCAGCAGGGATTGCGCATCACGGGCGGACCCTTCGGCGGCGCGGGTGATAAGCGCCAGCGCATCGTCTGAAATCTTTCCCCCCTCGGCCGTTGCGATCTTGCGTAACAGGGCGATCTGATCTTCGGGCTCGATCCGGCGCAGATCAAATCGCTGACAGCGCGACAGCACCGTGACGGGCACCTGCCGAATTTCAGTTGTCGCAAAGATGAATTTCACGTGCTCTGGCGGTTCTTCCAGCGTTTTTAAAAGCGCGTTGAACGCGTTCTTCGACAGCATGTGTACTTCGTCGATGATATAAATTTTGTAGCGGGCGGAAGCGGCGCGATAATGTACGCTGTCAATGATTTCACGGATGTCGCCTACACCTGTGCGGGAAGCGGCGTCCATCTCCATCA